>CAZYXP010000220.1:0-5542 GCA_964651325.1 uncultured Phycisphaeraceae bacterium
GACGAGAATTCCAACGGCTTGTTGATGAACATGACCGTCATCATCACGATCCCGGCGAGCGTGATGTTGATCAGAAGCAGGAAATCCATCACCGGCGTCGGGAGCGGAATCAAGATCACCAGAATCAGCCCGAGCGAGACAATCGGCAGCAGCACGCCTTCAAAACGCAACCCCTTAACCCCGAGGCCTAAATGTTTCAGATCGATCTTCGCCATGTTTCAAACGGTCCGCTACACCAGCGCCGGACGGTTCGCTCCTGTGCGTTTCAAGGTGGACTGACCGCTCAATTCGTAGACGTACGCCAGAATCTCCGCAATGGCCCGATAGAATCGCTCCGGCACAAAGTCGCCGACTTCGACGGCATCGTAGAGCCCGCGCGCCAACGCCCGACGTTCCACGATCGGAATTCCGGCGCTCGCCGCAATCTGCCTGATTCGCAAAGCGATTTCGTCGGCACCTTTGGCTACGACCTTGGGGGCCGCCATGGTTTGCGAATCATACGCAATCGCCACCGCGTAATGGGTCGGATTGGTGACGACGACGTCGGCTTTGGGCACATCCCTATTGAGGCGTTGCATCGCCAGTTGCAACTGCACCTGCCGCCGGCGACGCTTGACCTGCGGATCGCCTTCCATGCTGCGCATTTCGTCTTTGACCTCTTCCTTGGTCATGCGAAGATCGCGCTCATGCTTGTATCGCTGCCAGGCGTAGTCGGCCAGCGCCAAGACAAACAGCGCCACGGCCAGCCGCATCGCCAGCGTGAAAACTAAATCCGCGCCGAGCAGAAACATCTCAGCGTGCTTGAACGTGGAGGAAAAGAGAATCGCCGCCGCGCTGCCGACGAGCGTCAGGTATGCCACCATACCGACGAACAGGAGCTTGCCGAAATTCATGGCCGCAAGCACCCAGGAACTCAGGCCGAACAAACGCTTTATTCCGCTGATCGGGTTGAGTTTGCCCAGATTCGGCATGAGCGTTTCCAGCGTGACCAGCCAACCCACCTGAGCGTAGAGCGCCACGAGCAAGGCGAGGAACATCAAAATCAAAATCGGCGCCAGGTTTTTGAGCGATTCGGCAATCGCCGTCATCGCCAGCGGGAACAGGGCGTCAAGCGATCCGGGTTGCTTCGAATCCAGAGCGGCCCGCACCATCGACAGCATGCCATGCCAAAGAGCCGGACCGAATAAGAACAGCGCAATGAAGCCGGCCAGCAGCAACACCGCGGCGGAGATGTCCTGACTGCGCGGAACCTGCCCTTTGCCGCGCGCCTCTATGCGTTTTCGCGGCGTTGCGGGTTCCGTTTTTTCGTCACGATCGGCCGGCATAGGTTATCGTCTCTTCACTCTATTCATGGCAGGCCCAGCGCGGAACGCAACGCCGCCACGCCATCCCATATTGAATCGACAAACAGGTCGCGGCAGGCGGCCAACGCCAGCCCGGCGGTCCCCAACGCCACCAGCAATCGAAGCGTGAATCCAATCGTCAAGATGTTGAATTGCGGCATGGTACGCGAGAGAAACCCGAGCGCTGTCCCCAACAGGAACAGCGCGATCAAGACCGGTCCGGCGACGCGGATGCCCATCACAAACGCGGACGAAAGAATCTCGATGAGCAACGTCAACACGGATCGTTCATATTGAAACGACATCAAAGGAATCGCATCAAACGTGTCGAGCAGCGCGGCGACCATCTCGCGGTGCCCGCCGACGATCAGAAAAATCAACGTTAGGACAATCAAATAGACCTGTCCGGACACCGTTGATTGCCGATTGAGCGTCGGGTCGAAAATCTGCCCCAGCGCGAGCCCCCCCTGTTGCCCGACGATCATGCCGGCGATGTCCGCCATGAGCAGGACCAGGCTCAGCGTCAACCCAATCGTGGCACCGATCATGATCTCCGCCACCGAACCCACGAGGACGTCCACCATCGTCAGCTCACGCGGCAAGGCATGCACCATCAACGGGAAAATCATGGCGGCCATGGTCATGGCCAGCGCGGCGCGCACGCGAATCGGAATGACGCTGCTGCTCAACATCGGCGCCGTCATCATCAGACCGCCCAAGCGAAAGAGGATCAGCGCGTATAGAGGAAGCGCGAACAAAATGTTGACCAATTCAAAGGGCATATCCGCACGCGCTCAGTCAATAAGGCAAGGTACCCAGCATGTCCTGCGTAAAGCTCATCATCCGCTGCGAAATCCATGGGATGAAGATGGTGGCCGCCACGACCATGGCCGCGATCTTGGGCACAAACGTCAAGGTCTGCTCCTGAAGTTGCGTCACGGCCTGAAACAATGCAATGGCCAGACCGACGATGAGTCCGATCCCCAGAATCGGCGCCGACGTGGAAAGCGCCATCCAAAATGCGTTGCGGCCCAGTTCAAGCGCCTGTTCCAGGTCCATCGTTGACTCCTTTCAAACCGCCGCCGGGCCGCCCTTCCTATGGCAACCCCAAGCGTCGGTGGGTGTGGGCGGCTCGCCGTGCGCCCTTGCTAAACAAAACTATACAGCAACGTGCTAACCACCAAGTGCCAGCCATCGGCCAGCACGAACAGAAGAATCTTAAACGGCAGCGAAATCAAAACCGGTGGCAGCATCATCATGCCCATCGAAAGCAGAATCGTCGCAATGACCATGTCAATGACCAGAAACGGCAGGTAGATCCGAAACCCCATGATGAAGGCCGTTTTGAGCTCGGACAGCATGAACGCCGGAATCATCACGGTCATCGGCACCGATTCAATCGCGATGTCCTCTTCCGCTGAGATGGCACGGTTCTCGGAGTATTCCATGAACAGGTAGATGTCCTCATAATTGTCCGCCTGCTCAATCTGCCGATACATGAAGTCCTTGAGGTGTCCGGAGGTAATGGCCATCGCCTCCTCCTGACCCATCTCGCTGTCGAAGTAGGGGGTCACGGCGTCGTTGTTGATCTTGTGCCAAACTGGCGACATGATCAGCATCGTGATAAACAGCGACAACGCCAGCAGGACTTGCCCCGGGGGCAACTGTGGCGTGCCGACTGCCTGGCGGAGCAGGGCCAGAACGATGATGATGCGGGGAAACGCGGTCATCATGACCATCACAGACGGGACCAGCGTCAAGACGGTCAACAGCACCAGAATCTTCAAGCTCGAGCTGACCGCCTTGGGATCCTGGGCAGTCGGAATCAGCTTGGATAGGTCGGGAATTCCGGCCGCATTGTCGAAGCCGATGGACGATTGAGCCAACGCCGTCGCGCCGAACGGGGATAGGCAGACCGTCCCCATCAGCAAGTGGATCAGCCCCAATCGACTCCTCGTCCGCATCATGCGCTACTCCAACGCGCCATGCCCCATCCCACATCCATGTGAGACGACCGGCCCGATCAAATCGGTGCCGATCAGGCATGCTTAATTTTCACAACGACCTTCGTGTCGCGGACCGGCGCGAGCCGGTTGCGGGGTTTTTCTCCGAACTCGTATGAAGCTTCCGCAGGCGATGAAGCAGATCGCCCAACGCCTTTCCGCTATCCGATCCTACGACTCGAATGGGATCCTGATCCGCCGTCGTGACCATCGCCGATGGGCCCTCGCGATCGGCTCCAAAGTCTTCGGACTCCTCCTCAAGGCAATGCGCAAAGCCGGGGCGGCTCGAATCGCTTGAGGTGCCGCTCACCTGGGCCAGATCGGCCACCTCTTCTTGATCCGAGATGACGCTCAAAACGCTCATCCGTTCGGGAGAGACGCCGACCATAACAAACCGCCGGCCCAATTGAATCAGCGCCACGCTTTGTTTCGGTGAAACCGACGCGCGGGCGACGACCCGCATCGCCTGACTCTCCGCCACGCGCACCGCCGGAATCCACTTCCGGACACAAAAGCAAACGACACCCATCAAGGCCAGCACAATCCCCAACGCACCAAGTCCGCTTCGATACCAGGGCGTGGCCAATCGTTCGCGCCCGGCCGTGGCCCGACCAGGCTCGGCCTCCACGCGCGCGGCCCGACGGCGAAGCGTACGCCGGGCATCCTTCATGCCGCCGCCGGTGGAAGGATGTTTCAGCATCGTTTGTTTCCGACCCGAGGCATCCGAGACGGCTTGCTGGCGGGGATACCCCGGCCCGTGTTCCATGTCGACCGTCGTTTCGGCCGCGGAGCGTTGTCCGTCGGCGTGCCGAGGTTCTTCCGCACCGGCCGACTGCGTCCAAGCGCATACCAAGAGCAAGCCAACGGCGGACCAAGGTGGCCGCGGCATCCCGCCGAGTAAGCGCGATCGTTTGAGACCAATCGATAGAGCCGTCATGTCGTGATTCGGTGCGGGTCGTTGGAGAGCACCTCGCAAATCCGTATGCAGAAATTGTCGTTGAGCACCAAAACTTCACCGCGAGCGATCAAACGATCGTTGATGATGACATCCACGGGATCGCCCGCCAGCTTGTCCAACTCCACGACGCTTCCTTCGTTGAGCTTGAGAACATCCTCGACCAGCATGCGCGTTTTGCCGAGTTGAATCCGCACTCGAAGCTTAACGTCGCTGAGCATCGTCACCCGACTCGAAGCGGGTTCAGTATTGCTGCCATCTCCGAGGTCGGGCAAGTCGAGTGATTCGGGTTCCACCCCCGGCGCGCCCCCTCCTCCATTGGCTGCCGGTGCCGCCTTTTCCTCTTCGATGGCGGCCTGCATGGCCGCCGCGACCTCATCAAAGGGCCGCCCCATTGAATCAAGCCGCTCCTCTACAGCCGGCGCGGCCGGCGTCTCGGCAGGTTCCGGCGCAGCGTCGCCACCGGAAAGCATGCGGTCGATTTCCGCCTGCCCCATCTCCGCCGATGTGGGCGTTTCGGGTGTGGCGGATTCCGCAGACTCGCCGCCGCCATTGAGCAGGGCGTCGATATCTGATTGATCCATTTCCCCGGTAGGGGGCGTTTCGGGTGCGGCGGATTCCGCAGACTCGCCGCCGCCGTTGAGCAGGGCGTCTATGTCTGATTGATCCATGGACCCGCCATCGGAGGCGGTGTCTTCGGTGGGTGGGGGCGCAGTTGAGGCGGGTGATTCCGCGGATTCCGTTGCGCCACCATCATCCCCGCTTAGCAGGGCGTCGATGTCATCCTGGCTGAACCCGGAGAACCCAGCGTCGTCGGATTGTTGATCTGAGGTTTCCGCCACGGGTTCCATCCCATTTGTTGCGCAATCCTTGCGCGTCGGTCAGCAGTTTCTGCCGGCTGTCCGGATATTATCGGAGCAAACCGGCACGGATCGACACTCAAACACCCGAACCGGATTGCAGCAGTTCGGGAATAACGACCTCCTGAAGCAACTCGGGGTCACCGAATATCCGATCAAACTCCGTTTTCAACCTTCGTTTGATCGTTTGCAGTTCAGGTTCATTTAGGTGCCGCATTTCAGCGCTGCGAATAACGAAATTGAGTCGATCAAAGATGCGGGAATGGTTCGATTCAACCAGCTCGGTCGCCTGCTCTTCATTCTCACTCAATACCAGCCCTGTTACGCGCATTTGAAAATTGATGATCTTGCCGCTCATCTTGTTGCTGGTTCGACACTGCG
>CAZYXP010000221.1:0-5522 GCA_964651325.1 uncultured Phycisphaeraceae bacterium
TTTTCATAAGACCAGCAAGAGAGCGATCGATCGTCAGGTGCCGTGACCGGTGTTGTACAAGGGCATCCACCTCGATGCGTCGCTTCGGTTGTATTTGATCGTAGACGAGGCAGTTATCGTGGAGTTCAAGGCAATTCAGTCTTTGGAGCCGGTCCATACGGCCCAACTCTTAACGTACCTCAAGATTTCCGGCTATCGCTTGGGGCTGCTGATCAATTTCAACGTCCGCTTGATCCGCGATGGCATAAAGCGATTGGCAATGTGAGATTAGAGGATTACTTCGGGTTTTGCTGGTAGTCCCACCACTTGGTTCACCACCAAGGCACGAAGGCACCAAGAGATTGTGAAAACCGGTCATTCGTCCAACCTCAAACATCGAAGATCCCTGAACGTCGGAGTCGCCCGCCCGACTTCTTCTCTCTACGCCTTCTCTTCTTCCGTGTGTTCTTTGTGTCTTGGTGCCTTGGTGGTTAATATTCCAACCAGGCCCCACAAGCAATGAAGACCAAGGAGGATGCATGAAACCGTTTGACAACTTTGAGCAGCTCGTTACCGCTGACCGCGATCGCCGCGCCAACTTCAAGACGCTGCTTTCCGCCGTGCTCCCTCGGCCCATTGCCTTTGTCTCGACCATGTCCGCCGACGGCATCCCCAATCTGGCGCCGTATTCGTTCTTCAACGGAGTCGGCTCGAATCCGCCGGCCGTGATTTTTTCTCCCTGCACCAAGGCCGACGGAACCGACAAGGACACCCTGATCAATCTTCAGCAAGGCGTCGATGAATTCGTCGTCAATGTGGTTTCCCATGAACTGTCCTCGGCGGTCAACGAGGCCTCCTTCCCGTTCGCGCCCGAGGTCAACGAATTCGACGCCGTCGGCTTTACGCCGTTGCCGAGCACCCTCGTCAAGCCGCCCCGCGTCGCCGAGTCGCCGGTCCATCTTGAATGCAAGCTCGTGCAGATCGTGCCCGTGGGCGACGGACCACTGTCCGCCAACATTTGCATCGGCCACGTGCTGTGCTTTCACATAGCCGGTGAATGTCTGCAGCCCGACGGAACCGCTAGCGTCGAGAAAATCGATCTCGTCGGACGCCTCGGCGGCGCGGATTACTCAACCATTCGAGACCGCTTCGCCCTTGCGAAACCCGACCCAAATCGATAGAAGCGGGCGTCCAACGTTGCACCGGAGATTCGCCCCATGGCCGTCGCGCTGGCAGCAATCGGAACCGCCCTCGCCCGCGTTCCGCTGGGGTTCGTGTTCGTGGGCATCTTCGTCATGTTGATCATGATCCTGGCCATGCCCCCCAAGACCGCCCCAAGCGGCTGCCCGCGATGCGGCGAGGCTCGACCGAGTCGCGCCAACTACTGCGCCCACTGCGGCAGAAACCTGCGTCAGCCGTGAGCCCCTCACCCCGCGCCGGCCATAGCGCAACACCACTGGCCATGCCTCCGGCACTCCGAAAGACGATTCGGAGAAAGCTGCTCACCTGGTACGATCGAAACCGCCGCGATCTGCCCTGGCGGCAACGCGAGGGCGATCCCTACGCGCAATGGGTCGCGGAGATCATGCTGCAGCAAACCCGCGTCGATACGGTGCTGCCCTACTACGAACGATTCCTGAAGCGATTCCCCACGGTGCAACGCCTTGCCCGAGCCCGCCACGACACCGTCCTGAAGCATTGGGAAGGATTGGGCTATTACCGGCGCGCGCTCCTGTTGCACACCGGGGCTCAACAAATCGCACAGAACGGCAAGGCCATGCCCGACTGCGCTGCCGAACTGATGCAGGTGCCGGGCATCGGACGATACACCGCTTCGGCCATCGCCTCCATCGCCTTTGGCGAGCGCGTGGCCGCGGTCGATGGCAACGTAGCACGCGTGGTCGCGCGGCTCTTCGGCGTCCGCGACGATGTGCTTGCCAAGCCCGGCCTTGAGGCGATTCAGTGTTTGGCGACAGAGTTGATCCCGCCCGGCCGCCCCGGCGATTTCAATCAGGCGTGGATGGATCTGGGGACCGCCCTTTGCACGCCGAAATCGCCGCACTGCCAGGCCTGCCCCCTGAAGGCGCAGTGCGTCGCCCGCGCTGAAAGCCTCACGGATTCGATCCCCCGGCGAGACGCCAAGGTCAAGGTTAAACGCCAAACACACGTGGTGATTGCCCTCACTTGGAAGAGAAGAACGCTCATGCGCCAGCGTCCCACCGGCGGACTCTGGTCCGGCCTTTGGGAATTCCCAAACCGAGAGATTTCGTCCGCAGCCGCCGCAGACGTTGCCATCGAGAAAATGCTCGACGAGCACGGCCTCATCGGGCGAGGTGAGGCTCAGAAGATCGGGCGCGTTGCCCACCGCCTGACCCATCGCGAATTGACGTTCCTCGTCTACCGGTGTGCGGTTCGCCCCGCCCGATCGCAAACGATACCCGCCGCCGCTCGTTGGGTCACGGGTCGCGAAGTTTCAGCTCTGTCCGTCTCGACGGGGCACCGGCGCGTCTTCGCGTTGCTGACGGAGTTCCCAACCGAGCAGTGACAACCAAGTGGCCTGCCGATGTAGCCTACTCGCCCTCGAGTGGGCACACGACGCCGCTAGGGTCGACGCGTCTGCAGGCCGGATGTTCTTGAGCTAACAACAATTAGGTGAATAGCCGTGCGGATCGAAACGCCGCGGTGCCCCTGGGCGCCGCGCGGGCTGAAGCCCTCGGCTCGGGGACCGATGCGCTTCACCCGGTTAATAGAATACGGTCAGGATCATGTGGGGCTCGGCGTGCTTGCCCTCGAAGATGCCGATCGTGGACGTCGAAAACTTGATGACGATGTCGTCGTTGGCGTCTAGCCAGTCATTGACCTGTGTGTTGAGAAACCGCAACGCCGAATCCGCGAGCTTGGAGTGAAACGAGCGGCATCGTGTAGCCCCGCCGCTTCCAGGCTCGAGCGGGCGGCGGTATTTTGAATCATCCCAACTGCTGGCTTTGCCGAGCGTTTGCTCGGTCGTCATGATCCGGCTTTGGGACATATCCAAGGAAGCCCGACCATCGTCTTCGTCGTCCAATGGGATCGACTCAAAGTCGCTCACCGCGCTCATTCCGGTGGAATCGTTCATCCGCTCGTATTCCGAGCAGCAATGCGCGCACATGAGCTTGCCACCTTCATACCGGGCGATACCCGAATCGAGATGTTGTTTGTAAACGCTAGCGCCGCATTTCTGGCAACTACTGGCAATATCATCCGTCATGGCGCAACTCCTGAAATGAACCTCAACGCCGAGCAAATTCTACCCACGACGCCCAAGCCCGTCAATCATCCACCTTGCCATGGTCTCGTTGCGCCTGGATGATCGCCACCGACGAGGACGTCCCGATCCGCGCCGCCCCCGCCTCGATCATGGCCCGCGCCGCCTCTGCCGTTCTGATCCCCCCGGCCGCCTTGACCCGCAGGGGTGACGCACTGCGAAAAAGCAAGCGGACGTGGGGCAAGGTTGCCCCGCCGCTCGGATGCAATCCGGTGGACGTTTTGACGAAATCGGCCTCGCCTACCGCGCACGCGCGACAGCCGGCGAGAATCTGCTCCTCCGTCAACGCCGCCGTCTCCAAAATGACCTTGAGCAGCCCCGGCGGGTCGGCGCGATGCACGATCTTGGCCACGGCCTCAATTTCCGCGCGAATCGCTCGATGCGCCCCGTCGATCAGCCCGCCGATGTGAATCACCAAATCGATTTCGGTGGCCCCGTCGCCCACCGCACGCCGCGCCTCCTCCTCCTTGACGCCCTGCGACGTCGCCCCGAGCGGAAAACCCACGACCGCCGCTACGCCCGGGCCACATCGATTCTTCCCGACAGCCCGCAATCGCCCCGCCGCCCGCGTCACGTATATCGGATTCACGCACACCGTGGCAAAACCATGCTCGATCGCCTCGTCGCAAAGCAAATCGATCTGCTCCGACGTCGCCTCTGGCTTCAACAACGTGTGATCGATCTTCGCTGCAAGCGTTTCCGCCGAGATGTTCATGGCTCAATCCTCTTTGAAATTGTCGCATACCGCCTCAGCAAGCTCGCCAGGCCGTCGTCTGCCTGCAGCGCTTTGATCCGCGCTCGCTCGGTCATGGTTCCCAAGGCCGGCGCGCGGGTGGCCGTCCGATCGATTACGCCGATGGCCCAGACCAGATCGTCTCGGCCCCAACAGGTTCGGCCGGCGGCGGCCGCGGACCATCGGGCAAGGTATCCGCTGGTCGCGATGGCGAGCCAGAGGGCCGAGAAGCCCGCGAGCATGGGCCAATCGTAGTATCCCCGGCCGAACACCGATTCGCTCTTCACACGCATCAGCAAGTAACGCCGCCAGAGTTCCACAATCGAGGCCTCGTCGGCGACTTCGGGCAAGACGGCCTCAATCGCTTCAAACGTGGTCGAGCCACCAATGCCGGAAAGCGGGGGGACAACGCCCACGCCCCGCCCGTACGACCGCGATTTCTTGAGTTGACCTGCGCGGATACGGAATTTCCCAAACAAGCCCGATCGAAGTTGGCCGAGCGAGACATGTTCGGTGTGCGCGAATATCAACTGCCGAAACAACCTGGCTTGCTTGCGCCCGGGCGCGGCGTCTGGCTTGCCCGACTCGGAGGCCAGAGCCTTGAAAAGCAGCATGACGAGCTCCACGAAGCCATCATCGCGCACCTTGGCCAGGTTGCATTCGGCGAGCGTCGTAGTCACCCGCGCCAATCCGATCAGCCGTTGATCCAAACCAAGGGAATCGTCGTAGAGCACACCGACGATCGCTTCGGTCAGCGCGCGTTGCTCTAAGTCGCTGGCGATTCGCCCGCGCGTGAGCATGACGGGTTTGTCTGAGCGTCCGCGAGCCGACCCCAATTGGGCCGCCGTGCCTTCAAGCGATGCCTGATGCGATGCGAGCGCGGCCCCCTCCGACGTCGCAACGCTCGGACAATCGAATCGCAGCGACGCCTGCCATCGGCCCTTTGCCCGCCGGACGGAAAACGGAAACATCCGGCACGCGAGGGGCTTGGCCTGTTCACCATATTGGGCGTGAATTCGGCATTGGTTTTCTGGATCGAGAAACACGCATGCGCCGTCGTCGCGTTCGTTCAGCACATACTGACGACCCACGCGGACGTAGGGAGCCCCATCCAGCGTCTTGCTCCAGTCTTGCTCATCGATCCGCCTGCGATCGGCAGCAAACAGATGCACCACAGCCGTGCGGCAGCATTGCGCGCACTGATGGCATGACCAACGCTGCTGCGAGACCTGCGGGATGATGACGGGCAACGCCCGTTCGATCGACATGGACGCATTGTGCCCCCCTACGCCACGGATGCAATCCGCACAGAGCCGCGGGCGCCAGCCCTCGGACCACCAGCCATCCGCTCAGAGCCGCGGGCGCCAGCCCTCGGACCATCAGCCATCCGCCCCGAGCCGCAGGCTTCAGCCCGCGCGGCCGTGGGGGTTGGCCCAACAATCGCCGCAAGAGAGATGTACCCGGCTTTAACAAGGTCACAGGGCTTGCGCCCTGTGCTCTGAATAG
>CAZYXP010000222.1:0-5504 GCA_964651325.1 uncultured Phycisphaeraceae bacterium
CAAGATGGTAGAGTGTTCTCGTTGCGTGAGAAACGTGCGGTATACCGTCTAGCCGCCGCGATATGGGTCGAATGAGATAGGCTGGTCAGTGTCCGTGGGCCCGCAACGAGCGGACCCACGGGTACTGTAGCGCAGCCTTGCAGGCTGCAGGAACAAACGGCATTCCATCCGCCTGAAGTGTCACGAACCCTTGGCGGAGCACCTAATCGCCTTGCAGCCGACTCACAATATGATACGCTCTTGGGCGGAGTATGGTGGTCTCGGCAACGACGCCCGCAGCGCTAACGGGTCGATTTGTCCCAGCCGGGGCGGCGGTTGTTCGCGTGTTCGGGGCAAGGCTCGGGCCTCAGCGTTTAGAGTGTGCCGGTCTCCCGGCGGTCGCGCGATTTCGTATCTTTTTTTCAGCAACGGTTCTGGTGCGAACCGATCCTTTCATGCTGATGTTTCGGCGGCTCGGCGCGCGGTTGTGCGGCCTTGATGGCTCAAATTAAAGGAAGAAACCGATGAAGCGATTCCCGATTGGATTTGTGCTCGCAGTACTATTTTCGATGGGTGTTGCCGTGCCAAGTTACGGGCAGGCTAATTGCGGCGAGGTACGGCCGGAGTGCAACGCGACATGTCAGGCGCAATGTGCGGCGGATGCGTGCGCAACGGCGGAGGCGAGTCGTCTGGCCGTGTGTTTCAATGCCGAGGGCGCCAGCATCCAAGGCACGTACGAGCTTTGCAACGACGACCTCAGTTCCGTGCTCGGATTCGAGTGTACCGTCTACCGCAACGCAGCCTGCCAGATAGACGTCCAAGGAACCGGCGGTTTTCGGCTCTGCGAGCCAAATCTATCCGTAGCCTCGGTGCTTAGCGGGTTGGATATTGACGGGGATCGCATCGCCGATTCCTCCGCGGACACGGACGGAGACGGATTGCCCGATAGCTGGGAAGTCGGCGGCGTGGAATCCAATCCTGCCGGTGCCGACGAACCGGTCGATCGGGTGGTTTTCTACCCGTCACCATCCGCGATTGTGCCCGGAACGCCGCCAACCCCCATTTTCGCCCGGCGGGCCGTAGCGACAGACGCACTCAGGCCCGATACAGATGGCGATGGGTTGACCGACTTCACCGAGGTGTTCGGTCTGATGTTCATTGATGAAGATCACGACGGACTTCTTGACGGTTTGTTTGAGTGGGGCGATTCAACTCAAGACGGCCTGCCCAGCCCTGGAGAACATCCGCTTAACAATTCCGGCTCAACGATTATACGCACAAATGGTGACTCGATCGGCCTGCTGCACGATTTCGATGGTTTCGTCTTCACCGATCCAACGAACCCCGATACCGATGGGGATTCAGTCAACGACGGCGAGGATATCGACCCGCTGATCAACCTTCGCGCGTTCGGCAATCAGGGGCAATTGATCGTACGATTCAATCAAACGGGCAATCCCGATATTGACCAGGATGGCCTGGGCAATTCCATGGATATGGGCAACGACTTAGAGCGCACGGACGAAGGATCCAGCGAAGATTTTCAAACCATTGACAACCCGCAGGATCTTGAGGGTCTCCTCCGATTGTTCCGTGAGGATCTCCTCGTCGAAAACAAAATACCGGAATCACAGATTGAAGACCTTCTGGGAATCGATTGGGACGGCAACGGGCTGTGGCGCACCACCGACGTACGGAATTGGTCACTGGTCATCGAGGATCCCGACGCCCCAAATGATGGAGCGGCCATGAGTTCCGACAACCGCCAGGCGATTAGCTTTACGCTCAGATCCCTGTTCCGAATCGATCCCGACGACCCCTCAACTTCGCTGTTTGCGACGCAAACGTTTGAGGCACTGTCGAACCTTGTCGAAGATGATCCGACCTTCGATTCCTATGGCGGAGGAGCCGCTCGCCGGCCTGGCGCTGCGGGTAACGGGCCGGTCGGCGTCAAGGGGATTGGCCTCGGCTGGCAGGAGTTGCTAAAGCCGACGGGGCCGTCCACGGAGCAGTTCATACCGGACGATCGTATCTGGGCCATTCTTTACTCGTGGAGGATGCCTGGGTTTGATATCGATGGGGACGGCTTTGTGGGCCCGCCCAACCTTTCCGGTACCGTGTCCTATGAGACGGCCAACGATGGACTGCCCATCGCGTCGATTGCGTTCATGCGAAATACCGCCACCGGCGGCCTCACGTTGAGCCAGGAGGTCAAGGTCCGCCCGGCCGACTCGGACGACCGAGACCTCATCGACCGCGATCTTCCGTTTGACGATTTCATCCCGATCGAAGCTCGAAACCTAGAGGAGCTTCCCCCCGAGTTGGACGGCGTCGTTGAAGCGCCATCGGGATTCCCCGCCCTGACATGTGGTTCCGTTGGCGGCATGATGCTCGTTTTGACCTTTTTCGGCCTGATAACGCCCAGATTTCTGCGAAAACGCACGGCCCGACGATAGAGCGGCCTTGGTGATAGACCTGTTTGTGTACGCTCCCCTGAGCCGCGGGCTCGCTGGTGTCGCCCGGTGACCGATGCACAACGCCGCTACAATTGCGGTCCACGGTCCGCGAGGTTCCTTCGCTTTTGGATTAGGGGCCGTTGCGCTGCATGCCCGGTCGCTGCGCGGGCCGCAAGGGCGTGTCACCCGGCTGCCGCGGCGGTGGCCGAGTTGGGTGAGCATTCAGGCCGCTCCCCGATCGCTGTTGATCCTCGCGCATCATCTCGCCAACCTCCGTCGAAAGGTAGTCATCCGTCGGACTGGCGACGGGATCAACTCGATGCGGCGATTCACCGTCGTAGGCGTGCGGCGTCTGTGTGTCATTTCGAGCATGCTGCGTCCGCAAGCTGGTACGACATCCCCCCGGTAGGGTGGTCAAAATCAGCAGCACGACGAAGCCTGCGGCGCTGACGCACGCGGACGCTGTTCCGCGCACAGGCGCCCTGCCGTGAGCACTGTTTGTCGTTGGGATGAATCCACGCATCAGCACGCTCACCGATCCTGGCCGCCAAAGCCGGGTTCCGACCAGCCTGACCCACCGCTTAGGATGGGGGCCACTCGCGTTCTTGCCCCGTGGTGGGACGAAAAACCAATGCTCCATTATGCGCCAAACTGACGATCCGACAAAGAAAGCGCACGCCCTTGCCGCATGTGTGGGGAATCGTTTCCCGCTGCCGGCTCGTTCTGGCAAGACCCAACATGCCCCTGGCGCGATCTGCGGCAACATCGTACCCCGGCCGGCCGGAGGGCGGCGCCGGCGGTGCTGAGTCGGGAGGCGCTATGGGAATCCGTTAGGCTCGTTTGAGTTCGTACTGTATCTCGACGGGAACGGACGTGTCGTCATCGAGATTCAAGCTTGCGGCCCGCAATGGCGCTAGCAGCTCACAAATCAGATCGACCCAATCTCGTTTGATTTCGGTGCGGGTCTTCGGATCGAGCGAGCGGGTCATTCTCACGAGCAGGGGGGCTAGCGGGCGCAGGCCTATGTCCCAGATGTGGGCATGGCTTCCGAAGACAAACGGAGTCCGCCGGGCGATGCTCAACCCCGCTCTGCGAAACGCCTCCTCCCATCGGGTTTGGCTCATCAACGACGGCCAGGTATCAAATCGTCCGCGACCGATGATCTCCAAGAACCGCGAGCCGAGCATATCTCGGTACGACTCGAGCGTAAACTGGCGAATGCTGTCGAGCTTGACGTGCAGCATCACCGTGCCATCGGCGGCGACAATCCGCGCCAATTCTCGAAGGAATGAGTCGATGTGTTGGACCCAATACGCCGAGTTGCAGTAGATCGTATCCAAAGACGCATCTTCAAACGGCAATCGTTCGTTGTTGTCGCAATGGACAAGTTCCTGGTATAGGCCTAACCGATCAGCCTTGGCGAGCAGGGCGGGTTTCAAGTCGGTTCCTACGGCCACGGTCGCGGCCGGCGCGCCTACGATTGCAGGGGCGAATGAATCGTCAACATGGTCAAACATGTCGGCGTGGTCCGCGTGGACCCGGTCGAGGCTCGCGACGCTGGAAAACACGTCGAAGTCCGCTGCGAACCGCCCGCCGAGGTGCAAGAACATGAATACGCCGTCGCCGCAACTCAGGTCTGCGGATCGCGGCCCGAAGGGAACACTTGCCAGCACTTCGCTGCGCAGGGCCATCCAGAGCGCGTTCTCCGGTCGAAGCCAATAGGCCTGGACGAAGCGTCGCAACAAGTCCACCCGATCGATTGGCTTCAGATTTGAGCTCGTTTGGCAATCAATCACGGGCATAACTGCAACCCCTTTAGCGCGGCACCGACGTGAATCGTATCAACCCGCGGCGATTCCAGCGCATTGTGCCCGGCAAGGCACCAATCGCTTTGCGTGGTGTATCCGATCTCAAAGCCGCTGCGTGAACACGAGCCCACGATGCCTTCATCCACGCATCCATACGGATAAGAGAAGGGGCGCCGGGCGCTGCCCAATCCATCCTCAAGAATAGCAAACGACTTGCTCACGTCCGCGTCGCGCTGTACGGGCGTAAGCCGGGTCAGCGGCTCGTGGGAGAAGCCATGGCCCCCGATCGTATGGCCAAGAGATTGCATGTGAACCAGATGATTCCAGCCCAAATACCAGCGGCGAGACCAAGTTTCCTCGTCGCCCACATGATTGGCAAAGATCGATTCCAGCAGTTTGTTGCGCGTGTCAATGGGCAGGGTCATGGTCAGCGTATACTTGAGCCCTGCGAGCGACGCGTTTTCGTAGCCGTACATCTGTTGTACCTGTTCATCGGCGCCGGTATCCGGAAACGCTCCCGCAAGCCCGAGGGCCGGCCACGCCTCACGGAGTTCGCGAATCATACCGTCCGTCCCCAACGCCCGCAGGAGCAGATGAATCCGATGCGCGGGCAGCATCACCGGCGATTCGAGGACCGCGCCAGGAACGAAGAACGTCCCGCTGATGCCGAATTCCTCAAGCGTCGGAACCACGGTGAAGAAGTGATCGCTCAACCCATCGTCAAACGTAACGAGAAACGAGCGGCGTGGAATCGTCCCGCGTCCGCCTTTCCAGCTACAAAACTCCGCCCAGGTGATCGGCTCGAGCTGTCGGCACAGACAGGCCAGTTGGTCGGAAAACGCGGCGGCCGTCAGCCCTCGAATCCCGTCGTTGGGCTCGATGGGGCCGGGGCGCACGTAGTGGTACATGACCACCAAACACCTCGCCTCATCATCGAGGCGATGAGCGTCGCCCGTGGCGGTCGGTCTTGTTTGTGATGCAATCGGTTCCACGTATTCTCCTTATCGGAGAATGTGGACCCGTAGCTTCAAGTTGCACTGAACAAACGCGTTGACGGTTTGCCTTTTGCCGCAGCGACGGCTACGTTAACGATTGCGGATCGGCCATTGGGGCCAGGTACGGTGGAATCGAATTCCAGCGAGATTCATGGATGACGAGCTCATCGCGTTGTCTAATCCACGTTTGCGTTGCTCAATGCGGATGAATCCGCATCGCGTTGGCAAGGCGGTTACGCGCGTAGCCTTGCTGATCGGTGGAGGGG
>CAZYXP010000223.1:0-5481 GCA_964651325.1 uncultured Phycisphaeraceae bacterium
TTCAGCAAGGGCCTTACCGCGCTGGACACCGTGGATTTCTGGGTCGGCAACGTGCTGATCTTCGTTCTCGCCACGATCGAGGTGATCCTGTTCTCATGGGTCTTCGGCGTGGAGCGGGGATACAAGGAAGCCATGCGCGGAGCGGAGCTGAAGATTCCCGGGGTTTGGAAGTTCGTCATCAAGTACGTCTCGCCGACCTATCTGCTGATCATCTTTGGGCTGTGGTGCGTTGACCCCAATAATCTTTCCAAGTATTTCAAGAACCTTTTGGAAAATCCTGTGCCCAAGTATTCGGTTTTCCTGATCGTGGGCGTATCCATTTTCCTGGCGATTCTGATTCACCTGGCCAGCAAGCGATGGAGCGCTCGTGAGGAGTCTGGCGAGCACGCACGCGATATGGAGGCGTCATCATGACCACGGCCGGCTGGATTATTATGACGTGCTCCATCGGCACGGTAGTTTCGTTGCTTTCGTTCTGCTTTTACCGCGTGCTCTCCAAGCCGCAGAGCACAGAGCACATGCACGCGCCGCTGGATATCGATACGCACGATCAAGAACCCTGAGCGGGCGCTCAAGGATTCGCGCCATAGCCGAGCCGCATGATTCCCCCGAGCCGCGGGCTTGGCGCCCGTGCGGTGTAGAAATCTTGCCAGAGACATGAGTGGGGCTCCACACGGCCGCCGGCAATCACCACGCTACGGCCCAAGCATTTGGCGTATGGTTTTCCTCAATAGCGCTTCGCCCCCGAATTCCATGCCCAACGCCTTGAGCTTGGCCGTGTCGATCTGATGTTTTGGGCCGCGGTTCTTCGTGGCGACGGTGGAATCACTTCCGGTAAGCGCCTTGGCCATCAAGGCCACTTCCTGATGGGCGATGTAGCGGTCATAGCAGTTGTAGACCTGCCCCGCGATGCCCGGCGCGCTCAGCAGGATCGAAACGGCCTTGGCCACGTCGGCCGCATGCACTTCCTTGCCGCCCGAGTCGCTTGAGATGGCTTGACCCTGTTTGACCTCTTGAACCAGCCGAAACCACTTGCTCTGCTGAATCGGACGCGCGACGCCGTAGATGCCGGTCGGGCGCAGGGCGCAGATGTCATACCCCTCGCCGAATCCATAGCTGTGGATAAACTTCTCTATGGCTGCTTTGTGTGCGCCGTAGTGGGTCAAGGCCCAAAGCGGGTGGGCTTCGTCTAGGTTTCGATCTTCAAGGATCTTCTCATGGACCGCGCAGGTCGAAATGAACACGAAACGCCCCGCACCCGCGGCCCGGCCGGCTTCGATGAGTTCCAACGTGCCCACGACATTGCGCCGCGCGAACGTCGGCACGTCCCCTTCCGCACCACGAAAACCGCGACCGGGCCGATACAGCGCCGCGTGGACCACGCCATCGCAACCCGTCACAAGCTCCGCCATGGAGGTCGGGGCCGCTAGATTGCCCGGAATCCATTCGATCCCAGCACCCGTCTCGCCATAGCCCGCCCGATCCGATTCGGGCCGAAACCAGCACCGGCAGGTGTGCCCCTCATCGAGAAGATGGCTGACGATGTATCGCCCCAAAAACCCCGTCGCGCCGGTCACGGCAATGCGCATTTCGTTTGCTCCATAAGAATCACGAGCCCGTAATGGTACTTGGGTCCATTATACATCGAATACTCACCACCAAGACACCAAGAATACGGGGAGGGATTGATTTTGGCTTGGGGAACCGCGCTGGCGGTCGGATTCCATGGTTGGTGAGGGCATTGAGAGAAGCTGTTTTCATTCCCTTCCCTTCCCCTTCGTGTCTTCGTGCCTTGGTGGTGTCTAGTCTTCCCCAGACCCGTCGCGGCCTGATGCGTGGCCTCGATAGCGAATGTATCGATTCCTGACTAGAATCCCCAGGGCGTATTGGTTAGGGAGGGGGCGAGTTCACCGGGAAACCCTGGGGACGCATTCAACAGAGAAAGGGCTTTGATGTCCCCAGTGCATGCACCTGAGCTGGAAACGACGCTGGGCTGGCTGAATACGGATCGGCCGCTGCGCTTTGCCGACGAGCTGCGCGGGCAGGTGGTCGTGCTCGATTTCTGGACGTATTGCTGCATCAACTGCATACACATCCTGCCGGATCTCAAGTTTCTAGAAGAAAAGTATCACGATCAGCCGGTCTGCTTCATCGGAGTCCACAGCGCCAAGTTCAGCAACGAGGCCTCTCGCGAGACCATTCGTGCGGCCATCTTGCGGTACGAAATCGCCCATCCGGTGGTCATCGACGAGGACATGCACCTTTGGCGAGGCTACGCCGCTCGAAGCTGGCCGACGGTGGTGGTGGTTGGCGGCGAAGGGCATGTCGTCAGCGTGGCGGCTGGCGAAGGGAATCGCGACGTAATCGATCACGCGATCGCGCAAGCCCTAGCGTCCGGCAAGGCGGGCGCAACCCTGGCCAACGCTCCGCTTGAGCTTACCCGCGAGGCCAACGTGCCAGCGGTGTCGGGCTTGAAGTTTCCCGGCAAGATTCTGGCCGATGCCGCGACCGATCGGTTGTATGTTGCGGATTCCAATCACAATCGAATCATCGTCGCCACGTTACCCGATGACCGCGGCACATGCGAAGTGCTGCAAATCGTGGGAAACGGCGCGCCCGGCGCGGAGGATGGCTCGGCCGAATCTGCCACGTTCGATCATCCCCAAGGGTTGGTGGTGGGGCAGGGGAATCTCTACGTCGCCGATACGGAAAACCACCTGATTCGATCCGTTAATCTCCACACGTATGAAGTGACCACAGCCGTGGGCACAGGCGAGATGAGCAACGATCGCGCCGGCGGGCTCATGGGCGTTCAGCAAGGGCTCAATTCCCCGTGGGATCTGGCAATCGAGGGCTCGACGCTTTACGTGGCCATGGCGGGGACGCACCAAATCTGGCGCATCGACATGCCGGTGGGGTTTGCCCGGGCCTTCGCCGGATCAGGCCGCGAGAATCTCGTGGACGGACCGACGGAAACAGCCGCGCTGGCCCAGCCATCCGGCATCTGCACCCTCGCCGGCAGGCTCTACTTCGCCGATAGCGAGGTCAGCGCGATCCGTGGCGTCGATATGAATCTTGAACAGGTCTTCACCGTTCTGGGCGAAGGTCTGTTTACTTTTGGCGATGTGGATGGGGTTCATCCCGCCGCCAAGCTGCAGCATCCTCTTGGCGTGGATGCGTGGGGCGCGTCGCTGGTCGTGGCTGATACCTACAACCACAAGATCAAGCTGGTAGACCCGGCCGCGCGATCGGTTCGCACGCTTTTCGGCTCAGGCAAACCGGGCACAGCGGATGGTGACGCTCCGGCGTTCTTTGAACCGGGCGGGCTTTCCGTTGTCGGCGATGATCTGTTTGTGGCCGATACCAACAACCATCGAGTGGTTAAGATCAGCCTTGATACCGGCGCCTGGCGCGAAGTTATCTTTGAGGGGCTGCGCACGCCGCAGACGGACGACGCGGGATTCGCCGATTGCGTTCGCTGCGATCCGGTCCAAGTTCGCGCGGGTGAGGATGTCGAGGTTGAACTATCGGTGGACCTGCCGGACGGCGCCCACATCAGCCCTGACGCGCCCTGGTCTGTAAAGGTCGTGGCCGATGGGAAGACCCTGGCGCAGCGGACGGGGCATTCGGCCACGCTGCCGATCGGTCTCTGCGTCCCAGGTTCGGCCGTTTCGCTCCCCGCCTCCTGGAAAATCCAAGCCAGCTTGGCCTATTGCACGTCGGGCGATCAAGCGGTCTGCATCCCGGCCACGGTTCACTTGGAGGTTCCGATAACCCCCGGCGGCGACGCCAGCCGCGTAGCATTGTCGGCACGCATCGAAGCTTGATCTACGCCTCTTGCCGCTGCCAGTTATTGGAGACGTCTTTCCTGATCCGAACCGCGCCCGTCAGGAAGCGGCCGACCTGATGTAACGACTGCCACTCCGTCAGGACGCGGCCAATCGCATGCGACCACCACCACTCCCTTACGGTCGTGGTTCGGATAGGAACCCATCTGCTTGGGGCGATACATCTGGGTCCGGAAAACGCCGACGTCCGCCGCCCGCGCTCAAATCGTAAACTTCAGCCGGTTTATGTTCTCGAGGAGGGGATTGTGGCCATTCGTGCCATTACATCGTTACGCGCCAGCAGTCCAGTTTCGCCGTCGCTTGCCGGTGCCAAGCCCAGTAGCGGCACGGCCGATCTGGTCGGTGGTGGGCGTACGGGCGGTGCGAGCCAATCAGCCTTTGTCTTGGGCGCCAGCGGAGAGGACTTCGCGGCGGGGTTGTACAATGTCCTCGCCACAAAGCTGATCTCGCAGACTGACGCGCTCGAGGCGGCGGATGCCGCGTTGGCCGATTCCCGGCAGGCGCGAACCCAAAGGCTCGGCGAGGCCACAGCCCTAGTCGATCACGGCGACACCGACGCAGGACGCGCGCTGGTCGCCGGATTTCTCGAAGCGAATCCCACCGACGTTGCCGCCCTACGCGTTATGGCTTTCGCGGATCGCGCCGATGGCAATCTTCAGGCAGCAGAACAAACGTATGAGAAAATCGTAGCGCTGGCCCCGAGCGATGCGCAAGCTCGATCCGATCTGAACAACGCTCGCGTTCTGCAACGCTCCGACGCCGAGGTTCTCTCACTCGCCCAAAGCAAGATTCAGCAGGACGGTGAGCGAGCCGACGTCATCGGGCTGTTGATTCAACTCGCCCGGCGAAGCCCGGATAATGCCGACGTCTATATTGCGTTGGCGGAAGGATTCCGGGCGGAACGGAAGCCCAAATCTGAGATCGGGGCGGTTCAAGAAGCCGTACGCACGGCCGGACCCGGCGAAATCGATCGCGTGATCGAACAGGCGCAGGCGTTGGTCGATCAGTTCGGCAATCTCGGTTTGGCGCACAACCTGCTCGGCCGCGCGTTGGGGAAGTCGGGGCAGATCGAACGCGGCGTTCGCGAGCTGGCCAAGGCGGTCGATATCGCCCCCGCCAACGCCGCCTATCGGTCCGATCTTGCCGACGCCCACATCACACGCGCGGAAGAACTGCTCGATTCGGGTCGGCTGGTGGCGGCGGAAGGGGCCTTGCAGAAGGCGAGTGGGCTCGCACCTTACAGCAGCCGGCTCGGCGAAGCCGGTTCACGGGTGGCGCTCGAGCGGGTCAAGAAGGCCATTTCCGGTGGGCGATTCAACGCCGCGCTGCCCGACCTGAAAGTCGCTGCACGCAACGCACCGGCCGATGAGCGATTCCGAAAGGACCTGGCCACGCAATTCGTAAACACCGGCTCCCATTTCGCCGCGGCTGGCGCCGACACGACAGCGCTAGATGCGTTCGCCAAAGCCTTGGATTTCAATCCGGGGCTGGCCTTGGCGCGAACGAAAGTTGGACAGCTTGCCGACAAGATCGGCCTCGCGGCTCGCGATTCGCTCGACTACGATCGGGCGATCGGTTTCCTGGAGCAAGCTTTCACCACCGACCGATCCGTCGCTTCCTACGGGCAGGATCT
>CAZYXP010000224.1:0-5475 GCA_964651325.1 uncultured Phycisphaeraceae bacterium
TTGATCAAAGACAAGCAATGGAGCCGGCGGCTTGCCCGCTATGCGACGATGCTTCCCGCCTTGCAGCGGTCGCTTCCGGTGGATGCCAGGTACAAGCAGGAGACGCCGGGCACGGATTCCGATCTGAACGCCTACGACGTGGTCTACTACGCAGGCGATTGCAACGCGGGCGCCAAAACGATTGCGATCAATCTTCCCAACGATGAGGAAGTGCAGCTCAAGAAAGGAACCCGCCGCCTTCAGCTCAAGAACGCGATGCGGGCGAAGTACGATAAGATTCTTGTGCCCATCGCCGATCTGCTCATTAGTGAGGACCAACGAAAGCACATCACGTTCGAAGCCTTTTTCGCCAATACCATGTTCCATGAGGTCGCCCACGGTTTGGGGATCAAAAACACGCTTACGGGCAAAGGAACCGTTCGGGCCGCGCTCAAGGATCAGGCGTCGGCACTAGAGGAAGGCAAGGCCGACATCCTCGGCCTCTACATGGTCACGAAGTTGATCGAGCAAGGCGAGCTCGGCGATGCGGACTTGATGGACAACTACGTCACGTTCATGGCAGGGATTTTTCGATCCGTACGATTCGGAGCCGCCAGCGCGCACGGGCGAGCCAACATGCTGAGGTTCAACTTCTTCAAGCAAATGGGGGCGTTCGCGCGAGATTCGAATACCGGTCGGTATCGAGTTGACGCCGGCAAGATGCAAGAGGCGATGCGGGCGCTGACCACCCGAATTCTCACCTTGCAAGGCGATGGAGATTACGATGCGGTCCAAGCCATGATGCAAGATTTGGGCAAGATCGATTCCGTATTGCAAGAGAGCCTGAACCGACTCGGCGACGCCGGCATCCCCGTGGACATCGTGTTTGAACAGGGAATGGAGGTTCTCGAAAAAGGATAGCGGATCGCCGAAAAACGCTAAGTCTGCCGGAACGTTTCGCGTTGATTGTTACGTCCCGCGCCGGTTGCCGAACAGGTAGATGTGCAACCGGGGGCAGAACCGAAACCCCCGATTCTTGCAGGCCTCCACCACCCATGCCGCCCGATCGTTCAGTGCCTTTTCGGTGACGCCCTCGGGCATCAGGAACACGCGGTGGCCGTCGTAGGTGCCGATTTGCGTCAGCAGGGCGTCTATCTCGTCGAGATCCGCTTCACGCTCGACCACGAACTTGAGCTGGTAGTGGGGCGCGTCCATGTAATGGCGAATGGCATCCAGGTTGATCCGCCTGGCTTCATGCCGCTTGGCCCACGCCCCGTTCTCCCGGGTGTGCGGCGTCGAGTTGGCGAGCTTCGGGCTGATGCTCGCGAGATCACAGGCGATGGTTTTGATCACGGTCGCGGCGGTTTCCAGCGTGATGTGGAAGCCTCTATGGCCCAACGCCGCGCACAGATCTTCGATCTCTCCAGCGAGGGTCGGCTCGCCGCCGGTCACCACGACATGCCGCGATCCGAAGCCGCCGACTTCCTCGACGATTTGCGCCACCGACCGCTCAGCGCCTTCGGGGCTCCAGGATGTGTAGGGTGTGTCACACCAGGTGCATCGCAGGTTGCAACCGGAGGTGCGAATGAAAACGCTCGGCGTGCCGGTCAGCATCCCCTCGCCCTGGATGCTGTGGAAAATCTCGCTGATAAGCATAGGGACGCCACCGGTGAATCGTCTGGAAACTGCTCGGCCAACAAGGCGCACTATAAGAGCCCGAGGATGGCGCGTCACGTCCGGTAATCCCTCCAGGCCATTCTCCCGGTTGGATACTCTCGCCCTCAAATGTGTTTCACGGCAAATCAGAGCGCCGAGGCGCAAGCCCGGTGATTGCTTGCCGCAGATGGCGCTTGGATCGACGATCTCCCGATCGGCATGAACGGTCAGACAAGGGAAAACGTCAATCGGGCAGTTGGCGGCCAAGGGGTCCGCAGGCTGGCGCCAGCGGCTCTGACTCGGTGTCTTGAGCCCGCCGGATGGGCCACGGAGTTTTTCCCGGACTAAGGCTTGGCCGCCAGTGGGCAACGTCCGAAAACAGGGATAGAATCCGTAAAGGTGTTTGTGGTCGACACGCCGCTTTTTTGCCGATCGAACTAACGCGGTACGCATGCAATGCGGCAGCTTTGGTTGGAATCATCGCGAGAGAAACAGAATCATGATTCAGTCTACCATGGGCATCATCGTCGGCGGCGGTCCGGCGCCGGGCATCAACGGCGTCATCGGTGCGGCCGCGATCGAGGCGATCAACAGCGGCCTGAAGGTCATCGGCTTTTACGACGGCTTTTCGCATCTGGCCGGAGAGGATTTCGACTCCGGATCGGATTGCCTCGAGCTGACGATCGAGCACATGGGCCGCATTCATTTCGACGGCGGTTCCGTGCTGCGCACCGCGCGTACGAGCTTGCTGAACAAGGAGAAACTCGCCCACTCCATGGTCGTCGAGGCCGACGCAAGCAAGGTGGACCGAGTGGTGCGCCGGCTCCGCCATCAAGGCGTGACGCACCTGTTGACCATTGGTGGAGACGACACGGCGCTCAGCGCCAGGTTGGTGGCCGAGCGATCGGAGGGGCGAATCCGCGTGGTGCATTGCCCCAAAACCATTGACAACGATTTGCCGCTGCCCGGTGATATTCCGACGTTCGGATACAACACCGCTCGTCACCTTGGTTCTGAAATCGTCGCGAACCTCATGGAAGATTCTCGCACGACGCAGCGCTGGTACGTCGTCGTGACGATGGGGCGAAACGCCGGGTTTCTGGCGTTGGGCGTGGGCAAGTCGGCCGGCGCGACGCTGACGGTCATCCCCGAGGAGTTTTCCGAATCGACGACCATGAAGGAAATCGCGGATATTGTCGAGGGATCCATGCTCAAACGCCGCGCCATGGGCCGACCGTATGGTGTGGCCGTGCTGGCCGAAGGCATTGCTGACAAGCTCGGCGATGTGGACGAGCTTGCTTCTTTGCTGAATCGCGAAGTTCCGGTCGATGCCGCCGGCCATCCTCGCCTTTCCGAAATTCCCCTCGCGGAGCTGCTCAAACGAGAGCTGAGTAGGCGCTTTGCCGATCGCGGAGATACCATCACTATTGTGGCTCAAACGCTGGGGTATGAGTTGCGCTGCGCCAGGCCGACAACCTCCGATTTGAGCTACACGCGCGATCTTGGCCACGGGGGCGTGCGGCTGTTGCTCGACATGGAACGTGATCTGCCTCCTGGCGTGATGGTCACGTTGCAGAACGGCAACCTCGTTCCTGTTTCATTCGAGGACATGGTTGATCCTAAGACGAATCGGACGCGTATCCGTCAGGTGGATCTATCGAGCTATTCGTATACCGTAGCTCGGGCCTACATGATCCGGCTCGAGAAGGATGATTTCGATTCTCCCGCAACGCTGAAAGCCGTGGCGGCGGAAGCGAAAATGGCGCCGAGGGATTTTTGCGCGCGATACGGTTCGGTTGTCGGCGCAGAATGTGAACCGCGACACGACGTTCACCCGGTCGTCGAAGGCGCCGTCGTCTAGTTACCGCGCGTTGGTTGGTTGCCATCCGCGCTATCCGGCGTTTGGAACGCGCGGATCAGGAAGGCATCGAATCATGGATGATCTCAACAACGCCAACGTTTCTCTACCGCAACACAGCCACCATCCGCGCACCTGGCGGGACAACCTCTACGTCTATCCGGTCATCTCCCGCCGTAGCTGCGGACTGAGCATCGGGATCAACCTCAATCCCGACAAAGCCTGCAACTTCGATTGCATCTATTGTCAGGTTGATCGAACGCAACCGCCCAGGGTCCGCGATGTCGATCTCGACATCCTGCACCGTGAGCTATCGGAGATGATCCGACTCGGACAATCCAAGGAGCTCTTTACCGATCAGCAATTTCGCGACGTACCTCCCGCGATGCAGCGAATCAAAGACCTCGCCTTTTCCGGGGACGGCGAGCCGACCACGTGCAAGGTGTTCCCCGACGCTGTGGCATTGACGGCCGACCTGAAACGCGCTGCTGGCCTAAATCAGACCAAAATGGTGCTCATCACCGATGCCTGCTATCTGACAAAGCCGCAAGTGGTCGCTGCCCTGCGTGTACTCGATGAAAACCAGGGTGAAATCTGGGCCAAACTGGACGCGGGCACCGAGGTGTATTTTCGCAGCATTAACCTGCCCAACGTGACGCTTGACCATGTCGTCGAGAACATCATCGAAACCGCTCGCGTGAGGCCCGTCGTCATCCAATCCCTCTTCATGGCCATCGATGGCGCTGCCCCGAGCGGTGCTGAGGTGGCGGCGTACGTGTCGCGTTTGAAGGAGGTCGTGAATCAGGGGGGGCGTATCGATCACGTGCAAGTCTATACGGTCGCTCGAAAACCTGCCCAATCGAACGTAACACCGCTATCGAACGAGCAAGTCGATGCGATCGCCGACCGCGTCACCAAGGAGTCGGGTTTGCGGGCGGAACGGTATTACGGGTAGGCAACGCGTTTCGGCATCGATTTGGAGACCATCGGAGAGGGACCTGTGGTCGGCTCGACTCCGTACAAACCGCCGATTCTCGGCTGACTGTCGCTCGATCGCCCTGAAGTATTGAGCGTCCCTTCCGACACGCCTATGGATGCCACAGCGGCAGCGATCGTGCCGTTGCCCCGAGAATAGCTGTTGTGGAAAAGAACGCATCGCCGCTGCGGAAAAAGACGCAATCGGCGGCCCTTGGCACGGATCGTTCGGAAGAATCGTCTGGCTGGCACGGCTTTTCTTGGTCCTTCTTCGACGTGTGCAATCGTCGGGATGAGTGTATCGGAGGCCGGCGCGTGCGCCATTTGTCGGAATGGCCGTCGAGCGCGATCCCGATGTTAGCATGGTGGCTTTGCGCTGAGGTTTCCCACCCATTTTGCCCAAAACACCTCTTGTCGATGGAGAATACGCGATAATTCACTGGAATCACGGGTCCGAATACGACAATTCCGTTCGCCCGGTCGCTCCTGCCGCATGCGCGCCCACGTGTGCGGTTGCCTTGAAACGGGCTAAATGGGACGCGGGACGAATCGCCCACTGGCCGATGTGCGCGTCCGATGTGCGCGACGGGAAACGCCACTTGCCCTTTGGCAAGGAAATTGCATGATGTGGAGCCTTACGTACTAGTCACTTGCTTTGGAGGCCGATCATGTATGACTGTGACAGATTGAAGAGGAATGGGTTGTTTGCCCTGATGCTGGCTGCGGGGGCGATGTTGCTTCTGCCTGGTTGCCCGATGATGGGTGTTGCGCCCGATCCCGCGGGACGCGGTGACCCATGTAATGGCGCATGTGTCGCCGGTGAATCCTGCGTGAACGACGTATGCGTTGCGGACGATCCGGAGGCTTTCAAGAATGCCGACGGAATCAACGGCGGCAAGCTCGCCGACAAGTTCTGGGCCAGCGAGACCGGGTTCGACCAGAACGACGCGAATATCGACGTGTTCAAGAACAACGCAGATTTCTTCCGTTGCAAGCAGTGTCACGGC
>CAZYXP010000225.1:0-5455 GCA_964651325.1 uncultured Phycisphaeraceae bacterium
AAGTCGTGACAGATAAGAAAACATACCTGGCCCATCGTGTGGTGGTGGCCATCGGGAAGCTGACGTTTCTCGGCAAGCTTGATCCGGTTGGCGAGAAGAATCCTAGGGTACGCTACGTGCTCGATGCGTCGGAAACGGAGTTTCGCGGCAAGCGATTGCTCGTGATCGCATCGGATGCCTGTTCGTTGGCGTTTGAGAACGCGTGCAAGCTCGCGGCGGAAAACGAGGTGACGCTCATATGTGAAGAGTCCCACGCGCACGCGGGCGAAGCCATGATCAATTGCAGTTGCGTGGATGTGAAGATGAATGGGCGCATCACGTTTCTGCCGGGTACCAAGGTTACGGCCGTTTCCGGCGGCGACGTGGAGGTTGAATCGGATGAGGGCACCAAGCGCCTCAGCTTTGACACCATCTTGCCGATGACGCGGTTCGATCGCGAGGTGCCGGTTCAGACGTTGGAGGCGTTCGGCCTGAAGTACGAGAATCGCTGGAATCTCGGGCGCATGTTGACGTTTCTCCCGCTGCTGTTGATCGTCGCGGCGTTTTATACGTCGTTGAAGTTTTGGGGCTGGGAGCACAAGTGGCTGGGGCTGTACGTCGGCGATTTCTATCCGATCGCGTACAGTTTGCTCGTGGTCGGATTCGGCCTCAAGGCGATGCACAAGTACGCCTACGTCTACAACGACAAAGCGCAGATCAAGCGGTATCTGTCGATGATGTTCTTTCAGGTCGTCTTCTTTACCGTGTTGCCGATCTTTGTGATTCGAAGCGGGGGGTCGTGGGGGTTGGCCTATGTCTGGCCGTTGTCACTGCGTCCGGGCAACTGGGCGGATTGGGTGGCTACAAAGGAATTCTACGTCGCGTGGGTTTTCTTTTTGACGCTGATCGCGCTGCCGCTCATCGTTTGGTTTCGCGGCAAGAGCTATTGCACGTGGCTTTGCGGGTGCGGTGCGCTGGCCGAGACGGTGGGCGATCGCTGGCGACATTACTCGCCCAAGGGTAAGGGCAACACCGCGAGAGAAAAGCAGATTCAATACGTCACGGGTTTTGCGGTGGTGGCGACACTGTTGGTCGCGTTGGGGTTGGACAACCTGGGCGGCGGCATCACGTTGTCAGGCATTTATACCTACACCGTGGACCTGGCGCTCATCGCCATTGTGCCGATTGCCTGTTATCCCTTCTTCGGCGGCAAGATCTGGTGCCGCTATTGGTGTCCGGTGGTCGGGTTGATGGGCGTGTTTCACAAGCTCAAGCCCAAGCGCCTCGGCACGTTTGGCATCTCCCCCCGCAAGGAACGCTGTATCGCCTGCGGAATGTGTGATCGATTCTGCGAGGTGGGCGTGCCGGTAAAGTTGTTCGCGCTCAAGGGCAAGGCGTTCGATTTATCCAACAGCAGTTGCATCGGCTGTGGCATCTGCATCTCGGTCTGCCCGACGCGAGTTCTGTCGTTTGAGACGATGATCCCGTTGACCGTCAACGGTGAATCGAGCTCATAAGCTCATGATCCAACGCGGCGGCGTACGGCTTTTTGGGCGGAGAAGTGGGCCTTGCGGTACTTCTTGGACGTCGGCTCCAGTGTGCAGGCCCGCGCAAGGTGCTCTACCGCGAGTTCGGGTTTTCCCAGTAGCCTGTAGGTCTTGCCCAAGGAATAAGCGACCGGCGCGCTGTTTGGGTATTTCTTGACCCGACGCAGTCCGATCCGAAGCGCGTTGTCCGCGTGGGTGGCGGCGTTTTCGTCATCCCCATTCAAACGATAGGTTCTGGATAGCGAGCGGTTTACCGATGCCCGATTGGGCTTGTCGGCGTACCTCTTGAGATCATAATCCAGCGCTTCCTGGATGTACTCATGAAACTGAACCTGATCATCCATGCTCGAAGCGCATTCTGCGAGCCTGCGCAGGATGGAGATTCTGTTGGGCTTCAGTTCGTGTATGCGCTCATACAAGGTGATGGCCGTCTGCCATTGCTCGTAACGCGCGTACCGCCCGGCGAACTTTTCGATGCCGTTTGCGATGCGCCGGTCGATCTTCGCCTTTTTGGCCGGCGACGCATAGAGGGCCGTTGTCGTGGTGACACTGAGCAGGAACACGACCAGCGCCGCGCCGCCGATGCGCATCGGCAGCCCCGCAACCGCTCGGCATGTTGCGATGGGAGTCGTCGTTGAAAGGGGACGTGTTGAATTCGTGCCATCGACGTATCGGGTTCTAAGAAACCAGTAGTGGACAGCGGTGAATGTCAGGCCTACGCCCACGAGGACTTCCGCGATTTCCGCCTCATTGAAGCGGAATGGCGTGCATTCCAGATAGGCGGCGGTCACAAAAAAGGGCCAGAGGTAAAGCGGCGGCGCGGCCACGCCCCGCGCGTCGGCCCACAGGGCGAGTCTGAAGCGCCATCGCAGCATGGCCGGAAAGACGAGCCCGTAGATCGCCAAGGCCGAGGCGAGTCCGTAGGCGAGTGAGGCTTTCAGCGTGGTCCCATAAGGACCGGCGAGGAAGTTGTGAAGGTTGGTCTCGCCCTGGAGGTTGTTGGCTCTGAAGTACGTAGGCGACGCAAATCCAAAGACGCGCTGGCCCCAGGAAATCTCCTCCATCGCCACGTAGAAACAGCTCAACGCAAGCAGCAGGAAAAACCAGCGGTAGCGCCACCGTGTCAGAACCAAGCGCACTGACAGCACCATCGCGATGGTGATCGACCAGAATTGGACCCATTCCCCGTACAAATCCTCGTAGGTTGCCCAGATGTAGACCATGGGGAATCGGAGGGCCGCCACGGCGTAGAAGCCGACGATGCCCAGAAAGACGAGGCACGCGAGCGCAACTTGTGAATGGTTCTTGACTAGGTTGGGCACGGGGATCGCGTTTCCTGTTGACTGGTATCCCAAGGTTGCCATCTAAGCCACGCGCGAAGATGTACACGTCATACAGCATACGATTCGAGCGGGAAACCGATTGCGGGGGTTGTCCACGGGAGGCTTGCAGGTCCGGTAATTGTTAATGAGGGCGGATTCCGCTGCGCGCGGGTTGAAACCTGTGGCTCAGTACGGCTCCCGCGCCGCAGCCTAACACTTGCGCGGCGTTGCGTGACAGGGCATCACGCGAACTTGCTACGTGCAAAGGGAATCGGGGCACTACGCGAGCCCGGACCGCCGCGCGGGCTGAAGCCCGCGGCTCGGGTTATCGGAACGCCGCGCGGGCTGAAGCCCGCGGCGCGGGAGAATCGGAGCACGGCTCGGGGGCCGCGGCAGGATCGGCTGCGCGGGAAGCGCGCGAACGAAGAATGAGCTTCGGCATTCGGTTAAAGACATGCTCCGTGAGCGTGTCCGGACCGCCCCAAATCGGGAACCACTGGCCAAACCGGCTGAACGTGTCAAACAGGATGAACCGGGCAATGGCCCGATCCTCCTTGGATCCGCTGAAGATGATCTGTAACGGAAACGCCAGGTTGCCCAGCACCGGAATTACGCCTACGCCCAGGGCGACCCATGGACGTTCACGTCGCTCGATCGCGTTTTGGATGATCCGCCAAAGGGTGTACAACGTACGCACCATGCAGCCGCCGGCGATCATGAACAAAGCCATGAACCACGAATCGACCGCGCCGGCCATCCAAAGCGCGGGCACGATCCAGAATTGCGCCAGCTTGACCAGCGGTTTGATCGCCACGTGCGTGCTGAAATCCGTCAGGTAGGCGCTGGTTTCTTCGCCATCCAGGCGGTGACGTAGCCCATCGGCTTCTGGACTACGGAGCTGGCCTCGCTTCGTCCAGTAGGCGATTCGTCGGGCGACGTAGTCCCTGGCCAGGCGCTCTCGGTAGGATTGGGATCGCGCAACATCCCAGCAGCCCTTGAGGAAGCGTCCGATATCCAGCCTCGCCAGCGCGGTGATCGCTGTCGTAGCGAGTCCGCCGACGCGGCGCGGTAGGGAGCGTGAGGCGCGAACGAGTTCGCGCCCGTACCAGCGTGCTGGGTGGGACGCGAATTCCTTGGCCTGTTCGGCGGTAATCGACCCTCGCACGAGCTGGTAGGCGATACTGCGCCGGAACCGGGGGAGCGATTTCCATTCGGTCTGGCTTTCCCTAAGTGAGTCAATATCGGCGCAGAGTCGGTGGAATCGCTTGATCGAGAGCGATTGCTCAAGGGCGGCCGATTGATTGGCCACATAGTTGCGCAATTTCGGTACATCGATATCATCAAAAAGCGGACCACAGTGGCGCAACGACTTGGGCAGATAGAAGCGCACTAAGTCCCAGGGGTTTATCGGGATCAGCGCAGGGACACCGGATTCAAGATCAATCCACACCCAACCGGCGGTTTCGCCGCTGGGGTTGTTCTCGCGCATGAAATTGTTCAGCGCGACCGGATTCCCGAGCCCCGCTTGCCAGACCAGTCCGTCGAGTCCCGCTTCGATCAGATGCGTCTGCAACGGCTTCATGATGTTGCCCGTGAGGTCGCGCAGCTCGGCGTCGGCCATGGGATTAGGGGCATGGCACAGAGCGACGTGCCGTCCCTGGATCAGTTCGCAGCGCATCTCAAACGTGCGATGATCAGGGTTGAAGGCGTGGTCCATCGCGCGGGCGACGCGAAGCTTCTTGCCGAACCAGAATTCCACCAATTCCGCCGCAATCTTACGGCGCAAGACGGCGGTGCGGACGGCGGGTTCATTCCATGCGTAAGGGTTGGGCGCGCCGAGAAGGGCATATTGCACGACCTTGGTCATGCCGCCGGCGCCGAAGACTTTGCGAACGATCTCTTTGCCGGTGTCGTCGTGGCTAGCGTAGACAACGCCGGAACGCCCGCGACCCAGCTCGCGATCGGGCGAAACGGACGCAGCCGCTTCGGGTTGGTCTTCGGGGTATGCGCCCTGAGCCGGCGGCTCCAAAAATGCACAACGCGCCGCGCGACCTTGGCCGGCGGCCCGCGCCGAGCGTGGCGCTTTGGTTGCGGATGCCTGCTCCAACAACAAGAAATCTCTACCCACGAAGAATCTCCATTCAAAAAAAGCGGGCTCGCCGGGTTGAACCCTCGGCGAACCCGCGTCCTGTCGCGCGTCGCGACCGTGCGCGGCCCGACCTACTCGATCAGAAAAATTCTGACGCTTGAGTCGTCTATACAGATGCCGAGCGTATCGCCATGGGCAAGATGGGGATTCACCGCCGGCTGGCCGACGGTGATCGTCTGCGGGTTGTCGGGGTTGCCCGGCGGAATGTGGCAGATGGTGACTTTGACCTGGCCGTTGCCATTGCCGCTGTCGCTGTCGGCCACGAAATTCGCGTCGCTGTCGTCGCTGTCATCGCTATCGGGAAGGCCGAATTCACCCTGGCTGTCGTCGCTGTCGTCGATGTCGCCATTGGTGCTGCCGTCGCTGTCGCCGGGATCGCTGTCGTCGCTGTCGACGCTGTCGGGGGGGCCGAATTCACCCTGACTGTCGTCGCTGTCGTCGCTGTCACCGTTGGTGCT
>CAZYXP010000226.1:0-5425 GCA_964651325.1 uncultured Phycisphaeraceae bacterium
CCGATAAGAATCATGTTGCTCGGGCCGACCTCGTCGCGGAGGTCTTCGGGAAGCTGCCGGCGACGCCAGCGATTGCGTATGGCAATGGCCGCGGCGCGTTTGGCGGCCGCCTGGCCGATGATGTACTTGTCGAGGGCTTCGACGGTCTGTTGGGGAGTGAGCTCAGTCATGGGCTTTATGAGTTCGATTCAAGATTCGAGGGTTTCCACGGTGATGTTCTGATTGGTGTAGACGCAAATGTCGGCTGCGATTCTGAGCGATTGCTCGACGATTTCGCGAGCCGAAAGATCGGAATGGGCGATCAGTGCCCTGGCGGCAGCGATGGCATAGTTGCCGCCACTACCGATGCCGATGACGCCGTCGGTCGGCTCGATGACGTCGCCGGAGCCGCCGATCATCAGCGTGGCATCCTTGGACACCACGACCAACAAAGATTCCAACCGCCGCAAGGCGCGATCGGTTCGCCACTGCTTGGCCAATTCGATGGCGGCGCGGCGGACGTTTTTGTTGTGCTTTTCAAGCTCAGCCTCGAATCGCTCGAGCAGGGCGAAGGAATCCGCGGCCGACCCGGCGAATCCGCAAAGCACCTGCCCCTCGGCCAGCGGGCGGATCTTGCGGGCGTCGTGTTTGAGCGTGGTCGGGCCGAGCGAGACCTGGCCGTCGCCGCCGATGGCGACACTGGAGCCGCGGCGTACGGAAAGAATCGTCGTTGAGCGGATAATGGGTTTGTTTCTTGGCATCAGGCTATTTTCTTGGCATCAAGCTATGCGTCCTTTCCAGCGCATCGACGGTACAATAAGCGAGCGAATTTGGCAATCGAGCGCGGACCAGCGCGGGAGCATGCCACCGGCCGCGCGTCCGGTGCATGGAGAAGATGTCACCAGGCTAGCGCCAGGTGCTCTGATCAGAGCCGCGGGCGCTAGCCTGCGGACCTCTGCCGATACTGTAACGCGAGAGAGAGGATCCCATGAAGGCTCCCCAACAAACAACCGCGAATCTTGTGACGCTGGCGGTTTGCCTGCTGCTTGTGGGGGCAAGCTGCCACAAGGCCGATCCATCGCCGGACATGCAGCCCGCTGAGCCGACGGCGCAGCCGAAGCAGGTTGAAGAAGTAGCGCGCCATGATGATGATGTTTCCGCGGAGCCCGACGCCCCACCACCGGCCGAACCCGAATCAGCCAAGCGACTTCTGGCCCGCGTGCCGGAACACGCGACGCCACCATGGTTGGCTGTGCTAGCGGCCAGCAAGACCGCGCCGGGCGGCTGGGCGACCGCCTCGTTTGACGCGAAGCGCAATCGCATCACGATCGACACCAACGACGTCGAAGCGTTTTCGATCGACACATCAAGGCTCACGGTTCGTTGGGATCGGCTGGTCATCGTCCGGATCAACGGCCGCAACGCCGAGCTGGTCCGCCGCAAGAACCCGGTGATTCGTTTTGAGCGCGACGCGCATCGTCAATGGGTAGCTGCCAAGCCCTGAGGCAATGGGTAGCGGCCTAGCCCTGAGTCTGGCCAATGCGAACAGCAATTCACCGTAGGGCGCGGCGATAACGTTAGGGCGCAGCGAGCCTGATCCGAACCGCGCCCGTAAGGAAGCGGCCGCTCATACGCAAGCCCGCATCCAAGCCGTCGGCTTAAGCCCGCGCCGCCCCGCGAATCTAGTCCATTACGAGTGCGGTGCAGCAGTCCTTCGATGTGTCCGGTCAACCACCCAGCCGAGGGCGGCTGACCTACACCTGACGCGACGCTACGGTTTGTACGCTCTTATCAAAATCGTATCGTTCTGGCCGCCGAAGCCAAAGCTGTTGGACAGGGCGATGTGTACCTCTTTCTTACGCGCTTTGTTGGGAACGTAATCGAGGCCGCAATTGGGGTCTTCTTGGTTGTAGTTGATGGTCGGCGGAACCACACCGTCGCGAATGGCCAGAACACACGTGATGAGCTCCACCGCGCCGGCTGCGGCGATCAAATGGCCGATCATGCTCTTGATGCTGCTGACGGCGATCTTGTCGGCGTGCTGCCCGAATACGGTGCGCAGCGCAAGCGTCTCTATCTTGTCATTTTCTTCCGTCCCCGTTCCGTGGGCGGATACGTAGTCGATCTCGCCGGGATCGACGCCCGCGGACGCGAGCGCCGCCTGCATGGCCGCGATGGGGCCGCGACCCTCTTCGTGTAAATCGGTGATACGAAACGCATCGGCCGTCGAGCCGTAGCCGATGATCTCAGCCAAAATGTTGGCGCCACGCGTTCGCGCGTGCTCCAGCTCTTCCAAAATCAAAATGCCCGCGCCCTCGCCGAGCACAAAACCGTCGCGCGTCCGGTCGAACGGCCGAGAGGCCGTCTTGCAGGAATCGTTCCGCGTGGAAAGGGCGGTCAACCGATTGAATCCGGTAACGCCCAGGGGGTGGATCATGCTGTGCGTGCCGCCGGAAATCATGACGTCCGCATCGCCGTAGCGAATCACCGCGGCCGCTTCGCCGATCGCCTGCGTGCTGGCCGCGCATGCGGTCAGCGTGTTGAGGCTGGGGCCTTGCGCCTTGAACTGGACCGCCAGATGTCCGCCGGCTAGGTTGGGATCCTGCTCCATCTCGTTTTCGGGATTGAGCACTTTGAGCGCGCTTTCGGCCCACTGCACAGTGTCCAGCGCCCCGTAGGTTCCATCCGCCGCCCTACAGCCGCACAACGCGGCTTTCGCAAAGGCCGGAAAATCGAGCGGTCCCTCGCCACCCCCCAGATAGACGCCGACCCGCGTGCGATCGACGATGCCGTTTCCGCTGAGTCCCGCGCTCTGAACGGCCATCGAACCGGCGGCCAGGGCGAAACGCGTGTTGCGGCTCGCGCCATCGTGCCGGGCGGCGTCATCGCCCAAGAATTTGGCCAGGTCGACGCTCTTAACCTCAGCCGCAAATTTGGTGGGAAACGTCGCCGCGTCAAAAAGCGTCGTCTTGGCAATGCCACACTCGCCTTCGAGCATGCGTTTCCAAACGCTATCAATATCGTGGCCCAGTGGCGTAACCCATCCCAGACCGGTGATCACCACCCGACGTTCCATCGCTTATTCCTCCTGATACCTGCGGATCACCAACGCCGCACATTGCCCCCCGGCCAGGGCATACCCGGCGGTGATCGCCTGATCGATCCCAACATCGATGCCGTCGGACTGCACAAACCGAAACGGAGAATCCGGATCCGGATCTCCAGTGTTGATCGATGGCGGTACCGTGTTGTGGTAAAGCGCTTTGACCGCGGTCGCAAAATCGATCGCCCCGGAACCGGCGCCATTGTTGCCGATCGCGCCGCGGGTCGTCAGCGCCGGGATCGACGGCAATCGATCTTTGAAAACCTGCTTCCACGCCGCCATCTCGGATGCGTCGTAATCCTGTATGCCCGTGCCAAACGGGCACACGAGCTGGAATTCACCGGCGGTTGAGCCCGCGTCGCTGATGGCCTTGTGCATGGAAAGCGCCAGCGCCTCGCCACCGGGGTCGGGGCGAGACCAACTTGTGATGCTGCTGCTGGCGCCGAACCCGGTGAGCTCCGCGTAAATGCGGGCGCCGCGAGCTTTCGCGTGTTCCAGGGATTCCAGAATAACCAAACCGCCGCCTTCAGACGCCACCGAACCGGTGCGATTCGCCCCGAATGGCTGACAAGCCTGGCTCGGGGCGTCGTTGCCGGTCGTGGTGAACCGGTCGCAAATAGTGGGCCTGGCCATCGCCATGGGATTAATCTTGCTCTCGGCGCCGCCACAAATGCACACTTCCGCCGCGCCGCGGGAAATCGTCCGAAACGCCTCGCCGATCGCCAGGTGGCTGGAGGCTTCAGCACAGGTAATCGTATTGGATGGGGCGCGGGCTTCGTGCACGATGGTCACGTGGCAGGCAAGCATGTTGGGCAGGAATTTGAGCAGCCACAAAGGCGTGAGGTTGCCCATGCCCTCTTCGCCCCACTTGGCGAGGCTGAAGGTGTCATCCTCCGCGGTCGCGGTGCCGAGCGCGCCAGCAAGTTCCGTCAGGTCAGCACAAACCAATCCGGCGCCGATGTTGGCCCCGAAGCGATTGCTGTCCACGTTGGGATCACCGTCGGCCTCACCTCTATCGGTAATGCACTTCGTAATCAGCTTCGCGTCTGTGACCACATGGTACGCCGCCACCACCGCGATGACGATATCGCGGGACATGACCTTGGCGCTTTTGCGGTAGCTCTTGGGAATGTGGTCGCCCAGTTGAAACGGGGGCAATTCGCCGCCGATCCGGGAGGGTAGGCCCGATGCAGCGAAAGACTCAATAGGCCGGATGCCGGACTCGCCCCTTACAAGGGCATCCCAAAAAGGCTCGATCCCGATTCCGATCGGGGTCGCCACTCCTAGTCCTGTTACCACAACGCGGCGTTTTGCTGGCATGGTCCGTGCGCCTTCTTATCCCTCGTGCAATCGAAAATCTTTGAGCAAGTCCACAAACTGCTCGGTGAATACAAAGTTGTGGTCGGGCAGCCCCGCCGTTTGTTCGGACTGGTTGACGTGCGAAAAAAGGAGATCCACCCGTCCAATTTCCTTCCCGTTCTTAAGAATAACGCCGCGCGTCGCCGCCGCCCGCGATTCGAGCGATTCGACGGTCGCGTCATAACGCAACTGGTCGCCCGGTCCGGCGATGTCTTCAAAAGTCGCCTGCCGAATCTTGGCGAGAATGACGTTTTCCTTGAATCCGCGGGCCTCACCGACCAGGATACCGGCCGTTTGGGCCATCCCCTCAATCATCAGTGTCTGCGGAAACACCGGAAACCCGGGAAAATGATCGTGCAGGTAATCCTCGGCGAGCGAGATGTTCTTAACGGCCGATGCCCGCCGGCCCGACTCAAACTCGACGAAGGCATCAATCCAAATCCACCGCATGTCGATTCGACCACGAGAAGGAGGGGAACCACCCCTCTTGTTGATCCGCCTACCCCTCTTATTGGCCCGTTCGTGTAAATACTGCCATCGGGGATTTGGGAATCCGCCGATCGCAAGACCGGTTACGCGGCCGCTTGAAGCTTGGTTTCCACGTAGTTCACTATGGTGTCGACCGTGAAGAGATCCGGCATTTTGGCGACGGACGCATCCAGCTCGAACTGCGAGAAATCCGCATGGGGCATCGCGGCCTTGAGTTTTCCAAGCCCCTCTTCAGTCATGCGGTCTCCATCGACATACTCGGGGTTGTTTAGAATGTCATCGGGAAAAAGCTCACCTTTGGGAATCTTGATGGAGAACTCTTTCTCGAGCCGAAACACGATGTCAAGAAAGTCGATGCTTTCCGCGCCTAGATCCCCTTGCAGGGTGGCCGCGGGCGACACCTCATCCTCGTCAACCCCCAGCGCGTCAGTTAGCACAGCGCGAACTTTCTCGAAGACGCTTTCGCGACTAGGTACCATTCCCTTTAGACCTCCA
>CAZYXP010000227.1:0-5408 GCA_964651325.1 uncultured Phycisphaeraceae bacterium
GCGCACGCGCGTGTCCTTCGAAGCGGGTATGACGCAGCTCGGCGGGCACGGGATCTACCTCGCACCCACCGACATCAGCCTGGGCAAGCGAGAAACCACGGAGGACATTGCGCTCGTCCTGTCGCGCCACGTGAACGGCATCATGGCGCGAGTCTTCGGCCACGACATCGTCACGGAACTGGCCAAGCACGCGACCGTGCCCGTAATCAACGGGCTGAGTGATTATGAGCACCCGTGCCAGATTCTGGCCGATTTTCAGACCATCATCGAGCGAAAAGGCGGATTAAAGGGGCTTACCCTCTGTTACATCGGCGACGGCAACAATGTCGCCCATTCCTTGATGTTCGCCGCCGCGCGCCTGGGCATGAACATGACGGCCATCACGCCGGCCGGATACGAACCGGCCCAGGCGGTGACCTCCCAGGCGACCGAAATCGCGGCCGAATCCGGATGCCGCATTCATATCGCCAACGAGATGGACGCCGTGCGCGGGGCCGATGTGCTCTACACGGATGTGTGGGCGTCTATGGGCCAAGAGGCGGAGGCGGAGCAGCGCAAGAAGGTGTTCGCCCGCTACACCATCAATGCCGATACAGTCGCCCGCGCGAATGCCGATGCGCTGATTCTCCATTGTCTGCCCGCCCACTACGGCGACGAGATCGATTTCGCTGCGTCGCGACGGCCCAACTCCGCGATCTTCGATCAGGCCGAGAACCGGCTTCACGCCCAAAAGGCGCTCCTGATCCATCTGATGGCCGACTAATCGTTGGCTCGGAGCGGGTCGGCATGAATCGACCGGCCCCACGAGATCGCCGATGAAAAGAGGGGCCGTGGTAGAAGCCTGCCACCGCACGAGATCGGTGGCCCCCGATGGACCGCTCCTACCCGTTTTTTTGGACGCGATTGAAGGGCTTGCCGCTCATGGGACTTAGAATCGTTGTAGCACTCGGCGGAAACGCCATCACGCAGCCGGATGAGGTGTGCCGTGTGGAGCAGCAGTTCGCCACCTCCCGTGCAACGGCCCGCGCGCTGGCCGATCTCATCGAGCAGGAGCACTCGCTGGTCATCACCCACGGAAACGGTCCCCAGATCGGGAATTTTCTCTTGCGAAACGAGGCCGCCGCCAACCGGATCTATCCACTGCCCATGGAGGTGGCCGTGGCCCACGTCCAAGGCGGCATGGGCTTCATGATTGCCGAAACCCTCACCAACGAGCTTATGCTGCGAAACATAGATCGTCCGGTGACCGGGTTGATTACCATGATCGAGGTGGATAGCCGAGATCCGTCGTTCGCCGACCCCACCAAGCCGATTGGACGCACCCTCACTAAGGCCGAGGCGGATCGCTTTGCCGGCGAGGAGGGGTGGCGAATCAGGGAGGTCGCCAAGGGGAAGTACCGGCGCGTGGTCGCGTCGCCAATACCGGTTCGAATTGTCGAGCAAGACATCATTGGCCGCTGTGTTCAGGCGGGCGATATCGTGGTCGTCTGCGGCGGCGGTGGGATTCCCGTGGTCCGGCGCGATGACGGCTCGCTTCAAGGCGTGCCCGCCGTGATCGACAAGGATTTTGCCAGCGCCCTTCTGGCGGCCAAGATCGACGCCGACGCCATGCTGATCCTCACCAACATCGAGCGCGTGTGCCTTGATTTCGGAAAACCGGGGCAACGCGAGATCGAGCGGATGTCGGTTGATGAGGCTCAAACGCACATGGATGCCGGCCAGTTCCCCGCCGGGTCGATGGGGCCAAAAATCACGGCGGCGATCAACTTCCTGAATGCATCGACACACGACGAAGCCAGGGTCATTATCGGCCCGCTAGCCCAGGCCACCGAGGCCGTACAAGGCAATGTCGGCACGACGATCAGCAAGCAGTGAGCGAATCAGTACGAACGGGTTAGGAGGCTGTCCGAGTCGCGGAGGTCCGCAGTGCCACGCGGGCTGAAGCCACGCAGCCCGGGCGGGCTTTCACGGTCCATAAAAAACCGCCTTCCACCGGCGCTTCTACCGGTGGAAGGCGGGTCAATGAGCAAATGCCGCAAAGGGACGCCTGATTACTCAGTTCGAACGCATCCTTCATAGGATGGGCGTCCGTCGCCACTCGCCATCAAGCCGGTCTCGAGGAGCTCGGCCGGCATCGTGTCCTTCTGCCACCCGTTGCCTCGAACAATAATGCAGCGATTCTGCTCGAAGCTACCGGGCGTACCCGAATTATCAATCGGGGGATAGGTGTTGAGTTTTTCGTTGCGGTAGTGCGTGGCGTAGCCCTCGGAATCCTCCGTTCCCTCATTCCAAATCTTTTGAGATTCAGCGTGTCCGTCGACGAAGGCGCGATTAAACGTCCAGTCCCTGGAATGCCATCCCTCGATGGTCTTGGTGGGTCCGGGATCGACGCCAAGCCCGATCCAGGTGCAATCATCTATTTCGCGGCGGCAGGACCAAGCCCAACGCCCGATGTTCTCTTCGTAGTACAGCGTGCGCGATGGCGTAACCACCCGCGTGATCGGGCGGAGATAGGGCGAATTTGTTTTCATTGGGCCAGCTCCCGCGGCGATCATGAAGATATTGGCCGCGTAGCTGTTTCCAAAGTGGTCGTACGACGAGCGATCGGTGTGGTCGAGCCAGTCCTGGCAGTGGGCACCACGCGGCGGGCCGTTGTCGCCGGGGCAACTGAACAGCGCGAGATTGAGCCTCGTGTCCTGAAAGGCGCCTTCGCGGCTGTAGCGGGGGTTCAAGTTGTCCGTGAACCCGCCCGGGTAGAGGATGGCATTCATCGGGCGGCTGGCGGGGCCGAACCCCGACTTCGTGCCGTACTTGGAGCCGATGTAGTCGAACTCACCGCCGGTGTCGGGGCCGTTGCCACGATACCCCGGACGACCAATACCACTCTTCCCGCCCCATTCATACGCCCCAATAAAGGTCGGGTCATTTGCGTCCTGCTCGAATTGCAACGGGTGTACCGGAATGCCCCAGCCGTTTTCGTCGTCGGCTTCATAGACCCGGCTGCTGGTCGCGATGTTCTTGATATGAGCGATGCAGGCTGACTTCTTCGACTGAGCCCGCGCCGACTCCAGCGACGGCAAGAGGATCGAAATCAACAATGCGATGATCGCGATCACGACGAGCAGCTCGATCAGTGTAAACGCACTGCGTCGAACCCTAGCATTAACTTGTGTTACCATGAAGGCACTCCTAAATCGCATCGATCAAGATGCTTACCAATTACCGCCTTGTCTGTTCGCGCCCAACACCTGTTCGGGCCAAATATCTGTTTGCGATCGCCCCACTGGGGCACCGCCTTCTTGCCGGCAACGGCTTCTTCCGCGCGCCGACTCGGACCCCGCGACCCCGAATACTGTAACACCTAGGTGGGGGCACTCCCTTTCTGTTGCAGGGATAAAAGCTTATCGGCGAAAACAAAGCGCCGATTTCCGGTCCGGGGGCGTACAGCACTCAAGTCGCCGCTCGGTCTCCACCCCGGCCAGCGCCGCTGCTTGAGGCCTCAAGCATGCCTTTCTAGCATAATCGCACCCTATATGTCAAGACACCGGTACTTTCAATTCGACGGAAGAAATCCGTCGAATTCCCCAAAAAAGCCGCAAAAAAATTCCCGCCGGGCCCCGACCGAGCGGGTTATGATATATAGAGGCCGGTTCAGGTATCCGAATCGGCGGTGGAATTCTCGTCGCTGGGCCAATCTGCCATGACTTGTCACGTTACCGAACGCGAACTCTGGAGTGGAATCGACCGCAAGGCGCCCGAGGTCATGGACCATCTGCGCTCCTGTCCACGTTGTCGGGATCGCGCCAAGCTATTCCAGTCGGGTATTGATGCCGTCGCGACTTCCGCCGCGCCCACCCCAGCTACGCCTCCCGAGAAAATCGGACCCTACCGGATCCTACGGTACCTGGGAGAGGGCGGGATGGGAATCGTATACGAAGGGGAACAGCCCCGAACCGAGCGAACGGTTGCCATCAAGGTAATTCGAGGCGGGCACAACGACGAATACCGCGTCAAGCTGTTCCAGCGAGAGGCGCAAACCCTCGCACGGCTTCGCCATCCCGCGATTGGTGCCATCTACGAAGCCCGTCGGACCGACGACGGGATCGATTACTTCGCGATGGAGCTGGTGCATGGCATGCCCCTGAACACCTACGCCCGTCGGAATCAACTCTCTGTTCCCGCTCGATTGGATTTGTTCTGTAAGGTGTGCGACGCGATCAACTATGCCCACCTGCGAGGCGTGATTCACCGCGATCTCAAACCCAGCAACATCCTTGTCGACGGTGATGGGAATCCGAAAGTGCTCGATTTCGGTCTCGCCAGAATCACCGATCCCGACGCCGGCCTTACCCTGACGGGAACCGATGTAGGGCAGGTTATCGGAACATTACCCTATACAAGTCCTGAGGAGGCGCGCGGCGACCTGGATCAGATCGGGGTTCGCAGCGACGTTTATTCCCTCGGCGTCGTGCTATTCGAATTGTTGACGGGCCGTTTGCCTTTGAACGTGAGTCGCCATCAATTGCATGAGGCGGTCCGCATTATCAGCGAGGAAGCGCCCCCGCGTCCCGGTCACCTCAACCGCGCGCTTCGTGGCGACCTGGAAACCATCCTGCTAAAAGCGCTGGAAAAGGATCCAGCCCGGCGCTATCAGGGTCCGGGGGCGATGGCGGAGGACATCGGACGCCATCTGTCCGACCAGCCGATTCTCGCCCGACCCGCAAGTAGCTGGTATCGATTTGGCAAACTCGTTGTTCGGCACAAGCTCTTCTTCGTAACCCTCGCCACGTTGTTGGGCGTGATGCTCGCGGCGGCCTACTGGGTCGGCCAAGCCGAGCGGGGTTTGCAGGAGGCGGCGATGAGGAACGCCAGGCTTGACGAGCAGCACCAGGCGATTCTGGAACGGCTCCTTGCCGAATCCCGTCATGCCCAGGGGCATTTGGACGCGGCCGAGCCACATTACCGCAAGGCGCTCGTGTCCTTTCAGCGCCTGGGGCTTTCCGAAGATGTGGTCGCCGTCAGCCTTTCTCTGGCGGATCTGCTCCGCGCCCGTCACGAACCGCGAGATCTTCTGGCGTGTGAAGATGTGCTCTTGGACGCCTTGGAACTGATGGATCAAGACCCGGAAAGGTGGGCCAAACAGTATCCGAGCGCGCTTACATCGCTTCGGGGAATCTACGGCGCCGGCATGCTTGACGACCCGGAGCGGTTCCGCGAGGTTACCGAGGAGATCGAGTCGCGCCAAAAGCCACGAGCGGGCGCGGCCAAGTTGCCGTGAACCGAGTATGGCGTCAAGAATGAATTGGGGGGGAATTCCATGTGGCACAGCGGCCCTCCGCTGTGTCTGGGCGGCTGCCCAGCCGGAGGGGAGCAGGGCCACAAATGATCGCGCGCGCGGGCTCCGTCGT
>CAZYXP010000228.1:0-5399 GCA_964651325.1 uncultured Phycisphaeraceae bacterium
TCTTGTGCCTATGGGTAGGCCCGTTGAAACGGGCTCACGTCCACAGAAACCGATGATCTCTGACCGGCCCTGAAGGACCGGCCTAGTAGCCCGCGCGGCGCTCACGCGCTATGCAATGTTTGGGATCGTACGGCGATACACCTTGCCGTTAACGGTCTCAGTGCAATCTTCCGCTTCGGAAAATCGCCCAGGTTAGCCCCAGCCCCAACACGCCTGCCAGGAGGTATCCGACCATCCCAAAATACTGAATTCTGAAGCCGATCACGGTCAACTCCGTCTGCGCGCTCACCACGACGCTGCTACCGATGATGATGGCCGCCAGGACGATCGAGAACGCGAGGCGGTTGCTCGATCGGTCCAATTCCTTGGTCATGCGGTCGAGGTTTTCGTGCTTGACGTTGAGCTGCCAGACGCCCGTGCCGACGCGCCGCATCAGCGATCGAAGCTGGCGCGGCGCTTTCCGTGCCGCACCCAACAGATCCAATCCGAGCCGGGTCGTGGCGTGAGACAGCCGCAACGGAGACAGACGCGACCGAATCGCCTGCTTAAGCCGGGGCTCGATCAGTTCGAGCAGATTGAGCTCGGGGTCGAGCTGCGTGATCACGCCCGCTACGGTCCCGAGCGCCTTGAGCAGTTGGGCCAAATCGCGCGGAATCATGACGTCGTGCCGCCGCGTGACATCGAGGAATTCCTCAAGCAAGCGCGGGAGCTCGAGCCGTTTGATAGGCAACCCGTAGTACTTGTCAAACAGACCCTGCAACGAACGCTGAAGTTGTCGCTGGTTGACGCCGGGTCCGATGGCCTCCATGTCGAACAGCGTATCGGTGACCAACTCCATCTCGCGGTTCACGCACGCAAACACGAGGATGACCAATTCCGTAATGAACTCGTCCGTCACCGTTCCTGCCTGCCCGAAATCGATGAGCCCGATTCGATCGGGCGGCGACGCCAGGATGTTGCCCGGGTGGGGATCGGTGTGAAACTCGCCGAGATCGAAGATTTGCTTCAGATAGCATTGCGCCAGTGTCTTGGCGATCCGGGTGGCGGCCAGACGATCCTGCGGGCTCGTCGGGTTCAGATAGGATTGAATGCTGGTTCCGGGAAGCCTCTCGAGGGTGAGCATCCGCTTAGAGGTGTACGCCCAATAGACCTTGGGAATCGCCACCGCGGGATCTTCCGCGAAAGCGGTCCGAAATCGCTCGGTCGTCGAAGCCTCATTGATGTAATCCAATTCCTGCGTCAGCAACTGTTCGAGTTCGTCAACCAGCAGCTTGGGTTGGTATCCGCTCAGCTCGGGCGCCATAGTCTCAAGCGATTCCGCCAGCCAACGCAACAGTTGGATGTCCAGGTCCACCACCTGTTCAATGTCCGGCCGGCGAATCTTGACGATGAGCTTGGTCCCGTCCAGCGCTGTAGCTTCATACACTTGTCCGATCGACCCACTGGCCATGGGATGATCCGCGATGTGGGCAAAGCAGGTGTCCACCGGCCGGCCGAGATCCTCCTCGATAATGGCCATGGCTGCGGCACTATCGAATGGGGGAACACTATCGTGAAGCACGCGCAGCTCCCGGATGACGTCTTCCGGAACGAGGTCCGGCCGGGTGCTGATGAATTGGCCGAGTTTGATGAAGGTGGGGCCGAGCTCCGAGCAGACCATGGCCAGGCGCTTGCCGATCGCGCTCGATGGGAGCGTTTCGTCGGTGGGCCGAGGCTTCCTTCGCATCATCCAAACCGGCACGAATCGCGACAGATCCACCTGTGCGACGATGTGGCCGAACCCGTGTTGCGTCAGCGTCGTGGCGACATGCCGCAGCCGGTTGAGGCTCTTGATGTTGCGCGTGAATTGATACGGATTCATCACCGGGAAAGCGTCCCCGTTTCCGGATGCCGCGTCAAACGCTTGAGCCGGGTGTCGAACACAACGGTTCGGCTATCCGCGTACGGATGTAATGAGCGCAGGCCTCAAGGATTGATTGGTAGCGACATGAAATGAAGGAGTACTTTAGTGTTGTGCGTGGCGCGTGTTGGCGGCGAGACTTTTTCGGTTTTCGGACGCGATTTCTACTAGAATCTCGCGCCGAGGTGGGTTGGCCGCGACTATCCTTAGTGAAGCCGCTAGGTATCGGCGTGCGCGAGTTGCGTTTTGCTGGTGCGATGTGAGGCTGAGGCGTATGATTTTTGACGTGGGTCCGTCGAAGGCCTGCGGTGACGAGGATTCATTTTTTCCGGAGAATAGGGTAATGAAACGCTTTTTGGTCTCGATATTCGCTGCCGGCTTGACGGCGACGGCCGCGCTTGGTGCGGATTTGAATGTTTCGGTTGAGTCCGGCGGGTTAAACACGGTGACGGTCGCACCGGGCGACTCGGTTTCGTACGCGATCGTGGGCGAGTTGACGGACAATCTGAATGAAGGGTTGGCCCTGTTTGGGTTTGATCTCGCCTTTGACGGCGGCGACCTTGCGCAGGCTACGGATCCGGCTTCGGCCAACATCGCCGCATTTGTCAGCCCCGATGGAATCAACAATCCGGCGGGCTTTGGCGGAACGATTATCGCCGGCGATTTGAAGCAGGTCGGCGGTGGTCAAAACACGATCAAGAATGACATCACCAACGCCCCCTTCCCGCTTGGGCTCGTGGTCACGGGTGTTGCACAACTCGGCGCCCCGGAAGTGCTTGCCGCGGGTACGCTGACGGCGCCTGCGGTAAATGGGACGTACCATCTCACGCTTTCGAATCTCTTTGCCAACGTCATCAGGCAGGGCGAGACAGGTTTGCCACCGCAGAACTTCTGGAAGTCCGAGGCCGCGGGGGCCGGGACCATCGGCAACCTGACCATCATTGTTGAAAGTGTCGTAGTATGCGAAGTCACGGGGAGCACGCCGCCGAACTGCGCGACGGATGCTCGCCAGCCCACGAGTCTCGACGGCACGGTCAGCTTCGGCTGGGATGCCATCACGATTGATTTCACCTGCGATACGACCGCCGCGAACGTTCAGGCTTCCGACTTTGCCGTCACGGTGGATTCGGGCGTCCCGCCGGCTATTCTCTCGGGCGTGACCAGTGGCAACAGCATCGCGCTCCAGCTCGATGGCGCCATTCCCGTGGGGCAGTGGACCTGCATCACGTACACGCCGAGCGGCGAAAAGACGTGCCTCGGCTACCTGCCCGCGGACGTCAACGGCGACGGAACCAGTACTCCGTCCGATATTCTTGCTGTCATCGATTCGCTCAACGGCGTGATCCCGCGCCCGGTTTACGCGACCGATGCCGATCGCAGTGGCGTGGCCGGCCCGGAGGACATCCTTCGTGTGATCGATCTGCTCAATGGTGCCGCGTCGCTCCCAGTCTTCCTGGATGCGACGATTGGCGTTTGCCCCTCGGCCCCGTAGGGCTGTACTTCCCTCGGCCCAGTAGGGCTGTGTTTTCCTCGGTCCAGAAGCTTTGGCTCTGTGGCCGAGGCGAAACCGGGTCTGTCGCCTCCGAAGTTTTCTCGGACGATGGACCGTAGATGGATTCAATCCAGCGTGGCAGCGTTTGTTCGCTGCCACGCTGTTTTCGTATCCGGGGGTCCTTGAATTAGGGGTGGCGATCCAGCATTTCTTGCATTATCCGTTCGGTATCCGGGCGCCTGTTCGGATTCTGGGCAACCGCCGCCGCGAACCAGAAGAAAATGGATTGGACAAGACGGCTACTTGCCGAGAATAATTAGCAAAGCGTCTGCGGGCGCACCCCCGCGCTGTTCCGGGCATGGCCCGAGAATCGTTGCTGGGGCACTCAAATGTTCACAGTGTCGCGCGGGCCGCTCGATTGGTTAACTGTTGGTTGCTTGGATTGAGGAAGGGATGCTCATGCGGCGATTCATGTTGGTACTAGTGGCCTTGTTCCCGCTACTTGCGGCGGTTTCCGCACGTGCAAACTTGATCGTTACCTTTGCCGCCCGCGATAATCTCGGGCGGGACGTAACCGGAGACGTCGTGCCCGGTTCGAAATTGGAGATCGACCTCTTGCTTTCCGTGGATGGGGATGACGACCCGCTATCGGACGTTCGCGGCATTCGATTCGATTTTTCCGACAGCGATACCATGCTCGTTTTCGACGCCATTAACTGGCAGGTGGATCAGGCGCTCTACGGTTTTCTTGTGTCCAGTTTTCCCCGCCCCTCCGCGACAACCCTTGCCTTCACGTCTCAACCGGGACTATTGGCGCTGGATAGTGTGCCCAGCGTTGTGGCGACCTTGGAAGTTACCGTAAACGGAGCAGGTACATTGGACGCCGGGCTTGGGCCAGACGGTAGCGCGCTGTTCAACGCGGGTTTTGTCCCTCCGTTCGAGTTTTCCGGGGCGGCCGGCAACGTTAGTGGCGGCACGCTTGCCTTGACCGTTCAAGGCGGTTCGACCGGAGGCGGAACGGAGGGCGGCACGGCCGGGGATGCCGACGGCGATGGCGTAGCGGACAATCTAGACGCTTTTCCTGATGACGCGACCGAAACCGTGGATACCGATGGCGACGGCGTGGGCGACAACGCGGACGTGTTTCCAGAGGATCCGGCTGAGTCTATGGACACGGATATGGACGGTGTCGGTGATGTGGCCGATCCGGACGCAGACGGTGACGGTACGCCGAATACCGAAGACGCCTTCCCGACCGATGCGACGGAAACCGTCGACACCGATGGTGACGGCGCGGGCGACGTGGCAGACGTCTTCCCCGAAGATCCCGCCGAGACCGCCGACACCGACGGCGACGGCGTGGGCGACAACGCCGATGAATTCCCGATGGATCCCGATCAAACCACCTTGGGCGGAACCAACGCCAACACAGGTCCTACGGCCACGGGTGGGTTCTGCGGCGCGGGCATGCTCGGTGGGCTGGTTTGGATCATGGGAGGCTTGTTGCTTGTGCGCAGGCGCAGAGCCTGACGCGCGGCCTAACTCTTCATGGCAGGTGGCCCGCCTCCTGTTGGAGGTGGGAATTCGAGATTCGCGGCAAATTGACGCCTGTTTTTGGCAGACGATCCACGCCCCCGCATATTTGCGTCCGGGCCGGATGGCCATCACATTCTGATGATCGCGAGATCATCGATTCCCTCATTACCAAACGCCGTGGGCAACCCGTATCTCCCCGTGGCGGGTACTGGCGTCGCGCGTAATTGGTTCTATACTTCCGGTTCGAGGTCGTGCGGGATTTCCTCGGTAACCGCGCAGGCGCGGTGGGCATGTGTGTGATTCGAGAGCGCGTGGAATCTCTAGCAAACCGTTCACTTTCAAAGGCGGCACCGTCGCTTCCGGAGTTTCCGGTCGCTGGCGGCGGCAAGGGCGTCGGCCCCCAAATCGTTCACATTTTGGATGGAGTTTCGAATGGAAACGTGTGTTCAGTTTTCGCTGTTTCTGGTGAAT
>CAZYXP010000229.1:0-5380 GCA_964651325.1 uncultured Phycisphaeraceae bacterium
CAATGTCGGCCCCAACCCCGAACAGTGTCGCCCCGATGTCCATCGCGGCGTACGTCTCCATGACATCAATCAATTCGTCCGCTTGCCGATTCCGGCGGACCGTCAAGAGAACGTCAGTAAAGACGATCAGACGATCGGCTCGCGCGGCGGATTGGTGACGCTCGACGGTCTTGTACGCCGAACTCATACCCCGCGCCAGGTCCGTGCCGCCATCCGGCGTGAGCGTTTCGATCGCCGCCTTGATGGCCGCAAAATCATCCCCGGGCGCCGCCTCCAGGAGCGTTTGGGCCAGCTCGCTAAAGCCTATGATGCTGACCAGATCGTCGGCCGTCAGTTGGGCGAGCAATCGATCGATGGCAATGCGCACCGCGTCGAGTTTGGTGGTTCCCGTGCGCGGGTCGATCTGATCGCCCATGGAGCCACTGATGTCGATCACGATCCCCAGATTCAAAGGCCGGCGCTGAAACGTTGAACCATCAATGTTGGTTCCAAACCCGACTTGAACGGTCGCCAGCGGCGTAAACGCATCAAAATCATCGTTCCAACCCGCTGAAACGGTGGCAAACAGCTCACCTGCATCCGCCGGCATCTCCACGGGGATGTCGTGCTCGGAAAGAAATCCTTCAACCGTAATCGAATCGGGATTCGGAACGCCGCCGGCCTCGATGGTCGTCCGGGCCGAGGCGATGTCCTGCTGCCCGCCGCCGGTAACGCCCAGCGCCCCGTCCAGAAACGCCCCCGCTGCACAACCCCCGGCATTCAACGCAAACATACCCACAAGCCCCCCACTGAGGCAAAGCGCCTGAACGGACCAACGCACACGCCATCCGCGGGGCTTCCAACAGGGAATACTCAAACACTTCATGGCCAAAACTCCTTGGATGCCGCGATCGAACCAACGCCCGCGGTTTGACGCCCGTGGATTGAACGTCGAATTCTGCAAGGCGGTCAGTGTCCCGTCGAGCCTCTCGTTGACGGGAGGCCGGCCCAATTCGCCCACCAACCGGAACAAAACAACGATTGAGGCCCGCTTGCCTCGATTCTCGGATTTGCCCAAGGGCCCTATTCAATCACACCGGGGTCTTCGAACATCTGCACATAGCTACGGTAGCGATCCGGATGAACCCGCCCCTCCTCGACCGCCAGCTTCAACGCGCATCCTATTTCATGCGTGTGCGTGCAATCGGGGAACCTGCAATCCGCCACGCAATCAACGAATTCGGCGAAATAAGCCTCGAATTGGTGCCGGGGGATCACGGTCAAATCAAAGGATCGAATCCCCGGCGTATCGACGACATACCCGCCGCCACCCAACCGAATCAGCTCGGCCGTCGTCGTTGTGTGCCGCCCTTTTTGCGTGTTAGCGGCCACAACCCCCGTGCGCAGCTTCAGCCCCGGCTGTGCGGCATTGAGCAGCGAACTCTTGCCGACGCCGCTTTGCCCTACAATCACCGTCGCCTTGTGTTCGAACGTCTCCCTCAACGCCTCGATTCCCGTATGCTTCTCCGCCGACGTTGCCACGGTCGCGTAGCCCAACCCGGCATAGCGCGCGAGCAGCGCCGCAGCGGCGCCGTCCAAATCCAGATCGATCTTGTTCATACATACGATCGGCGTAATGTCCCCTGCGCATGCAGCGACGATGTAGCGATCGATCAAATTCGGTTTGGGCGACGGCTCACCGGCGGAGCTGACGATGAGGGCTTGATCCACGTTGGCGACAATCGTGTGGATTCGCCGACCCGCCTTCCGCCGCAACTGCCCCGTTCTCGGCTCGACGCGCTCAATCACGCCCTCCCGAACGGAATCATCCGCAGTCTGGCCTGGGCGGAAGCCAACGTGATCGCCCACAGTGACCGGCTGCCGCTCATCAATCAGACGGGTACGAAGGATTCTGCGAACCGTGCATGGCCAAACCTCCTGACCGTCGTCCACATCTGCAAATAGCCCACGCATCGCCACGACCACCCCACGAGTAAGGTCGCGCCAGGCGTCTTCATCGTCGTGCACAATGATCGTTCGGCGCCGCGAGAGCGCCCCCTTAGCCCGAACCCCCTCCGATAGAGCCGTGTCGTCCTTGTGTTCGTCCTCCGGGTTCGCGTGCTCGGTCCAATCCTTGCTGCGCGCGGGCTTAGACCGATTTTGCCGAAACGCGACACGGACCTTCTTGCCCTTGCCCTTTTTTTTGCCCTTGGAAGCGCCCATCCATCGATCGTCCACAATCCGCGTGTTGGGCATTGCCTGGCAAACCGGTTGATCCTACCATTCGCCCGTTAACGAACCGTACGCTATTTATGGGCTTTGAACCAAGAACGCAACCGGAACCCCCACCGTGACCACGAACTTTGCCGACCGACTCATCGACGCCGTGCAACAGCGAAACGCCCCCGCCTGCGTGGGGCTCGACCCGTTGATCCCGCGCCTACCCCGGGAAATCCTCGACCGACACGGGATCCCGGCCGATGCCAAGGCCCCCATCGCCGACGACGCCGCGTGCGCCGCCGCGATTGGCGAATTCAGCCGCGAAGTGATCCAACAGATCGCGCCCCACATACCGGCCGTGAAAATCAACATCGCGTTTTTCGAGCGGTTTCACGCTGAGGGCGTCGCTTCGTACTTCAACACCGTCAAATGCGCCCAAGACGCTGGATTGCTCGTTATCGGCGATGTCAAGCGGGCGGACATCGGCCACTCAACCACACAGTATGCCCACGCCCAGCTTGCCAACCATTTCTCCGACGACGGCCCCTTCGCGCCGCCGGACGCCGTGACGGTCAACCCCTACTTCGGCCTGGATGGCATTCGTCCATTCCTCGATGTGGCCAAAGCGGAAGGCGGCGGCCTGTTCGTCCTGGTTCAAACCAGCAACGAATCGGCGATTCAGGTTCAAGGGCTAGAGCTGTCGGACGGATCTTTGGTATCTCATCAGGTGGCCAAGTTGGTCGAGCAATGGGCCGGCGAGGATGGGTTGATCGGCACGCACGGTTACAGTTGCGTGGGCGCCGTGGTCTCGCCTCGCGATCTGGAGTCTACCCGGCTCATCCGCTCCTTGATGCCCCACTGTCTATTCCTCGTTCCCGGATTCGGGGCACAGGGTCGCACGGCCGATGAAGTCCGCGAATGTTTCAAGCCCGACGGCAGCGGCGCCTTGGTCACGGCATCGCGCAGCGTGATCTACGCCAACCGCGACGAACGGAGCGAAGCACGTGGCGGAGGCGATTGGCGTAAGAACATAGAAACCGCCTGCGTGGATCTGGTTTCGCAATTGCGAGCTACGCTTCCCGCGTTATAGGACCCCGGCGCGGCCGATCCCTGTTGATCCGACCCGGCGGACTCGGCGGCGTCCCATCACGCGCGATTCCAAAAACCCCGCTTGACCGAAGGATGCGCTGTTGCCGGAGCCGGCGGGTCAAGCCTCGGCGATGCCATTTCATTGGCTCTCATCCTCTTCGATGAAAATCGGACCATCCCAAGAACAAGAAAACTTGACTTTTCTCCCGCCTCACGACGCCGCCAAGGCCGTTTTCAAGAAAAACTCAGCAAACAACCCGTCCTCTTGATGTTTATATTCTACGGTTGAATCGAGGTAAGAATTCCTCGTTGGTGCCGCGAGGCGCACCAGACCACGGGAGTAAAGATCATGGCATTGACTGTTTCCAACTCAAACACGCTGTCGCTGCTGAACATTCTCAATCGGACGACCCGAGCGCAGCAATCGACGATGCAACAGCTTACGACCGGTAAGCGCATCAATACGGGTGCCGACGATCCGGCCGGGCTGATCGCCTTAGCCAGCCTCAACTCCGAGCTATCGGCCGTTGAGACGTCGCTCACCAACAACACACGAACCGATGCGATTCTGACCGTGGCGGATCAATCCATCGTGGAAATCAGCTCCCTGCTCGGCGAAATTGAATCGCTTGTCGCCTCGTCGGCCAGCAGCGCCAACCTCAGCGCAGCGGAAGTCTCCGCCAATCAATCTCAGATTGACGACGCCCTTTCTGCCATCGATCGAATCGTGAGCACCACCAGCTTCAACGGCAACAAACTCATCGACGGCAGCTACAGCATCCAGCACACCGGCTTCGCCAACAACCAATACCTCGACAACCTCAGGATCTTCTCGCGCAGCCAGGTCACCTCCGACACCTCTCTCACCGTCAATCGCGTGGCTTCGGCTCAAACGGCGTCGGCCACGTTCTCATTCATGAAGGGCACGGTCTCCAACACGTCCGGGACGACCACCGTCGCCATTACCGGCGCGCTTGGCGCCGCAACGCTGACGCTAACGAGCGGTCTGACGCAGGCCGGCGTGGTCACCGCCATCAACCTGGCCAAGGATCAGACCGGCGTCTCTGCCATCCAGCAGTCAAACAGCATCAAGCTCAACTCCACAGGCTTTGGTACCGCGGAGTTCGTCTCAGTCGAAGTGCTTTCCGGGGGGATTATCAACAACACGCAGGCGTCCGGCGGCGACAGCGCCACCGTCAACGACTTCACCAGCAGCGCCAAGCAAAAGGGCGTGGACGCCAACATCACCATCAACGGGCAAACCGCCGGTACCGACGGCCTCGATGTCAGCTACAGCGCCAACGGGCTGAGCCTGTCGTTCACCTTGGACAAGGACTTCGGCAAGGGCAACACCAGCGCCACGACGTCGACGTCCTTTACCGTCAAGGCCAGCGGCGGCGCGACCTTCCAGCTTGGCACCTCGTCCAACACCCGCCAGACCATCGGGATCGACTCGCTCTCCACCTTCAAGCTGGGCGGCGGAAACGGAACCAAGAAGCTCAGCGAACTCAAGGCGGGAGGCACGGTCGCGCTCAAGACCGACGTCGAGGGCGCGCTCAAGGCCGTCCGAGCCGCCGTTTCCGAGGTGGCCTCGATCCGAGGCCGAATTGGTGGATTCCAGAAATTCCAGGTCGGCAGCTCCATCCGTTCTCTCGAATCGGTCCAGGGCGGCCTGAAGGACGCCGCCAGCATCATCGGCGATACCGATTTCGCCCTGACCACCGCGGAACTCAACCGCGAACAAGTACTCATTCAGTCGGCCGTTCAGTTGCTTGGGATTGCGAATCAGCAGGGCGCTCAGATTCTTTCGCTCCTGTAATCACAAACAACAGACCGGCTCGACCAAAGTCGAAGCTGGGGGGGCACTCCGTTTACCGGAGTCCGAAACGGGTCAAGGAATTAGGGTTCCTTGGCCCGTTTTTTTATGGCAGGTGACAGACCGAAAGGTTGAACAAAACTCAGAGCCGAGGGCGCCAGCCCTCGGACACCGCGCGCCAACGCAAGACCCAAGGCTGAAGACGCGGGTAAGCAGTAGCATACCCATGAAACTATGAAGCGAGTCTCCCCCGGGGTACTTTCGGGGTATCGGATC
>CAZYXP010000230.1:0-5362 GCA_964651325.1 uncultured Phycisphaeraceae bacterium
ATTGTTGACCGCCGATCAAAGGCCGACCGCCAAACACGATGAGGTTTCCGTTTTGATTCACCGCTGCCGCCAGCTTGCGCGCCCCGCCCGGAAACGTCGGACCCAGCTGCCATACGGCTGCCCCAACCGGCATCGCCACTAGGCTTCCCAGCATCAGACTGATCCACGTTGTCCACCCTCTTACCATGTGCATCCCCTGTTGAATTCGGCTTTTGCCTCAGGATTGTCTCATACGACCGCGTGCCCCCCAGCACCGCGGCCACCAGTTGAGGCAGCCCATTTTTGCCCTTGATCGCGGGCGCCTGTGGGCCGCATTGTACGCATTACGCCATCACTAGTGGTAACGCAAAACCGCACGTTCAAACGCAACCTTAGAGAACAATAAGCCTTTTCTTGATAGCCATACAAGCAACATCGCTTGCAAGCAGCGCGCTGCACAGTGGGGCCGACGCACCCCATCGTTCCGGGTGTCCACCGGACCAGTACACCCCCCATAAATGGCACGGAGCCGCGGACTTGCTCGTCAGGAGGCAAGTCCGCGACTTCGGTACAGGCGTCGCCGTAACGTGGGGTCGCTGCCGCTACGGCGCAACTACCAGATAGCGCAACATGCCCCCCGGCGTTGCTGCTCCGGCGTTGGTCAGGTTCATCATGCGGTCGTAAATCGGATAGGTTCCAGCCTGTCCCACGGCTGGGGTCAGCAGGGCGTCCCGCGTGTTGCCGGCCGGCAGAAACAGAACATATCGTTCCTTGGAAAACGGATAACGGTTGCCGTTCTCGGCGACGACCTGCATGTGCATGCCCAGCAGCAACGGCGCTTTGGACTCCTGGCCTGCGTTGAGGAATCTTAGCAGGGTTGTTGTGCCGGCGCTGCCCACCGCAATATCCGCCGTGACGCCCGGTCGAAACGGCTCGCCGTTGATCAGGAAGTACTTGGCGTCATAGTCAATCGTGCTCGTCATTTCGATGGCCGGATCTCCGAACGGAACATACGTCCCGCCGGCTACGGCCGCGTGAATCGCCGGATCGATTTCGCTGTAGACCAGCACGGTTTCCGTGTCGTACGTGATGCCCGAATAGGCCGTTGAGGGCGCGGCATCGTGTGTCATCGCCCCGTAAAGGCCCATCTGCACTTGAATCTGCGGATGGCTTCCACTCTGGTACAGGTACGTCCCCGGGCGCAATCCGGTCCACGTATAGGTTACGTCCGCAGTATTTCCGGCGGGCGTCTGGTGCGTAAACGCCCGCACGCGATCCCGACCCGTCGCGTCGGTGAACTTCACTGGGGCCAACGAAGCGACCTGTCCGTTAATGACGATGGAAATCGGCACGGCCAGATTGTTGTCCATGTGAATGATCAGCGTTGAATCGCCGGACGGCACCACAAGTTGCGGACCCGGCACGTTGGCGGGAATCAACTCCACGCCAAGGCTGTCATCCAGGGCGAAGCCCCACATGGCAATCGGGATGTCCGCGCCGCCGGCGGGATCGGGCATCGCCTTGGTGATGGCTTCGGCCCGCAGATAGAAGTCCGCGGCAACGACTGCGTTTGTGGCAGCGCCGGTCAAGGCGGCACAACCAAAGAGTGTCATGAATAGCTGTCGGCTCATTTTCTGAAGCCTCCCTTTCCAGTTACGGGATGGGCGTTGCCCAGTCTTCAATAATCAGCAGCGTAAACATGCCGCCCGGAAAAATATCGTTGTTCACGGCCTCTTTTTCGTGGTGGCTATGCCACGGGAACATCAGCCCGCCGAAAAAATTCCAGCCGCCCTCACCTGGCGGCAGGTCTCCCAGCGAGCCCAAGAACGGCGAGCCCGACCAGCCGGGGCCAAACGTCACTTCGAGTGCGTTCGGCAAGAGCACCGGGAAGGGTTTCCCGTGATCCGGAGCATATTCAAACGGTTCCAGCGGATCGCCCGGTGCATGGCCGTAGATGTCCCATCCCAGCTTGTAACCCGTCCAGAAGAAAATCCCATCTTCGGTCTGGCCGGGTGTGTTATTCGCCGTGAAGACAACCTCCGTCAGATCCGCTCCCGTGCCCGGGGCGGTCTGGAGCAGTCGGCCGTCGCGGGCAATGACCTTGTGGCTGTTGCCGTGCGCGTGTAGGGGGTGAACATCCCGCCCACCGCCGATACTCCGCATGAGGATTTGCTCTCCGGGGTGCATGCGTACCATGGCGCTGTAAGGCTGGCTCGGCAGCCAGGGTACGCCGGCCGGCGAGACGGTGTCCGGCAGGTTGCGCCCGTTGATAAACCAGTACACCGGATGAAAGGTCGTGGTATCCACCGGAAGCCCGACCTCCGTTCTCCAATGGAAGTCGTAGTCCATTTCCGTGAAAAGAAACAGATATTCGCGGTCAAAGGCGGAATCCAGGTGATTGTACGCAAGCTGGTCGAGCGGAAATCCCGCCGGACGCACGATCAGCGCGCCGACCAAGCCCATTCCGACTTGCAGGTCGGGCCTGGTTCCGCTGTGGTACTGATACGTACCCGGTCGGCTTGCCGTGAACGTGTAGCGAATCGTCGTCGTCGCCGCGCTGGCTGCAGGGGCATCCAGCGTGAGCATGCCCGGCACGCCCGTCCCGACGATGGCCGAAGCGGTCACGCCGTCCTGGCCGGGAAACACGATGGACGTTGGCTGGGGGAGCTCGTTTCTCAGATCGATCGTGACGACCGCTCCCTCGTTGACGATCAGCGTGGGGCCGGGGTACTGCATAACACCCGCGCCGTCCGCGTAGCCCCAGGTGTGGACGCTCAGTCCATCTGCGGCGCTGATGTAGCCGGTCTTCGCAGTCAGACTGAAGCTACTGCCCGTCAGTCCGGGGATGACGGCTTCAGCGCCGGTGGCCGTGAACACCCCGATGATTACGGCGGCGACCCAGCCGGTCCTTACCGGTAATTGACATTTCATAATTCGTTACTCCGAACTAAGTCTTATCGTGCTTCTTGGGGTGGCTATTGCCCGTTTCGGCCGCCGAGATGTGCGGCATTCGTACGCTTCACCTTTGGCCGGTTCAGACCGTCGGGCGATCCTGAGGCAACCACCGGCGGATTGATAACGATTTCGGTCATCATGCCGCCATAATCTTCGGTATCGTTGCTCAAGAAATGTAGATTCGTTGAATGCAGGAAGTACGTTCCTGGCGCCACGCCCGTCGTGTCGATGATGGCATCAAACATCTCGCCGCCCGCAATGTTGATGCTCGAGGTGGCATAGCTCATGTCTGCGCCGGACGTGCCACGCAAGAGGCGCCCGTCCTTGCCCACCACTCGCATCGGTGGAAGGCCCACAGTTGTCAACGTGAATTCCCGCGTAGTGGACATGCTCGAAAGCCGAACCAGGATTTTGTCACCCACCGTCGCCGTCACCAGGGCGGTGTGTTCCTGAGCATTCTCAATCGGAAGCCCGAACTGATCGGCCTTGTTGGGAATCGGATTCGGGTTCACCGTATCGGGGTAGCCGCGACCGTTGATCATCGGGTAGGTATCGTCCATGTTGGCGAAGGGCAGCGGCTGGACGAACAAACTTGCGTCATGGAAGTCCGGATCGAACGACGCCAGCTGCCACGCGATCTCCACATCGTAATACGTTGAGCCGTCGCCATCGTTGTAGGCATACTTCATGCCCGGCGTTATCACCTCGCAAGTGCCGCCACCGCAGGTGCCGCTCGAGGTACAGACCGCGCCAGGTGTCGGGCCGCCGACGCATCCGACCACGGGACCGACGTGCGCCCAGGTGCCGAGCAACTGATCCGGAAGGTTATTCTGTATGGGTTCCACCCAAAGCTGGGCGAGCATGCCCATTTGCATGTGCTCCGTCGCTTCGACGTGGCAGTGGTACGCGTACGTGCCCACTTCAACCAAGTGATAGAAATACGTAAACGTCGACCCCATGTTGATCGAAAGGCTCGGTTCGGGAACGCCGTCGAACACCGCAGCGGCTTCAGGAAAGCCGTGAAAGTGAACGGTGTGCGCGTCGAACAAATCGGGTCTCAAGACCATGCCCGCGTTGGTCAAACTCAAGTAGAAGTCTTGCCCCTCCTTTACCACGATCGTCGGGCCGGGTTCATCGGCGGCGAACAGCCCGGTTTCCATCACATCGGCGTCGGGGATACCCGTGACGTCGTGGAACCCGAATATGTACTGAATGCGACCGTCCCCCATGGTAATAAGGCCGTCACCCGCCGTAAGGTGTACGCAAGCGTGATCGTTATCCACGATTCCGTCGCCGTCCGTATCAACACCGTCCATATCCGGCGGGCACTGAGAGAAGACATCAGCGCGGACTGCGTTACGCCCGGCTCCGAGAAGGACGATTGCGCAACACAACGCGATGAGCTTGGTGCCATTCATCGGTTTACTCTTTGTCATCATTCTGCTCCAAACCGCCTCACGTTATCGCCCGCCTAGACTCTGTGCGGGCGATTGGTCCTCTCGTGCGTTCGCACGACTCTTTCGGCTTCTCAGCCGCTCGTTCTCGTCCGACCCGAGATGCGGCCGATCCGCTTGCGAATCTCGCTTGAAACGCGGGTCTGACGCATCCGGGTAGGTCAGGCCGAATGATTCGACCACTTCTCGAGTCGCAGGCAGCAACGTATCCGGTACACCCTGCAGCGGCAACGGCCAACTCCCAGCGGGCGCGTGACACGCCGGGAGCACCACTGAAGGATCATCGCACGGCTTCAACCATGCGTTTACGAAGAACGAGAAGTCGCCCGGATCGACGCAGCCCGTGCAGTCAAAATCAAGCTCGCCGCACGAGAACGTGGCCCAGGCGGGGTCCGTATCACAAAGTAGCCAGCAAGGAACCAGGAACGAGAAATCGCCCGGCCCCACCGTGCAGTCGCTATCGACGTCAAACAGAGCGTCGACCTCATCCGCTCCGATGTCCAGCCCCCCCGAAATCGGGCGGGGGCGGGGGCGACCGTCTATATCCAGCGCCAGCTCGGCAAACGGCGCCGTCACGCCGGCCACACCCGCGTCGAGCGCCGGCGAGCAACACGCCAGATGATAGTCCGATCCGGTGATCGAAAGCTCTGGGTATCTTACAGAGACGAAGCCGCCGGCCTCGTCGATGACGCCGGCGACCTCAAACGTGTTGTTGTATTCGGTGAAGAACCCGGGATCGGCACCGATGTTGCTCGGATCCAGGCCGGTCGTGTCGGTCACGATGCTTCCGATCGGGTTCATGGCGCCGCCGCCAAGCACCTCCAAATCCCGAAACATCGGCACGCTCGGAATCAAACCGCCCAACGCGTTGTTGAGGGTGCGATCGTAAAAGAAGGAACGGTTGTGCCAGATGATGTTATTCGCCAACACCGGGTTGGAGAAGGTCTGCCCGCTCAGCGCGGCGAAAGCCGGGC
>CAZYXP010000231.1:0-5348 GCA_964651325.1 uncultured Phycisphaeraceae bacterium
CCGAGGCGATTGCCGCCGTGGTATTGATAGTCGGCCTCGCCGATGACGAACATGCCGGGGACATTGCTGTGGTGATTGCGCGGCGAGCCGGCCACGAGCCCGCCGGTGCTCTCGCATTTCTCGTAATCGACCCACAAACCGCCCATGGAATAGTGAACCGCCGGGAAAATCTTCATGGGGGTGTGGCGCGGGTCGACGCCTTGGAATTTCTCGTAAATCTCGAGGATTCCGTCTAGCTTCTTCTGCGTTTCAGCGGCAAGCTCAGTAACATCCAGATAGACGCACAACTGGCCCGCTTCCACGCTTAGGTTTTGGTTGACGCAGACATCGAAGATTTCCCGCGTGGCGATGTCTCTGGGAACGAGGTTGCCATACTTGGGATAGCGTTCTTCGAGGAAGTAATACCGCTCGGCCGCCGGAATCGACATGGGATCGCGGTCGTCCTGAGGTTTGCGCGGCACCCAAACGCGACCGCCCTCGCCCCGCGCGCTTTCGCTCATCAAACGCAGTTTGTCCGTCCCGGGAATCGCCGTTGGATGAACCTGAATGAACTCGCCGTTGGCGTACTTGGCCCCGGCTTTGAGCGCCCGCCCCGCCGCGCCGCCGGTGCAGATCATCGAATTGGTGCTGCGGCCATAGACCAGACCGCACCCGCCGGTGGCCAGGACCACGGCGTCCGCCGCGAAGGAACGCATCTTCATGGTGAACATGTCTTGCGCGACGACCCCCCGGCAATGGGCTTTCTCGTCGAGAATCGGTCCGAGGAATTCCCAGTATTCAAACTTTTCAACGAGCCCCTCCGTTTCCCAGCGGCGGACCTGCTCATCGAGGGCGTAGAGGAGTTGCTGGCCGGTGGTGGCGCCGGCAAAGGCCGTGCGCTTGTACATCGTTCCGCCGAAGCGGCGCTGATCGAGAAAGCCTTCCGGAGTCCGATTGAACGGCACGCCGAGCCGATCCAGCAGGTCGATGATGTTCGGAGCCCAATCGCACATCTCCTTGACCGGCGGCTGGTGTTGCAGGAAATCCCCGCCGTACACCGTGTCGTCGAAGTGTTTCCATTCGGAATCGCCCAGCTGCCGGGTCACTTCGTTGACGGCGTTGATGCCGCCCTGCGCACAGACGCTGTGGGAGCGCTTCACGGGCACCATGGAGATGAGGTAAACGTGAATGCCCGATTCGGCGAGTTTCATCGTGACGGACAGGCCCGCCAGCCCGCCGCCCACTACAACTACATGCTGCTTTGCCATTGCTGATTCCAAGAAAAACTCAGTCGTTTGCTTCCGCGGACACGATTTCCTCGCCCACCGTCCTTCGTGGCCTTCAGTCGGGTACCACCAAGCCGGCCGCATGCTGTTCCCCGGCTCCGCCCGTGGCATCCATCGATAGCGTCTTGAATCCGCGGATAGCCCCAAGACCGACGATGGTCAAAATCACACCAAACACGGCACAGGCGTAACCGGAAACCTGTTGCGTTCGAGGGCGGATCGTAATACCCCAGGTGATCAGCGATGTCCAAACGCCATTGGCCAGATGGAAAACGCAGGCCACGACGCCCACGGCGTAGACCGGGGCAATCCACCACGCCGCTTGGATGGCTGCGGCCGTGGTTGCGGCGCCGGTCGGATTTCCGGCTGCATCATGCAACTCAAACGCCCCGCCGCCCAGCTTGTCGCCGAGCCAGTGCATCTGCCAGACGTGGTACAGGATAAAAAAGAAGGCGAGTACGCCGGTAGCCCGCTGAACCGTATACCGTATGTTGCTGCCGTACCGGTATTCCTGGGCGTTGGGCTTGGCGGTGAAGATAATCTGGAAACCGACGATGACGTGGAACAACAGCGGGAGAAAAATCCCCACAATCTCCACCGGCAAAAGGAGCGGACCGAGTGCGTGAATGCGCTCAACGTTTTCCTGGAAGAGCTCGCCGGGTTCGCTGCCGACCAAGACAGAGGCGTTGGCGAGCAAGTGAACGCAAAGAAAGACACCGACCGGTACCAGCCCGGACAGCGAATGGAGCCGCCTGACCAGGAAGTAATAGCGATCGGACAACGGCTCGCCATTGGTTTGATGATCGACCACGGCAATCTCCGAGAAACCTGAATGCGTCGCGACAAATCGATCGATCGGCTCGGGCCGCGCCACGTGGTCTCACACGCCGACGATCGACGAAACGGGACCAGTATAACCTGTTTGCACGAGTCCGCAATGGAGCAATCGAGGTTCGCCAAACGCCGGGCGCCCTCCGAGCGCAGGCGAAGCCCGTGCCCCTTCCGGAAAGAGGGGTAGCCGAGCCAGCATGCCAATTGGGCAAACCGATTCCGAGCCGCATGCTTTAGCTTGCGCGGCCATTCGTACGAGCGCGCCGAAAGAACTCGGCACCGCGCCAGGTCGGGGCGCCGCGCGGGCTGAAGCCCGCGGCTCGGGGGATTGAACCCGTCCCTCGGGGGAAGCTAGCGTCGGGTGCGCAGAGAAGAGGTCACCAGGCTAGCGGCAGGTGCCTTGAGTGTTATTTGCGAAGAAACGTGTCGCTGCGGGCCAGCTTGAGCCACGACTGATACCGCTCCGGCGGCGCGTTGCCGAGCAAGGCGCCGGGTTCCATGTATTTGTATACCTCGGCGTAGTTCTTACACTGCATTTGGGACACACGCCGTTGAATATGCCACGGGCGAAGCTGGTCCGGATGGGTCAGCCCGGCCGCTCCGAGAATTTCCAGCAGCGCATCGACGGTTTCCTCATGGAAGCACGCGACCCTCATGATCTTGTCGCCCACGACGAGGCCCCGCACCAGAGCCGGGTCTTGCGTGGCGACGCCCACGGGGCATATGTTGGAATTGCAGCGCCGAGCCTGGATACAGCCCAGGGCAAACATGAACCCCCGGGCGCAATTGCACAAATCCGCCCCGGCCGCCAAGCGGGCGGCCATGTGGAAGCCCGTGACGATCTTGCCCGAGGCGATAAGGCGGACGCGATCGCGAATCCCAAACCCGGTCAGCACATCGTGAACGAACACAAGCCCGTCGGTCAGCGGCGTCCCAACAGAGTTGGAAAACTCGAGCGGCGCGGCGCCTGTACCCCCTTCGGCACCATCAACGGTGATGAAATCCGGATACGCGTCCCGCTCGATCATGGCCTTGCAAATGCCCAGAAACTCGACGGGACTGCCCACGCATAGTTTGAAGCCCACGGGCTTGCCTCCGCTCAGATCGCGCAGCCGCCCCACGAATTCGATGAGCCCGCGCGGTGAGTCGAACGTAGCATGCGCCGGCGGCGAAATCACCGCTTGGCCCAGGGGCACGTGACGAATGGTCGCGATCTCCTCCGTGATTTTCGACGCCGGCAGGATTCCCCCGTGCCCCGGTTTGGCGCCTTGAGACAGCTTGATTTCGATCATCTTCACGTTGTCGAGTCGGGCTCGCTCGGTAAAGAGCCGCTCATCGAATCCGCCGTCCGCGTTGCGACATCCAAAGTAGCCGGTACCAATCTGCCAGACCAGATCACCCCCCGGCTCAAGATGATACGGACTGATCGATCCTTCGCCCGTGTTGTGGTAGAACCCGCCGCTCTTGGCCCCGCCGTTCAACGCAGCAATGGCCGCGCTGGACAGCGATCCGAAACTCATCGCGGAAATGTTCAGTAGCGATGCGTGATAGGGTTTCGTGCAGGCGGGACCGCCGATCTTGATCCGCGGCGCTTCGTGCGCGGCCGCGGTGGCCGCTAGGGAATGGTTGATCCATTCATACCCCACCCGGTAGACGTCTCGCTGGGTGCCGAACGGCAGGGTTTGACGCTGCTGTTTGGCACGCTGATAGATCACCGAGCGCAATTCCCGATTGAAAGGAACGCCATCAGTGTTGGATTCGATGAAATATTGGTTGATTTCCGGGCGGATCATCTCGAGTAGATAGCGAAACCGCCCGATTACCGGAAAATTTCGGATGACCGCATGGCGGGTCTGCAGCGTGTCCCAAACACCAAGGAGAAACAGCGGCCCCAACAGCGCGCACAACCAGATGGCCGGCGGCCAGAGCCACGTACCGAGAAAGACGACCGCGAAGACCCCTCCCGAAATAAGGTAGAATGTGCGGATCATACGGTTCCGGCTCCTTCAGTTGCGTTTGTTTGTGTGGGCCGTAGCGCGCCCATCATACGCTACTTGGTAGCCGTCTCAAGAAACCACGCCGCGGCCCCGAAAACGCCGGCATCTGTGCCCAACGCGGCTCCATCGATCCGTGGAAGATCGCCTGCCATCCGCCATGTGGATTTCTTGAGGCCTGCACGCACGCGATCCAGTAGTACGGCTCCGGCACCTGATACGCCACCGCCAAGCAAGATCAGTTTGGGATTGGCCACGTGCTGCAGCGTGACACACGCCAGGGCGATGGCTTCGCAGCAGGCGTCCCAAATCCGTTGCGCTTCGACGTTGCCTCGCTCGACTTCCGCGACGAGGGCGGGAATCTTCGAAGGATCATTGGGGGCTACCAATCCTGCATCAACGGCTTGTCGCTCAAGACTCTGTCCACCCGCATAGGCTTCGAGGCACCCGCGCTGGCCGCACGAGCATGGTCGGCCTTGGGGATGCACGATCATGTGGCCGAGTTCGGCGCCGTGGCCGAACCCGCCTAGAACGAGCCTGCCGCCGATCACAAGGCCGCCGCCGACGCCTGTGCCCAAGGTCAGCAGCGCAAGATCTTGGACGCCCCGCCCCGCGCCAGTGCGAAACTCTCCGAAACAGGCAGCGCTGGCGTCATTTATGAGGATGGCGGGAAGGCTCAGGCCTTTTGAAATCCGCTGGGTCAGTGGGAAGTTCTCCCATCCGGGCAGATTGACGGTTCGCAGAATCACCCCGCGCCGGGCATCCAGCGGGCCGGGAGCGGCGATGGCTATGCCGGCGCACGATGTGATCGGAAAATCGGCGTCGGCGCAGACCTGACGGGCTAGGGCGATGAGCCTATCAATGACGTGATCGGGGCCGCGAACAGCCTGAGTTTCGCATTGGATGGTCGTTGACTCAAGGGACGGAAACTGTACCAGCCGCGCCTGGATCGTCGTTCCGCCGAGGTCCAATGCAATTACGTGTGTCGAATCCATAGCGATTCCCGAGCCAACATCAAAAGTCCGATACGCTCACCACGTACTGTGGGTCCATGACACTAACGGCAGCTTCAATGCCGCTATCTTTCCTCCAGCCTGCAAGGCTGAACTGCAGTAGCCGTGGGTCCGCCTCAAGCGGACCCACGGTCACCGAACGACCTACGTCAATCGACCCTGCAAGGGTCGGCTAGGCGCCATGGCGTGCGCCAACGGAAAAGACGACGCCGTCAGGGTCGGGCGGTTGTGGTGGCGCGATCCGG
>CAZYXP010000232.1:0-5330 GCA_964651325.1 uncultured Phycisphaeraceae bacterium
GGACGCCCGGTCATGGATTCGGACGCCCGGCGCTTCCCGGAGAGGAAATCGGGCGAAAGAGCCGAAGCTCTGACGCTGAAGATCACAGGTCGCTACAACGCGCTATCGCTCTGACGCACGTTTCTCGCCACGTTGCTTCTCTCTGAGATCTTTCACTGTCTTCTGATAGAGCGGGGACTGTTTGGCGAGGACGTAAAGGGCGTTTGAAGCACTGCTGTAGTCCCCGCTGGCCAAATGCTCACACACATCGATCAATTCGGCGTATAGCCCCCCGCGCGTCACTCGATCGATCATCAAGGAGTTTCTCATGCTACCACCATCGTACGATGAATCCACGTAAAGTCAAGCGTTTTCTTGGATTTCCATGTTTTTAGAAGCCGTCTTGATTTTCCAAGGGCATTGGGCCGAAATAGTGGGTATGAAAACCAAAAGAGGCGGATCCGATTACAAGAAGGCGGGCTTTAGCGTTGATCTGGCGCCTGAAACCATTGCGGAGTTTTCGGCGTTTGTGGAAAAGCGGGGGCTCGCCAAGTACCGCGCAGTCGAGGCGGGCTTGCGCGCGATCATTTTGATGCCCGCGGAACTGCGCGATTTGCTGATGGAGGGGAATCGGGAAGCCGTGGCAAAGTACTATCGCACGGCCGGCGAGAATGCGGGCAAGGCATTGGTCCTCGCAGCGCTACAAGCCGATGCAGCTCCCGCAAGACGGACTTCTGTTCGGCGGCGAAAAGCCGGCGGAAGTCGCGGATGAGATCGTGCTCTTGAGCGGTCAGGGGTACGAATCGAACGACCATGCGCCCCCTCCTTATGGGACCAACGGCGATCGAGGCATCAGGCCTTATAATACAATGTACGATTGAGATTCAGCCAAGCAAATTTTGGACCTGGTATTCGAACCCAAAGAGGGACGTTTGCGGTTTGATTTGAGCCGACAAGACGAATTATCGGAGCAAGCGACCATCGTCTTTATGGGGTCGGCTTGTCGGAGATGCCATAGAGGAAACGCTCGCCGCGCAGAAAGAGATCATCGCCCACGATCGCGGGGGACGCCGAGAAGGAATCGTCTAGTGCGTTAAGGGCGATCTGCTTAAGCGTCGCGCCGTGCTCGATGACGGCGGTGTGGCCATTCCGGCTGACGATGTAGACGCGATCGGCCGCGCCGGCGATCGAAGCGTAGACATTGCCAATGCCATCGAGCCGCGCGGGGCCGAAGAGCGTCTCGCCCGTTTTGGCGTTCACGCACGTCAGGAAGCCTTGATAGTGTTTCAGGAAGTAGAGCCTGCCCCCGTACAACAGGGGCGAAGGGACGTAGGGCGTGTGGCGATGGCGCGACCATGTGACGGCGTCGGTGCCGGTGATATCGCCTTGGGCGTCCGCCAGCCGGATGGCCAGCATCTCTCTTGTTTCGTAGCTGTTGGTGACATAAACGATTCCATCGGCCGCTACGGGCGAGGCAACGACGTTGCCGGAAAGGCCGCCGCATTCCCAGATGAGTTTACCGGTCAGCAGGTCGTAGGCCCGCACGCGCCGGGTGGCGGCGATGATGGTCTGCGCCCTGCCGTCATGCTCGACGATCAACGGGGTGGACCACGACGTGCCCTCCTCGCGCTCTACCTTCCACAGAATCTTTCCCGTGCGCTTGTCTATGGCAACGACGAACGATTGTTCCTCGTGATCAAAGTTGACGACGATGGTATCGCCGTGAAGGGCGGGTGAACTACCCTCGCCGTGTCCGTGCTTGGTGTGCATGGTGCCGATGTTTGCTTTCCAGATCAGCGAGCCGCTGAAATCGAGGCAATAAAGCCCGTGCGATCCGAAATAGGCGAAGACATGCTCGCCGTCGGTGACGGGCGAGTTGGATGCCCAGGTTCCGCTTTCATGCGTGCTTTCGTGGGGTTGCTGCTTACGGACGGTCTTCTGCCAAATGATCGCCCCATCGCGTCGATTGATCGCCATCACCACGAACGCTTGGCGGCGCGAAGGACGCACGTTGTTGTGCGCGCCGTGCGCGTCCGCATGTTCGGGAGGAAGCGCGTCTCCGAAGGGTATGGCCGTGGTTAGGAAGATGCGATCGCCCCAGACAATCGGCGAGGCATGCCCCTTGCCAGGAATCGCGGTCTTCCAGCGTATGTTTTTCTTTTCGGACCAGGTCGTAGGCGGGTTGGCATGTGGCGCCACGCCGGTACCCAGCGGCCCGCGGAATTGGGGCCACTGGTCGAGCGCGGAGAGGCCGTCATCCCGGGCGATTGCAAGTGCAGAGGGATTGGCCAATGCTATAAAGGTGATTGCGAGTTTGAGCATTACCCAATGGTACCGGATCAGCGTGAACTGTATAGTTGGCGCCTCGGGCAGCGATGCACGGATGCGCCATTCAGTACCTCCATCCGAAAAAAACAAAGGACCGGCTCCACGGCGCGATCTGTGCGGGCCTAGGACGAACCCGAACCCTTGAAGAAGCAACAACAACCGCGGTGGTGCCGTACGTGAGACCCCCCAGACGCCGCACGACAGCGTACGCGCCAATTGCCATCGCGGCAGCCGTCATCCGCATCACAGGCCAACGAGCCCGTTTCGAAAGTTTGCGCTGCTTGTACCCATCATGGCGCGGACTCAGCCTCACACCATGGCACCGTTGCCCGGCCTATGCTACCGATGACGGTGCAGGACGACATTTACCGAAAACGGCCGTTGCCGCCGTGAGTAGCAACAACATCATGGCGGCGAAACCCCATTGCGAGACTGTGGGAATCGGTTGACCACCACCGAGCAATTCATAAGCACCCAAATCGACTAGGGGCGCCGTGCCCGTGCCTGAGTCCGGCGTATTGGGATCATCCACGAACCGCGGGTTGCCGTCGAGGTCCGTCAGAATGTCGGCGGGCACGCCGTTGTTGTCACCAGCGTCAATCAGCGGCGAATTCGCAGCCAAACGCAAATCGTCGTCTTCCGTTCCAGCGAGGTTGTCGGCGCCGTCGGCGTCGATGAACATCGGATCCGCGCCGGTGTTGCCGACGCCCCCGAATGATCCGGTTAATCCCTGGATGGCGCTGTGATTGACGGAAAATGCCCCTGGCTCGGGCGCCGAGAGCTGCGCGGATTCGTTCGTACCTTGAAAACTCTCATTGCCCCAGAGGATGCAGTTGGTGAGCGTTGTGCCGGGCGACGATCCGGCAAGAAAAATCCCCGCCCCCTGAGCAGCCACATTGCCGCTGAAGCTGCTGTTGATGACCGTAACATCGGGTATCGCTTGGAAACTGGTCAAAGCCCCGCCGAATTCCCCTCCGTCGTTGCCCGCGAAAACGCATCCGACAAACACGATATGCCCCGCCCCACAATCGTACGCTCCTGCCGCGCCACCCGCCGAATTACCGATGAAATGAGCATGAACAATCAGTGCATTGGAGCCGGTTACACTCTGAATGGCCCCGCCGGCGCTTTCCGCGGCGTTGCCAATGAATGCGCTGCGAACGACGGAAAGATCGCTGCTTGAAGCTTCGATGGCACCTCCGGCGCCGGCCGTGCACTCCCGGAACATGCAGTCCGCGATATCGACCGTTGCGTCGAACATAGCAATCGCACCTCCTACCGGCGCATCGTTGCCGGAAAACGTGCAAGAGTTGAGCGTGATCGTCGAATTGATGGCAATAAGCCCGCCGCCATAACCGGGTAAATCCGATGTCACGCTGTTTTGGCTGACAGTGGAACCACTCATTGTCAGGTTGCCACTGTTCTCGCTATAAGCTCCGCCACCTGCGCCTACCGCCACGTTCGCTGTGACGCTGCTATCGACTAGCGTTACAATACCCCATTTTCTCCAGATGCCGCCCCCTTTGTCGCCGGTCGCGTTTCCGACGACGCTACAGTTGGTCAATGTCACGTCGCTCGAGCGGCTTGCTATACCCCCACCCCGCTCGGCGGCGAAACCTGCCTCGATGGTGCAGTTGCCCAGCGACGCACTGGTGTTCACGCCGAAAAGAAAGAGCCCGCCACCCCGCTTGGCCCAGTTACCTTGGAAGGTCGTGTTCAGCAGATCGATGTGCCCGGAGACGTGGCGCAATCCGCCGCCCTCACCCTGATCGGTAATCCCATCGGCGTTGCCGGACCTGACGATGAAACCGTCGATCCTGCTCGTCCCCCCTGCGCCGGGCGTAGTGAGGACATGGTAGCTGTTTTCACCATTGTTGACGAAATCCGGAAGGTCGTCATCGTTCAAATCGCCCGTCAGCACCGTCTGATTGGTGGTGACATCGCGCGCATCGGGATCCGGCGCGCCGAGCCCGGCGTATCCCCCCAAGAGGGCCACCCCGTCGAGGAGTTGGAACGAAGCGGCGCGATCTCCCGTCCCCAGAGGATTGAGTTCGTTTCGATCCGGGTAATACATTCCTTGCGCGACGCGAATCTCGCTGACGCCGTTGGCCGGATTAGACGCTGACGCCAGTGCATCTTGGAGATGGGCGAACGCGTTTGCCCATGTCGCGCCATCTCCTCCCGTTGCGGCATCGTCGTCAACATGCAGAATCGTGCCCGCCCGCGCCGCAGAAGCCACGAAAAGGAAAAACGCGCACATGACGATCTGTTTGTTCTTTGACATAGCCAGCATCCTCCCGCTTGATTTGTTTGTCACCGGCCGCCGAAGTAGGCGCTTCAGCACAACAAGAAGATGCTACTTGAACCCCTGTTGCACGTCAACGGCGTTTCGGGTGACTGAAGCTGAGCAGGATTGGGAGCCGAGAATTGAATGTCAAGAATTGAAGGCTTGAGGCCCATCGATCGGGCCAATGCCCGGTGGCCGTGCGGGCTTCAAGCCCGCGGCTCGTTCATACACAGCGGAGGGCCGCCGTACTACGGGTAAACTTGCGGATTCGAGCATGACATTGCGCTGGCGCAGGGCATCCGTGCCAAACGCAGTGCCCTTTCCCCGGACAGCATGCTCTTCATCAGGTCGCGGACGCCCCTGCCTTGGATAGGGTCTGGTTGATCTTTTCGCTGAGCGAGTCGACGGTGAACGGTTTGACGATGTAGTTGTTGACGCCCGCCTTGACGGCATCGAGAACGCGAGATTTTTCCGCCTCGGTGGTACACATCATCATGGGCACGGTCTTGTTGATCTCGCGAATCTTCTTTACAAGCGTGATGCCGTCCATGTTGGGCATGTTCCAATCAACGAGCATGAGATCGGGGACGGTCTCATTGAATATCTTGAGGGCTTGAACGCCATCCTCGGCCTCAAGAATGTCCGTGTACCCGAGCTGCTTGAGCACGTTCTTTTGAATGCTGCGAATCGTTCGCGAATCGTCTACGAGAAGGATTTTCACGCTTGGGCTCCCGCT
>CAZYXP010000233.1:0-5302 GCA_964651325.1 uncultured Phycisphaeraceae bacterium
ATTCGATGAGCGTGATCATGTCGCGAGCGCTGCCCGACATCCGGGACGGGCTGAAGCCGTCCCAGCGGCGAATCCTCGTGGCGATGAACGATCTGAACCTGGGTCCGCGGGCTCAGACCAAGAAATGCTCCAAAATCAGCGGCGACACGAGCGGCAACTACCACCCTCACGGTGACGCGGTGATCTATCCCACCCTGGTTCGCCTTGCCCAGCACTGGAACATGAGGCAGCGGCTGATCGACGGGCAGGGAAACTACGGCTCCATCGACGGGGATCCGCCGGCCGCGATGCGGTATACCGAAGCTCGGATGACCTCCGCGGCCACCGCACTACTCGACGATCTCGAGTATGACACGGTCGATTTCATCCCCAACTACGATAATTCCCGGTTAGAGCCGACCGTTTTGCCCGGCAAGTTCCCCAACCTGCTGGTCAACGGCGGAAGCGGCATCGCCGTGGGCATGGCGACCAACCTCGCGCCGCACAACGTGGGCGAGGTTTGCGACGCCCTGCTGGCGTACCTGGACAAACCGGATCTGTCCCTCGCGGAGATCCTGGAAGTCCTCCCGGGGCCGGATTTCCCCACTGGCGGGCAAATCTGTGGTCGGCGCGGGATCGTCAACGCCTACATGACCGGGCGAGGCAGTATCACGATGCGCGGCCGCTGTCACATGGAGGAGGGACGGACCGGCAAAAAAACCGTGGTTGTCACAGAGTTGCCCTACGGGGTTTTGCGAAGCACGATTACCGAGAAAATCGCGGCCGCGGTGAAATCGGGCGTCATCAAGGATGTTTCATCCGTCAACGACGCCTCCGATCGCAAGCACGAAGTGCGCATCGAAGTCGACCTCAAACGCGACGGCAACGAAGACGTCGTGATGAATCAGCTCTTCGAGTACACGCCGCTGCAATCCAATTTCCACATCATGAACATCGCCCTGGTCGGCAAGCAGCCGCGCACGCTGAACATGAAAGATATGCTGGGGCTGTACGTGGATCATCGCAAGGACGTCATCCGCCGCCGGACGGCGTTCCTGCTGCGCCGCGCCAAACAGCGGGCGCATGTGCTTGAGGGGCTTATCCTGGCCGTCGGCGACATCGATGAGATCATCGAGGTCATCAAACGATCGGCCGATCCGAAGAGCGCCAAGGCCAACCTCATGGCCAGACCACTTCGCCTCACTGAAGATGAAACGCTCCGCCGTCTTCTTCCCGCGTCGTTTGTCGATCGTTTTGGCGACGGAGGATATCACCTGTCCACGACGCAGGCGTCGGCGATTCTCTCCATGCAATTGCAACGCCTCACGGGGCTGGAAATCGAGAAACTGGCCACGGAATACGGCAAGCTTGTCGAAGAGATCGAAGGCTACGAGGTTATTTTGCGCGAAGAACAGCGCGTGCTCGATATCATCCGCGAGGATCTTTACGAGATCAAAACGAAGTTCAAGAATCCGCGCAAGACGGAGATCGTGGAAGCCGTCGGCGACTTCAGCATGGAGGAGTTGATTCCCGATGAGCAGGCGGTCGTCACGATCTCGCACGCCGGATACATCAAGCGAACCGACGCCGATGCCTACCGAAAACAGGGCCGCGGCGGAACGGGGATACGAGCCGGCGCAACAAAGGATGGTGATTTCCTCGATCACCTCTTCGTGGTCTCCACCCATGACTACCTGCTCTTCTTCACGAATCGCGGGCGCGTTTACTGGCTTCGCGTGTTCGACCTGCCGGATTTGAGCCGCATCTCGCGCGGACGATCCATTGCCAACCTCTTGAACATGCAGCCAGGCGAGGCCAGCCGGGCGGTCCTGCCGGTCAAGGTTTTCGAAGAATCGTTTGTCTTCTTTGCCACCGCCAAGGGCACGGTCAAGAAGACGCCGATCAACGCCTACAGCCGGCCCCGTGCCAACGGAATCATCGCGATTACGCTCGACGATGACGACGAGCTAATCAACGTAGAACGTACCAGCGGGGAAAACGAGATCGTCCTGGGCACGCGACGCGGCATGGCCGTGCGGTTCGACGAAGGAGATGTCCGGGCCATGGGGCGCAGCGCCCGCGGGGTTCGCGGCATGGCGCTGGCCACCGAGGATGCGGTCGTGTCTATGGTCGCCATTGATCCGGGCTCGTCCGTGCTGACCGTGTGCGAAAACGGGTTTGGCAAACGCACGAGCATCGAAGAATACCGAAAAACGCGGCGCGGCGGCAAAGGTGTCATCAACATCAAGGCCTCCGATCGCAATGGCGAGGTGATCGCGCTGCAGGCGGTGTCCGACGACGACGAGCTCATGTTCATCACGGCCGGTGGGATGATGCTACGTACCGATCTTTCCGCCGTGCGCGAAATCGGACGCGCCACGCAGGGGGTCCGCCTGATTCGGCTCAAAGAAGGGGACAAGGTCGTCGCGGTGGCAAAAATCGCTCCGGAAGAGGAAGGGGCAAACGACGGCGAGAATGCGAATGCAGACAACAAGGTAGCCGAAGACAAGAAGGCGAACGAAGGCAACGACCCGACACCGCCTATCTCCTGATGGGCCGGCAGGTAGGGCAGGGTGTTGCTCCGCTACAGGGCGGAGCGTTGCCCTGCCACGGGGCCGTCTTCCGGCCGAAGCGCCAACATGGTGCGTCGAGAAAGCGCCATGGCATGGGGGAACCAATCGATCTTCCACCGTTCCCTCTTCTTGGTGGCTTCGTGCCTTGGTGGTGAATCATTCTCGCAGGTCCATGCGACAAAGCCTGCCACGCCCGCCGGACCTCGTTGATGGCCCTCGAGCGTCTTTGGTCCCAATAATTCTCGGTGAACGGGGATTTTCCGGCGACCAGACTCCCGTTCATCCGAATAATAAGACGCGGCAGAGCGCCGGGACACGCTACCGACGGGTCCGGAGCATGAAGGGTCGAGCAGATTTCAGATTGGAGTGGCGCATGTTAAAACCAGGTAGTATTGCACGATACGCGGCGGCATTCGCGCTGATTCTAGGCGTATCAAGCCCCGCTATGGCCCAAAACCTTCAAAATGCCGGTTCGATCGGACAGCGGCTGCCCGGCGAACTCCTTTCGGCCGGGCTCGTGCGCCAGCAGGAAGCGATCATCTCGCCCAGAATTACGCCGGAGATTACCGATCAGGCCCCCGTACAGGTCAGTCCGCGGAACCAGTTCTTCGTCGATGCCATTCAGATCATTTTCGATCAACTGAACCAGGCGATTTTCCTTTTCTCCAACGTAATTCGTGCCCAACTAGGCGGTACGCCGCTGCTGCCGTCTGTGGTGGGAACCTTGTCTCCATCGACGCCTACCGCAACTGAGACCGGGCTAACCGCCCTCCCGGATGCCGGAGCTGTTCAAGAAGATGGCTCTACGGTGAGCGACCCAGGCGCTACCGACGCGGGGACTACGACCTCCACCGAGCTAACGAACGGTACTCGGGGCGGTCAGCGAGCACGCAGGTTGCCCGGCCAATTGGAAGCCCGATCGCGGCTTCGATCGGCGGAGCACGCTGCCAAACGCTGAATCGGCGTGTAGCCAGTGTGGCACCGCGGCCCTCCGCTGTGTCTGAGCCTTTTCCCAGCCGGGGGCGGCTGGGCTACATCGCCGCCGAGCCTGCACATCAATAGAAGCTTGACGCACGTCCGGATCGTACCGCCTCATTGCAAAACTTCACCTCACGCTTTATTTGTGCTTGGGACGCCTGCCTGTCAAAATCGTGGGCGTGTTTCCATTGCTCCCGTCAATCAGGTTTCGAGCGATAAAGAGCATCTTGCGCGGAGACTCGCGGCGCACATTGATCCTCGCGTCGATCTGTTTCGCGCTCGGATGCAGCGGCACCGATCCGTTTGCGCCGATCCTGCCGGACGAACGCACCGATCCGGTTCCCCCGGGCGCCAAGCTGGTCGCTCGGATCGCGCACATTTGCGACACTCAGATCGTGGATGAAGAGTCGCCCGGACGCCTTGCGTCGTTTGCCCATCTCTGGTCCGAGGCCTGGCGACCGCACTATGCCTATTCGCTGCAGTTCATGGACGGGATCATCCGGGCCATCAATCGCTGGCATGCCGGGCGCGCGAACATTGATTTCGTGGTCTTTACCGGGGATGCCACGGACAATGTCCAACACAACGAGCTTGTTTGGTTTATGAAGCTATTCGACGGCGGCGTCGTGGATCCGAGGACCGGTCCCGATGATCGCCGCCCGGAGAGCATCCCGCCACCCGAGATGGATCCACATCACCCGTTCACCGCCCAGGGACTGTACCGCAACGGCGTCCACGGCGATCGCCCGAGCGTGCCGTGGTACACCGTGCTGGGCAACCACGACCGCTTTGCTTCCGGATCCTTTCCGATTTTGCGGTCGCCTTTGGGGGGGCGTTACGCTCCACTGCCTCTGGATTTCCGGCTCGGGCTCTTTCTTCCCACGGGCATTTTCCCAGATGGAACCCTCGCATGGGGTGCCATTACGCCGGCTCAACCTGGCCCGCCACCTGTGGTTTCGCTGCCAGTGCTCGTCGAGCCCGATGCCGATCGCCGATTCATCGATGACCGTGAATTCATCCGGGCTCATCTGGATAGCGTGACCGAGCCCAAGGGTCACGGATTTCTTGAAAGCGCCCCGACCCAGACGTGGTACAGCGTCTCGCCCGTGCCGGGGCTTCGGCTGATCGGGCTGAATTCATCGACGCCGATCATCGAGCGGCCTCGGTTCATCTTTTCGGAAGGGGCGATTGCCGCCGAGCAAGCCCGATTCCTCCGACGTGAACTGGAAAAGGCTCAGGCCCAAGGCGAGTGGGTCATCGTCGCGACGCACCACCCCAGCGCGACCCTCAAGCCGATCTACGGCACGTCGCTTGTGCCGGAGACGTTCCAGGCGATGCTCCGCGAGTTTCCCTGCGTGAAGCTCCATCTATGCGGACACTTGCATTTCTCGTTAGTGATTGATCGGGGAGGTTACACCGAGATGGTCACGGGCGCGATCCTGGATAGCCCGAACGAAGGCCGGATCATCGAAATCTGGCGCAAGAACGACGAGTTAATCTTGCGTTATCAGCCGCTACGCCACGACGTCTTGATCGCGCCGCCCGATTCCGCCCACGAAGCCATGTTTGCCGATCCCTTCGTGGAACTCCGCCGCGAAGGAGCGGCAATCGCAAAGACGTTTCGGCCACCGGCCTGATGCGCCAAGTCCCAGATTGCTGAGAGCCAGTCAGAACCGCGCCCGTAAGGAAGCGGCCGCCGGGACCGCGTACGTACGAAATTAGCTGCGGATTATATAGAATCACATACAGAGTCGCTGTCTTACAGGATCAGT
>CAZYXP010000234.1:0-5239 GCA_964651325.1 uncultured Phycisphaeraceae bacterium
CTGTGGCGATCTTCATGGCCAATGCCGGAGGCGCCTGGGACAACGCCAAGAAGTATGTCGAAAAGGGCAACCACGGCGGCAAGGGCAGCGAGGCCCACAAGGCCACCATCGTCGGCGATACGGTCGGCGATCCGTTTAAAGACACGTCCGGCCCGAGCTTGAACATCCTTATCAAGCTCATCAGCATGGTCAGCGTTGTGTTTGCGGGCCTGGTCGTGAAATTCGCACCGCAGATCAGCGCCATGCTCGGACTCGGATAGGCGCTAGAATCGGTTGAGTGACTTCTGCGGGCCGGCCCATCGGGTCGGCCCTTTTTGCGCGCTCCGATAATCCCCCGGCTCACGCAGGTGTTGGCTTCGCGCCCAGTTTTGGTTTCGTGGTCGCGACAAATCTTCGCCTCCAAGTCCGCGCTCTCCGCGATTTCTATTTTAGAGTGTAGGCGTGGACTCGAACGTGAGACGGAGATAGACACAACAATGTCGGATGCGAATGCCAATCTAGAAAACGCGGAACCCGAAAACGGAGCCGACGCTCCCGAAACCTGCGTCCAGCTACCGGAGGCACCCCCTATTCGGTCGCAACACCAGCAGATTCGAAAGTGGCTGGAGGATGCGAGCCGCGAGCACAGAGGCGATGTCTACTCGGGCAAGCGGGACGAGACTCGGTTTAAAAAGCCGGTGCAGCTAGACGCGAAGTTCTTCGAGTCCGGCGATGTACGCACGGCCATGGCGACCATGCACAACATCTCTTGCACGGGGATCGCGTTTTGGGTTCGCGGCGAAGCGGAACTCGGGACGATAGTCGAAGTGGGGGAATGCGATCCGACTACCCGAATCTCTTGGGTTTCAGCCAAGATAACCCACTGCCGGCAAGGGCTCCGCGGATTCGTTGTGGGGGCGCAGTTTGAGGCGCCACTCGCCGATCCGCCGTCGAGTTGGGATGAGTCCATGGCCGATCTTGGACCCGTTTCCGAGGAGGAGGTGGAGCCTGCCGATCTCACCAACAAGACCGAAGAGTGTGAAATCATCGACGCGACGCAGGAACCCGAGGCGACGGCCCCATTCGACCGACCGGAAGCGATCGGGGCGACCGAGCCAACCGACACGAAAGAGCCGCCCGACGGCGCCGATCCGCCCGAAAAAACAAAGGGTGAGAGCGATCGCGGCATACTGAGCTGGTTCGGATTGGGTTAAGCAAGCGACCCGATGGGTCGGTTTCGGCATACCAAACATCTCGCAAGAGGCCGGATGATCGCGCCGAGCAGTTCTGCTCAGGCTGGTCATTGGGCCTTTTTGCATTTGACGATGCGCATCGGCAGAGGAGCCACGAGGGCTGGCCCACGCGGCCGCCCGAAAACGCGAAACCTCGATTCACGATCACGTCGGATCTGTGAGACGAGGCGCCATGCCGCCGCCTATTCGACCGTCACGCTCTTGGCGAGGTTGCGCGGCTTGTCCACGTTGCAGCCTCGCAACAATGCCACATGGTAGGCGATGAGCTGCAAGGGAATCACCGTGAGCAGCGGCTGCAACGGTTCGATCGTGTCGGGGACATAAATGACATGATCCGCCAGCGACTGGATTTCTCGGTCGCCTTCGGTCGCGATGGCCAGTACGCTCGCGCCGCGGCTACGCACCTCGCGGATGTTGCTGGTCACCTTCTTGTATTGCATGCCACTGGTAGCAATGAATACGACGGGCGTGCCCTTGGAAATCAGCGCGAGCGGTCCGTGCTTCATTTCGGCGGCAGGCATGCCCTCGGCATGGATGTAGCTGATCTCCTTGAGTTTGAGGGCTCCCTCCAGGGCCACCGGGTAGTTGTATCCGCGCCCGAGGTATAGCCAGTTGTCGCGCTGATAGTATTGCAGCGCTGCCGTCTTGGCCGTCTCCTCGTGTTTGAGCAGCGTGCGCATTTGTTCGGGAATCTGTGCCAGCGCTTCAATGAATTGGTTGGCGGCCGCGACGGAAAAATGTTTGCGGCGGCCGAGGTAGCACGCGATCATGGCCAACACGGCGACCTGCCCGGTGAAGGCTTTGGTGCTTGCCACCCCGATTTCCGGGCCGACGTGCAGATAGATACCCGCGTCGGTCTCCCTTGCGAGCGTGGAGCCGACGACGTTGACCACGCCGACCGTGGTCGCGCCGCGCTGTTGCGCTTCGCGCAGGGCGGCCAGCGTGTCCGCCGTCTCGCCGCTTTGGGACACGGCCATGACAACGGTGCCGTCGTCGATAATCGGGTTTCGGTATCTAAACTCGCTGGCGTATTCTACTTCGGTCGGAATGCGAATAAGCTCCTCGAAGAGGTATTCGCCGACCAGCGCGGCGTGCCAGGCGGTTCCGCAAGCGGTCATGATGAAGCGTTTGGCTCGGGTCAATTCGCGCGTGCAGTCCACCAGGCCGCCGAGGTGAATCGCGCCTTCCCGCGTGTCCACGCGGCCTTTGAGACAGGTCTCGATGGCGTCGGGCTGTTCGTGGATCTCCTTGAGCATGAAGTGTTCGTACCCGGCCAACTCGATCTCATCGAGGTGCCATTCGACCTCTTCGACGTCTTTGGTGACGGGGACATCCTCCATGTTGGTCAAGCGAAGATCTGCGGCCTCCATGCGTGCTATCTCTCCGTCACCAAGAAAAATGACTTGCGATGTATGCGCCAGCATGGCCGCCGCATCCGACGCCACAAAATGCTCGCCCTTGCCTACGCCGATGATCAGCGGGCTGCCCCGTCGCGCCGCCACCAAAACGTCCGGTTCGTCGGCGCAGACCACCGCAAGCCCGTAGGTGCCAGAGACATCTCGAAGCGCGCGGCGCACCGCGGCCGCCAGATTGCCGTCGTAAAAATGGGCGATCAGTTGCGCCAAGACCTCCGAATCCGTCTCGCTTGCGAACACCACACCCTGCTTTTCTAGGAAAATCCGCAAGGCGCGATCGTTTTCGATGATCCCATTGTGAATGATGGCAAACCGCCCGGCACTGTCCTCGTGCGGGTGCGCGTTGAGGTCGTTGGGGGCTCCGTGCGTTGCCCAGCGCGTGTGCCCGATCCCGCGCGTCTGCGGTGCGGCGGAATCGACTCTTTGCTCTAGGGCGGAGATACGACCGGCGGATTTTGTTACCGTGATGCCGTTCTGATCCACCAATGCGACACCGGCGGAATCGTAACCACGGTATTCCAGCCGCCGCAAGCCTTCCATAAGGATCGGAAGCGCGGGCCGACTACCAATGTATCCAATAATTCCACACATAAACTACCCAACCCCTATCCTGTACCAAAGACTTCCTTGACGGCGCGTACGGCCATCCCCCGAGCGGCGCTTCGGGCGTCATACCCGCCGCGAAGCTGCCGGCAACCAGCTACCCTATTATCGCAGCGACCCCGCCCGGAAGCAAAGCGCCACGCGCCCGAATCAGAGCCGCGGGCGCTAGCCCGCGGACCCGTGGGCCGCAAGACTTCGCAGTGGGCACGTTCCATTTTCAAGCCGGCCATGCCGATCAGCAGATCGGCGATTCGTGGAGCACCCGGGGCGGAAGGTCACCAGGCTAGCGCCAGGTGCTCTGAAAAAAGCCCCATGCCGATTCTGTCACGCGTCCGCCGGGCGTCCAGCGTCCAGGGCGTCGTGTCCCACCCCTCTCAGTTGCGTCCCCAAGACGTTGGGGCGCGGATGGGCTATACTACGCTCGGAGATTCCACTTGGACCTTTTTACACAGCAGCGTCAGGCAAACAGAGTGGAGGCGATGCCTCTGGCTGCCCGTATGCGCCCGCGCGGGATCGACGAATTCGTCGGTCAGGAGGCGTTCCTGGGCAAAGGGAAACTGCTCCGCCGCATGCTGGAGGCCGATCGGCTGACCAGCGTTCTTTTCTACGGGCCGCCGGGAACCGGTAAGACTTCCCTGGCCCAGGCGATCGCTGTGTCCACAGAATCCCATTTTGACAGGCTTAACGCGGCCTCCGTTGGCGTCAAAGAACTCCGCGAACGCCTCGCCGGAGCCAAACAGCGGCTCGACAACGGAGGGAAGCGTTCGATTCTCTTTATCGACGAACTTCACCGCTTCAACCGCGCGCAACAGGATATTCTCTTGGAGGATGTCGAAGACGGCGTGATCCGCCTCATCGGGGCCACGACGGAAAATCCGTTTTTCGCGGTCAACACACCCCTGATTTCAAGAAGCCAGATATTCCAGTTTCAACCGCTCCGTGAAGAGGACATCAAACGATTGCTCGATCGCGCGATCCGCGACGCCGAGCGCGGTCTCGGTCGATACAGCGTCACGCTTGCCCCCGAAGCGGCCGATCACCTGGCGAAAATCGCCGACGGTGACGCCCGCCGTGCGTTAAATGCGCTCGAGGTGGCCGTCCTGTCGCAGACGAGCGAAGCGCATTGCTGTGGACCGATAACGGTGGACCTGGAAACAGCGGTCGAATCCGTCCAACGCAAGGCGATTTCCTACGATCGCGCGGGAGATCAGCATTACGATGCGATTAGCGCGATGATCAAGTCGATTCGCGGAAGCGATCCCGATGCGGCCGTGTACTGGCTCGCCCGCATGCTCGAAGCTGGAGAGGATCCGCGTTTCATCGCCCGGCGCATCGTCATCAGTGCCTCGGAAGATATTGGCAACGCCGATCCCCACGGGCTGATTCTGGCCCAGGCGGCGGCGGACGCGACGCAGATGGTCGGGCTCCCCGAATGCCAGTTGCCCCTCGCCCAGGCCGCGATTTACCTGGCGACCGCCCCAAAGTCCAACGCCTGTGCGAAGGCCATCTGGTCGGCGGCCGACGATGTGCGTAAGGGTCGGGCCGTTGGGGTTCCCCAGCACTTGCGGTCCACGGGATACGCCGGCGCCAAGCGGCTCGGCTCGGGCGAGGGCTATGTGTACCCACACGATGCCGCCGATGGTATAGTCTCCGAGGAGCACCACGGCGTGGAAAAAGTTTACTACGCGCCGACAGACCGGGGAGCCGAAGGTAGAATACGCGAATATCTCGATGCGGTGCGAGATCGGTGGGCATCAAGCCCGCCTGAAGATGATGCGCAAGAGTAGTTCAAAGCCCAAGCGGTCGAACCAGCAATTTGTCTGCCAAGAGCGAATTACGCCAGCGCCTGCGGAGTGAATTAGCGGCGATTTCACCGGATGAGAGATCGTCGCGATCCTTGCGGGCATGTCATCGGTTGTTCGGACAGCCCCAGTACGTGCGCGCGGAAGTCATCATGGTCTTTCTCTCGCTGCCCGATGAGATTGACAC
>CAZYXP010000235.1:0-5209 GCA_964651325.1 uncultured Phycisphaeraceae bacterium
GCAGCAGTTGCTCGCCGACGCGATGCTCGGCGCCGTCAGCGTGCCAGTCCGCCCGCCGAAGGCGCCAGCGAGGACAGCTCGCGCCGAGGTCGGAAAACCGACCCGACAACGCCCCGTGGTCGCGGCCCCAGGACAATCGACCGCGTCCAAGAAGCAGTTGTTGGCCGAGATCGACGAGCGGAGCGTCAAGGCGTGTACCCAATGCGGGTTGCACGAAACCAGAACGCAAACGGTGTTTGGTCAGGGCAATCCCGACGCGCGCATCGTTTTTGTGGGCGAAGCGCCGGGATTCGAGGAGGATCGCTCCGGGCTGCCATTCGTGGGCAAGGCCGGTGGATTGCTGACGCGGATCATTGAAAACGCCATGGGGCTAACCCGCGACGACGTCTACATTTGCAACACGCTAAAGTGCAGACCGCCGGGCAATCGGGATCCGCGGGCCAATGAGATTCTTGCCTGCAGCCCCTACCTGAGGCAGCAGCTTACGATTATTCAGCCGGATGTGGTAATCGCCCTCGGATCGCCGGCCGCCAAAACGTTGCTGAACACGACGCAGAGCATCGGCAAACTCAGAGGGCGGTTTCACGACTATTACTTCTCCGGAACCACCGGAGTGGGCCCGTGCGTGGCGTTGATGCCGACGTATCACCCGGCCTACTTGCTGCGCAGTCCTTCAGAAAAGGCAAAAACTTGGGACGACATCAAGATGGTCCTGGCAAGGCTGGGCTTGAAAGGCCCCCAATAGTAGCACAGCCGCCCCCGGCTGTGACGCCGCCACGGCCGTGTTGCCGACCGCGGATGTGCCGCCGCTACCGCCGAAAAGGATGACCCAATTGCCCGTTCACCCTACCGCCATCATCGATCCAAACGCCGAAGTGGACGCGTCCGCGGACATCGGCCCTTGCTGCGTGATCGACGCCCACGTACAGATTGCAGCCGGGTGCAAGCTCTTTGGCAATGTCTATGTCACCGGATGGACGCAGATTGGACCGCGCTGCGTATTGCACCCTAACGTCGTTGTCGGCCACGAACCCCAGGATTTGAAATACGCCGGCGAGCGCTCCTATTGCCGCATCGGAAGCGACACAGTGCTCCGCGAAAACGTCACGGTTCACCGCGGAACCCTGCCCGAGTCCGAAACGGTGATCGGCAGTCATTGCTACCTGATGGTCGGCAGCCATGTCGCCCACAATGGAGCGCTCGGCGACCACGTCACCCTCACCAACAATGTCATGCTCGCAGGGCACGTCAGCATTGCCGACCATAGCAATCTCGGCGGGGGGAGCGGCGTTCATCAGTTCGGCCGCATCGGCGAGCGGGTCATGATTGCGGGCAACGCCGGGATCAGTCGCGACGTACCCCCCTATGCCCTGGTCGATCGAGAGGGCCGGATCTTGGGCCTAAACAGCGTCGGATTGAAGCGAGCCGGATTCCCCCAAGAAGAAATCCTCGAGCTTCGCGAGATTTTCCGACGCCTTTTTGGTCGTAAGGCGTCTTTCACCAAGGCCGTCGAACATCTGCGTGGGCACGCCCGTTTCGCGCCCGCCAAGCGGGTCTTGGCGTTTCTCGACGGCGAGAGCAAACGAGGCATTGCCGGCGGCGCACGTCCCAGCGAGTTTAAGGTCGGCCTCTCCGAACACGATGATCTCGCGGATCCCGATGAAGCCACGGAACTGCCAAGAAGCGTCAATTGATCCTGAGATCGGAGCTTTTGAGGATGCGCCGGCCCATGCCACGGGACTCGACGCCGTCAGTTTCCCATGATACCAAGTCATGGATTCGCCTGTGAGTGTCACATTTCATGTTTCAGTGTAATTTCTTTCGGTTCTCGGGCTCCAGGAGCTTGCCAATCGTAACATAATGTAATTACGGATAAGTCCTTATTGATTTTCGTGATTGAGGCTCCGATAATCCTACATGAGGCGCCCCGGGTGGCCTCGCAGGCATTGTGCCTGATCCGGGCTGCCTCTGTAACGGTTGCAGAAAACGCTTTTTCAAAAGAGCTTCTTTCCCCTCCGAGAGATACCGGACAGCCAAGGTTGTCCGGTTTCTCTTTTTCTCATTGAACGAGTAGCAAGGCTCATCCCGCATCGGTAATGGGTCTCTCGGATTCCACTCCAGCCGATTCGGCCGATCGAACATGGCCTTGCACCGTCGATTGACGCCCCCATCGACACGGCTTTCAACCCACTACCACAGACACGCAAACCTTGACTTTTGGAGGGCTAATCCGTACTCTGGAAGGAACAATGCGATGCCTTGCTCGTGTGGCGGCCTGGAAGAATGGGTTGAGTAAGTGCATTGGGGGGTGTGCGGATACGGGCTATGGTTCTTGCCCAAGGCAGCTTCTGTCGATCCGCGGTTGTGGAGAATAGTGGCACAGGGCTGGTCGGAAAATCCTCAGTTTTCCCGAAACCTATCTTGCGGCGCCTCGAGGTATTCCAGGCACCTTGCACCGTGTCATGACTGCGTTGAAGGGCGGAAGTTGAGCCGTGTTGGCTCGCCACCGTGGGCATCCTGTATCGCGGGGTGAACGCGCCGCTTTGGTGTCGTGCAGACTTGAAGACGCTTTCGACCTTACCTGAAGCGGTTCTAGGGGACGGGCACTTGATATGCAAAAAAACACTGCTTGGATAATCATGGCGGTTGGTGGCTTGTCGGTTTCCGTGGCGGCCGGGGTGCCGGCGGCACACGAGGCGGTTCCCGTCAAACTCGACGCTGTGCAACCGCGCGAGGTTATCTTGGTCGATGACATCTCGCCGGAGGCCATGGTGCCGCTCGATCCAGAGGTGCCAATTCAGAGACACTACTACGCACCCGGGCTCGGCGAGATTCTGCCGGAGGCCGGCGAGGGCGGAGGTACGGCCGCGGGTCCACCCAGCACCGTAGTGTACGCCAACACGCGCAGCGCGCTGATCTTTCCGCCCGGCGCCAATCGTCTGATTGCCGACGACGTTTTTTCGACCGCCTTGGGCGGTTGCGATGTAAGCCAGTACGAACTGTTGGTTGGCGGCGGCGGCGATGGAACAGGAAGCAATGGCTTCTCGGTCGACTTTGCCATCTACGATCGATGTCCGGGGACCGGCGGTCAGCCAGTGCCCGGCACCGAGGGCACGATGACGTTCGACGACAACGGAACCCACCTGGTGATCGTCGATCTTTCCGGCGCGCCGGTTCCGATTGATTCGACGTTTTGGATTGGTGCATCCTTTTCTCGAAACGGGGCGGGATGGGCCGTCGGCATGCAGGCGGATGTCGGATTTACCGAGGACATTTATCATCATCCGAATTTTCCGTGCGCCGCCGGGTTCAGCGGAACTATCTATGCGGGTTTTTATGCCGAAGTGACCTGTGCCGGAATCGTCGATACCCAATTTCTTGCCTACCTGAACAACGGGTCGGGGACCAGTACGGTGCAAGGGGCCAACATCACGGTGGCCGATGATGTTGAGCTGATTGTCAATGAATGCATGGTCACCGGGTATGAAGTGGGTCTTACCGGAGGAGGTGGGGCGTACCTAGCCACATTGGAGTTGTGGGGTGATTGCAATGCGGCCAGTGCGATTCCGGGAACCCAGTTCATTTTTGAGGGCGTTGGAGATGGGTCGGTGGAGGTGGCCAGGGTGACACTCAATCCGCCCGTGGCGCTGGCCAACAATGTTTTTTGGGTTGCCATTACACCCGATCGCGCCGGGGTCGGACCTGTTGTTTCCGGGGAACCGGTTTTGGGTACCACGCAAGACTTGTTCGCGGTTTGGAATCAGCCCGGCAATCCCGGGGCATGCAATTTCTTTTTCTTCGGCGGCAGCCCCGTCGCCGGATTCTCGATCAACGTTTTTTGTCAGGGCGTGCCTCCGGTCGGCGCTTGTTGCCAGATTCCACCTCCCCAAGATGGGACGGCCTGTACGGTCACCTCCGAGTTCGCCTGCAGTTCAGGATCCTGGTTGGAAGGGACCACGTGCGAAACCGCGCCGTTTGATCCGCCGTGCGGTACGGCGGCCTGCTGCTTGCCGGACGATACGTGCGACAACTTGTCGGAGGCGACATGCCTCGCGGCCGGTGGCGCGTGGGATGGCGATGCGGTGTGCGACAGAGACGGACAATCATGCCCGTTTTTTGCTTGTGTGGGCGGACAGGGGGACTGTTGCGGCGACCGTCCATCGGAAACGGGATGCGGCGTTGAGAGCTGTTGCGACGCGGTGTGTCGGGTCGATCCATGGTGCTGTCAGGTCGAGTGGGATCAGTTCTGCGGTGACGAGGCCGAGTCGCTCTGCAACATCGTTTGCGCGTTTGGGACGATCGGCTGGATCGATCCGCTTTCAGGCGCCGTCGATGCGCGCCAGCCTTTTGCACCGGAAGATGCCAACCTGCTGCAGGGGATCGATCGCATAACGGTATCCGGGCCGACGAGCGCGGGGCAGACCTGCTGCTGGTCGCTGTGCGAAACGGCTCAGGGGGCGGCGCCGAACGCCATCGATCACATCGAGCAGAACACAGACGGCACGTTTGCCGTTGTGTTGAGCAGGCCGATTACCCCGGGCGCGGTCACCTCACTGACCTACGTGGGATCGGGGGCGACGGCTTCGTTTACGTCGCACCCGGCCAACGTCAACGGCGACGCGGCGGCGGGTCCGTCCGATGTGCTCGCGCTGATAGATTGTCTCAACGGCCTGGATTCTTGCCCCTGGGATTTGCTAAGTTGCGATATGGATCACAGCGGCGCGTGTGCTCCGCCGGACATCCTCCGTGTGATCGACTTGCTCAATGGCGCCGCGTCGTTTGCGGCCTGGAACGACACAGCATTGCCCGCTGCAACGGGCGACTGCCCTTAATTGCTCTTGTCTGACGGATGTGTTCGCTGATTCTGAAGGATGTGTTCGCTGATTCAGAGCCGCAGGCGCAAGCCTGCGGACCAGTGCGCACGGGTGGATGACAGAGTCGCCGGCTGAGATGGCAGGCCGCAGGCCCGCTCTAAAGTAGCCGGGGGCAAGCGTAGCGCCGCCCCCGGATCGCGCCGTGCCCCCCACCGCCCGAACCTGTAAGGGTCGTCTCTTCCGCGGGCTTTGTGCGACATGACGCCTAGCGCACCCCGCCGGGGTCGAATAGGATGGGCTGTGCGGCGTCCGTGGGTCCGCAAGGAGCGGACCCCCGGCTACTATAGAGCAGCCGTGCAGGGTGCAGGACGGCCCCGCGCACGATCCGTGACCCT
>CAZYXP010000236.1:0-5206 GCA_964651325.1 uncultured Phycisphaeraceae bacterium
GGAGTTTGGCCAATGTGTTTGCGGCCGGTGAGCGTATTGAGGTCGTAGACGCCGCCAAACCGACTTCAGGCCATCCCGAGACGCTGACGGGCCTCATGGCGACAGGGCAGGTGGACCAGGTGTCCTACCAGTTTGGGTTGCAGGCTGGCGAAAGATGGATCGCGGACGCTGAGCGGGGCGATCTGACACCCGTGCGAACGCCGGGTGGCGCGCGTCCGTCGGTGTTGCCTGAGGCGGGGCTGAGCCCAGAGTTGGCGTTCGATCAGGCGCGTGCCGGTGGTGTCGTGCAGGCGCCCAGGACCGTGCGCACAGCCGCGCGAACGCAGGGGACCAACCCGATTCGTTCGTTGCTGAGTTCCGGGCTTCCCAGTGAGGTCGTGGTGGGTCGTCGAATTGTGACTGCGCGTTTCCTTGGAATTCGCGGCGGCATTCGAATCAATCCTAACTTCGATCCGCTGATCAAGCTGGCTGGAAGACCAGGCAGATAGCCAACAACATGGCCGCCGAGTCAACGGACGTTCGGCGGATCGATGCATTTCGGCATGGAAGCGTCTAATTGCTGTATTCGCGCGCCTCATTGCGGCGACGCAGGTAGAAATGAAGAGAGAGGACTAGTTATGGGGCTTAAGAGATTCTGCTCGCTGACCGCATGTTCCCTGTTGACGCTGCCATTGATCATGGGCGGATGTCCACCAGCGGCCACCGTCGTTCCTGCGGATTGTATCGCGACGGGCCAGTGTGTGCCTGACCAGGCAAATCAGCCTTTAACCCAAGAGCGCCCGCTCACAGCGGCATTGTCGTCTAGCCGGCCGATTGTGATTCGTGGTGACGTGGCCGAGGGTACCGCGGTCATCACGGCCATAAGTTCGGTCAACGCTCAGTTTGAGTGGAGCGTGGACGTCCCGTCCGCGTTCGCCTCGGCCGAGTCTTTCCTGTCCTTCTGCGCGGGTCCGGCCAACGGTTGCAATCCGCTCTCAGACGGCCCCAATATCGGAACCCGAGACTTCCTGCGCATTTCGGAAATCCTCGACGACCCCGGCGCTCAAGGGAGCGGCGTGACGATTCGCGTCATGGTAACCGCCGTGGACGAAAACGACGTGCCGTTCGGCGATCCGATCGAGCAAGCGGTGACGATTACCATCGAGCGTCGAGCCGCTGAATTGGCCCTCGCCCTGACGCATCCCGCACGAATCGCTCCCAGCGAAACGGTGACCATTTCCGCGCTGATCAGTGGCGGGAGTCCGTTTGCCTACCAGGGCGGAGCCGGGGAAGCGAATCAATGCCCGTCAAGTTCGTTTACATCAGCGGATGCGTCGGACAAGCTTCGAACCCTACCTCCGCTTGCAGAGGGCGGATCGCCGGAGCCTGTTCTTTCGCCCGATAACCAGGTGCCATTTTGCATTTCCGCGTTGGTTCGCGAAGACGGCCTCGATGCCGATGATGGTGAAATCGCATTCCAGCCGGTGGACGGCTCAGCACTCTTTGAAGTCACCAACGACGGCAACACCCGCGTCATTTTCAGCTATACCGCACCGGAAGCCCAAGGCTCCGTCGCGGTCGATTTCGTGGTAACCGACGGGCGCGGTACACAAATCGCCCAAACCGCGGCCATCGAGGTGGCCTCCGCCGACCAACTGGTTATTTCCCAGGCGTTGGCGACACGGACGGAAATCGCGCCCGGCGAAACGACCCGCATAGAAGTCGTAGCGACCGGCGGCGAAGCACCCTATTCCGTTGCCTTCGCGCTTCTAGGTGGCAGCCCCATTGGTGCCTTGGGGAGCGGCTCCTGCAGCATCCCCCGGGCGGGCGGCTCGTGCAGTGTCGATTACAACGCCCCGGTGGATCAGGTGGGGCCTGTGCAAGTTCGGGTAACGGTGACGGACGCCATCGGCATCGTCGCCAATCAAACCGCAACGTTGAGCGTCAAGGCGCCGCTGCTAACGGTGGCCCTTCGATCGGACAGCACTTCGCTGCAACCCAATGCGTCAACCGGCGTGGAGGCGACAATTGCCGGCGGTACCGCTCCGTACGACATCTGCTTCAAATTGGAATCGACGACGGGCAGCCTTGGCTCGCTGACCTTGGCCAATCCGGGAACCTGTACCCCCATCCAGGTCGACGGCATCGGATCGTTAAGCCAATGTGTGTGCGGCGTCGGTTCTCTTGAGTCCTTACTCCAAATCGAATCGGGCACGTTTACGGCTCCTTCGGCTGCGGCGACATCGACCGTACGCGTGGCGGTTCGGGATGCGGTTCAAGGAAGCCCCATCGCACTCGATGCGGTCAACGTGGTTGTGGAAAGCGCGGGTTCCGGCGGGACCGGCGGCGGCGGTTCGGGCGTGATTTCAATTGCCTCGCTCACCGCTGCAAAGACTCAAATATGTGTGGGCGAAGCGGTGAACCTCAATGTCGTCACGAGCGGTGGAACGGGTTTGATCGGTTTCGCCTGGTCTCTGCAATCCGGAGTCGGCTCGCTCAGTGGCAGCACAACCGCGTCCCCCCAATTCACGGGCACGACGGCGGGAACGACCAGCATCAGCGTCGTGGTCAATGAAGGCGGTGGCTCCACCGCGACCGGATCGATCACGATTACGACCTTTGCCAATCCCACGGCCAGCGCCGGCTTGGATGGAGCGGATGCGGATACCGACCCCGATCCGCTTGAGATTTGTGAGAACGACTCCAGCGGCCTAGCGCTTGGGGGCGCGCCGACTGCCACGGGCGGGACCGGTGCATACACGTACGCCTGGACCTTGTCGGATGGAAGCATCGGCACGATTGACAACACGATCGCGCCCAATCCCACATTCTCACCGAGCCCTGGCTCGGGGGGATCCACGGTGACAGCCTGTGTGACGGTTTCAGACGGTCCCGCGGTTTGCACCCATCAGAGTTGCGTGGAGATTACCGTCAGTCCTTTTCCATTGGCTGCGGCGGTTAGTGATGCGGCCAACATCTGCTCCGGCGAATCGATTCTGCTCACCGCCACGCCGGACACAGCGGGTTTGAATTACGCTTGGACCGGCTCGGGATCGATTGCGGATCCCAGCATGCGGATCACCTCGGCCACACCGCCGACCAACTCGGATCCGAGCAACGCGGTAAGCCATAACTACTCGGTGGCGGTTACGGATGCCAACCTGTGCAGCGGCGCGGCCACGACCGGCGTCGTTGTCCATGGCAATCCCGACGCCACCATCACGGCGCCCAACGTCTGCGCGAACGTGACTGGCGTGACGGCGTCAGTGCCGGAGCTACTGGGTGCGACGTATGCATGGTCGGTCAGCGCGGGAGCCACCGGCGTCACCGGGCTAACCACCAACGAGATCACTTTCGACGTGGCCACGGTGGACGTCGTGCTCAACGTCGATGTCACTTCAGCTGCCGGCTGTATCACCAGCGCGACGCCCAAGACCGTGGTGGTGGCCGCCAGCCCAACGGTCGACATCGCCACGGACAGCGACGTACCCAATCCCGCCAATCCGGCGGTTTGCGTGGCGTCCGCCGGAAACCAGGCTACGGTTCCGGTCGTGCCGGGGGCAACTTCGTACAACTGGACCATCACCCCGGCCGGGGCGGGAACGATCACCTTCGGCCAGGGGACCACTTCGATCCTCTACACCGCCACGGCCGGTGCGGGCGCGGATACGGTTCACCTGCATGTTGACATTCTCAGCCCGGGGTGCGTCACCGTTGGCGACATCGACGTGGACGTGTTCGACCCATCTTCGGGTGGCGCGTTCGGCTGCGACGATGCCATCGAGTGTACGCTGGACGTGTGCGGCAAGGGTGTTTGCAGCAACCCCAACGTGGCCGCGGGCTCGCTTTGCAACGGCGGGCTGGACACGGGCGAATGCGACAATCCCGATACGTGCGACGGCGCCGGCGCTTGCCTTTCGAATCAAGTGCTCGCGGCTTCCCCTTGCGGCGACGCCGGGTCGGAATGTGTCATCCAGGATACGTGTGATGGGGCAGGCGCTTGTACCGACAATGGCTTTGTCACCACCGGAACGAGCTGTGGCGATGCAGGAACCCAGTGCACCAATCAGGACACCTGCGACGGGGCGGGCAGTTGTGCGGACAATGGCTTCGTCTCTTCGGGCACAGCCTGCGGCGACGCGGCTTCGGATTGCTCCGCTCAGGACACCTGCGATGGGGCCGGGACATGCGAGGTCAATCACCTCACCGACGGCACTGCCTGCACCGATGACGGCAACGATTGCCTACAGGATTTCTGCACCAACGGAGCGTGTATTCACCCACCGCACGGAGCCGGTACGATCTGCGGCGATGTCGCGAACGAATGCTCCGCACAGGATACCTGTGACGGAGCCGGCGGATGCTTGGCCAATGACTTGGGCGCGGGCACTCTTTGCGGTGACGCGGCCACCGAATGTTCCATGCAGGACACGTGCGACGGTGCGGGCACCTGTGACGTCAACGACGAAGCCGTCGGAACGAGTTGCGGCGATGCGGGTACGGAGTGCGTGAATCAGGACACCTGCGACGGGTCCGGCGGTTGCACGGACAACGCTTTTGTCTCCGCGGGCACAACCTGCGGTGACGCAGCCACCGAATGTTCCATGCAAGACACTTGTGACGGTGCGGGCACCTGCGACGTCAACGATGAAGCCGCCGGAACGAGTTGCGGCGATGCGGGTACGGAATGCGTGAATCAGGACACCTGCGACGGGTCCGGCGGTTGCACGGACAACGCTTTTGTCTCCGCGGGCACAACCTGCGGTGACGCAGCCACCGAATGTTCCATGCAAGACACTTGTGACGGTGCGGGCACCTGTGACGTCAACGATGAACCCGCCGGAACGACCTGCGGCGATGCCGGCACGGACTGCGTGATTCAGGACACCTGCGACGGAACCGGGACCTGCCTTGACAGCGGCTTTGAAACCGCCGGCACGCTCTGCGACGACGGGTCCGCCGGGACATGCGAGGATGTCTGTGACGGCACCGGGGCGTGTGCCGGCCATGTGACCGACGTCGAAGGCCCGCTGGGTGATCCGACGTGCAGCGACGGAATCGATAACGATTGCGATGGGCTTATGGACGGCGCGGATCCAGATTGCAATTGACGCCGATTCATGAGTGGGCCGCGGTTGTGGCCCGCTAATCGGTTGGCTTTGTGAAGCGAAACGTTTTGAAACCAACATGTTCCCGCCGATTCACCCGGATCGGCGGGGCGTGTTTT
>CAZYXP010000237.1:0-5069 GCA_964651325.1 uncultured Phycisphaeraceae bacterium
GAGGCTCGCCGTAGGATTGAACGCGAATGCGCTTGCCGTTTCCGATAGCGGCTCGAAGTTGCTTGAGTCCGCCGCCATGCTTGTGGCCTCGGTACATCAGTGTGAGCTGCCGAGCTTGCACGTCGTAGTCCTTGATCAGGGTCCGGCAAACACTGGCGGAGGTTGTTGATCCACCAATGACAAGGATGCGGCACGAAGAAAGGTCAAGGGATGCCTCCTCCGCGACACGTCCGATCGCAATTCGACAATAATCGGGATCGAACCGACCCCAGTCGGTCGTCGCCCGCAGATGCTGCTCTGCGCCCACCACTTCGTCTATCAGCTGTTGTACCGCCGGGCCCGCCGTTTCCGCGCGATCAGCAAGTCGGTATGCCGCCTGTAGCTGCGTCAAGACATCCCGCTCGCCGGGAAGGTGGCTGTTGATGCCCGCGGCCGTGCGAAGCAGGTGATGGCGAGCCTCCCGATCAGAAAGAACGTTGACCTGATCCTCCGCCCCTGCGCCGAAGAGCTGCTGGCCGATCCGCGACGTGATTTGTGCAAGCCGGCCGGGTTCGTCTGAGTGGTCTACAAAGCCGTAGAACTCGACACGGTGACAGGTGTTCCAGAGAAACGCTTCCTCAATGCCAAGCGTTTCCCGAAGATCCCGCAACAATGCGGGGACCTCGCACCCGGATCGCTTGACCCGCCGCAACCCTTCCACGTCGGTGAAACGAAGCTTCGGGCCACGCCCGCTTCCTAGCCTTCCGCGCCGTGACATGCCGACCATGACCAAAGTCTTTGCCGGAGTCGATGCACGCGCCTCGATGGATGCAGGCCCCGCCATGGCCGTCAGCGAGCGTTGTTTGCCGCAAATGGGACGGCAGCCGCGCAGGATAAGGTGCTTGAGGGCCGTGATGAATGGGTCAAAGGCATTCAATGCGGGGCAAAGGAACAGCTCCGCACCTTTGTCTTCAACGATCGGACGGTAGCGAAGGTCGATTTCCTCGAGCGTTTCCAGGCAGTCGGTGGTGAAGCTGATCGGACAAATCAGGATCCGTTTCTCACCTTCGTCCACGAGCTTTTCGAGCACGCCATCCGTATAGGGTTGCATCCACTTGGTGGGGCCAAACCGGCTTTGAAACGCCAAGGACATTCTGTGCTCTGGCCACGCCAGCTGTTGCCCTACAAGCGTCACTGTTTGGGCCATGTGCTTCGGGTAGGGATCGCCGCGCTCGACATACGAAACGGGCAGCCCATGAGTGGAAAAGAGCAGGTAGCAGTTGTCAGGCGTAAGGCCGTGGCTCCGGGCATATTGCTCCAGCAGCGTTCGCTGGGCGGCGATGTAGCCGCAATCGTTGTACCAGCTAAGCCGCGTGGCGACCTGAATCGTGTGGTCGTTGTCTTTAAGGTAGTCGTACACTTCACGCATCGCGGTCCCCGTGGTGGGGCCGCTGAATTGGGGGTACATCGGTACGACGACCAGCTCTTCTACGCCGGAAGCCTCGATTTCACGCAACGTCTGGCCAATGCCGGGTTGCCCGTACCGCATCGCGGTGAACACGCGCCACCCGCGAGGCAATACTTGCCGCAAGGCCTCGGCTTGGGCCTGCGTGATCGAAATCAAGGGTGATCCCTCCTCCGACCAAATGGCGCGGTACATCTCGGCGCTCGATGGAGCGCGAAACCGACTGATCATGCGACCTAGCGCCCCATTGAGCCAGCCGAGCCCACGCGGCAATTGAATCACCGCGGGATCGCTCAAGAACTCGCTAAGGTAACGCCGGACGGCCGGCACGGTTGGTGCGTCCGGCGAGCCTAGGTTGATCAGCAAGACGCCTCGTTCCCTTCGAGCGGGGGAGGGGTTTTCCGACGGATTTCGGCTAGGACCGCCGGAGTTGGTAATTGGAAAACTCATTCGGTGTAATCTCCGAGTGCCTCCCGGTCGCGGCCCGCAACCGGACAGTCACTTGCCTATATGTGCGCGCCGCCGCAGCGACCGAGCGCATCGTGGATCAAGCTGCAATTGAATAATCGTGCGAAAGTGGGGCGGCCTTCAGGCTTTCCCAAACGGACACTAGACTGTGGCGAAAGGGGGCGCGCGCAAGCGGCGAATTCCGAGGACGAGCAACCAGCAATGCGGTCGAAAAGCGTCCTGCCAGAGTGTGTTGGCCGATGTGAGCCCGCACGCGAACTGCTGCTGGACCCTCGACCCAGAATTCAGTTGCTGCACGAACTTGCGGCTTGCCCGGATCACGCATGGGATCAGGCAGGTCAAGGCTACAATCGTGATGCACTCAGGTGCGACGATTGGTCGGTCGGGCTGGACCACGTCTACATGCACCAACGCTACGATTGCGAACCACGCCACGCAAGAGCGCAGCGTGACATGCCACCGCAAGAAGGGAACGTTGATGATCTTCAGTACGAAAAAGGAAAGAGCCAGACCATAAAGCGCCGGCGCAATCAGCGAGCCCCTTCCATCGAGTACATGCCGAATAGAGGCGATAAACGCCGGCGTATGCACGGCCAGCATCATGAGCCAAAAAAGGCTGCGAACGGCGCTGAGGGAAGCTGCTCGCAAGAACAGCGTTCGGGTTTCGCTGTCAACCCCGTTACGATGAAACGCTCTGCCGGCTATCACGTTTGGCCCCTGCCCGGGTTCGTCCCCTGCCTCGGTGTGCGGAACGACGTTTCCGCCGCATCTCCGCCACCGTTTACTCCACGACTTACCGAAGCTCCGAAGTATCCTATTGGACGCCTCGAGAAGCCTCAATAGGGATAACATCGGCTAGATAACAGCCGAGCAATTACCGTGCCACGCATTTTCGGACGATGCCCGCAGGGCTCTTGATCGTGCAGAACCGGCCCGAATCGAGCGCCAGCGACGATTACGCCCAATAGCAGCCCACGCGGCACTTCCAAACGCAGCGCGGGTTGCTATGTGCATTCAGCCAGACTTGAGGGATTTGGCGACCATCCAGCGGAATATCCCACGCGCGGCTTGCGATTGCGAGTACGAAGTCCACAGAGCACAGCCTCGCCGACGGTGGCCGAGGTTGCTCGATAACTGGCGCTCTATCGGTTCCGTTCGGCCACCAGTTTGTCCATTCCTTCGCCGTTCCAAAGCCTATTGGTAGCTATGTGGTCGGCGCTTTCGGGATCCAGGATAGGCACGGGGACGCCGTGATCGTCAAGATCGTACCCGAGGGCGTCTGCGGACATCTTCTCGGCATGCCCGTCAACGAACACCACATTGCCGCGCTTGGCGTGACGCATTTCCACCGGCGAATACCGGTACAACGAATTGTCATAACCCGTCGTGACATCTCCGCTCCCAGGGCCGAATTTGAGCGCGTTTCGCTCAACCGCGAGCCGGGGCGGGTCCAGGGCATAGGAATGCTTGCCATGTTTGGGGCCCGCGCCGCGACTATCGGCGATCATGACCGTCCGCCCGGCCGCCCGAATTCGCGTCGCGGTGACCGGATAGTTATCCCAGCGGTCCGGGTCGCTGCCCTGTCGCGAATTGCCGAGGTATTGGTAGTTGTACCCATAGGCGCCGTTGCGAACGTCGAATTCAAAGTCGTCCTTTAGGCTCGGGCAAAGGAAATAGCCGTTGGTCATCTCCCGGCCGGGCTCGCCGCCGACCCCGCTCGATCCGTCCCCGAATCCCCCCGAGCTCGCCACTTCGTCCTGGAACGGCTGGGGGCTGATGACCGGGCCGACCTCATCCGCATCGACAAACCACTGCCATCGAGGCTTCTTGCGACCCCATTTGTTGACGTAGACCTCTGCGCCGGAGGCTGGCCGTGGCGTCTTGAGCCGGAAGGGTGGGAATTTGTCGCGGCTTCCGGTCACATAGAGTGTCATGCCTGTACCGAGGCGTTTCAAGTTCGCCAAGCAAACCGTGCCCTTGGCCATGTTTCGTGCCGCGGAAAGTGACGGCAACAGAATCGACACGAGCAAGGCGATGATCGCGATAACGACCAGCAATTCGATCAGCGTAAACGCGCGTTCTCGTCCGTTCATTTTCTAGTACTCCGACATCCTTGTTCTCGGTGGATTGCCATGGACTGTCCAAGCCCTTGTCGGGCTACGCCTGTTCTTTCCCGCGCCCCATGTGGCGCTCAGCTATCTTCGTCCACCCTCCTGTGGCACTACGGCCGCTACGGCCTGGCAAGTGCCCGCAACCTCACATTCCGAACAGCCTGGCGCCGACAATGAAACATCGCTTGGCCCCGGCACCACAACCTCGCCCGTTCGGACCGAATTAAAGAAAGACTCCATCCGGTTGACCGTGGCCGGACCTATCGCGTGCTCCATCATGCACGCATCGACCTCCGCCGCCTCGGTATCCAGGCCGAGCACTTCGATTAGAAACGTCTTGATGACCTCGTATCGCCGGACGACGCACAACGCCACGCGATGGCCCGCCGGCGTCAACTGCACCATGCCATAGTGGTCGTGGAGCACCAAACCCGCTCGCTCAAGCTTCTTTAAGACTGCTGAAACCGTGCTCGGTGTGACGCCTAAACCCTTGGACATGTCCCGAACCCGACCGACCTGCTGATCCTGCTGCAAGCGGTATAGCACCTTCAGGTACATCTCGTGCGTTGGTGAAAGACCGTATTCGTGGTCGTGCATGACAACGCCCTTATTCCTGTGCGCCACTCCCGGGCGCGATCGCCAACTCATCCAGAGGACCGAGAAAAGCGAGCTTCTCAGCCTGTGACGGAGCATCATAGGTGTTTTGTGTTATTCGTCAAACAAAATGTGACGCACAACACAATATTTCTATCAACGGCATTTTCGGGTTGAAACTTGACCTCATTCGTAGGCGGGTGGCCCTGTCCTATTGGACGTGGGGGGGAGGCGATGATCTTGCGATCGCGAAGTGGAAGGTCCGAGGGCTGGCGCCCACGGCTCTGATTCAGCGGCAAACGCAGGTGTCAGAGACGCGGGTGAAATTTCGTATGCACGTGTTTGAGCTGCGCTTCGTCCACGTGGGTGTAGATTTGCGTGGTCGTCACATCCGCGTTGCCGAGCAATTCCTGGACGATCCTTAAATCGGCCCCCCCGGCCAGAAGGTGGGT
>CAZYXP010000238.1:0-5059 GCA_964651325.1 uncultured Phycisphaeraceae bacterium
TGATCCAATCGGCGAAACGAACGGCCCGCGGTTTCCGTTCGACACGCTACCTCATCACCATGGTCTACTTGATCGCCGGGAAGCTCGATTTCCAGCTACCGGCCTTGGCTCCTGTTACCCACACAAAATAGCGAGGAAGCGACTTTTACGGGAGGCTTGACGGTTGGGAGCACAGGAGAATACCGGCTCCTGCCGCTGACCTGCGTTGCGCGAAGTAGCGGAATGCTCATGCTCGGGATTCACCGTTTGCGTGATCCTGCTCCGTGGGGTTTCCGGGTGATTCCGGGAGCCCTTCCTTCTTGTTGCTGAGACGGATGGTAGGTTGGTCAATCGCGGAGAATAGCCCTACGGGCTTTCATGAGGGCCCGTTTCGTCTCTTTGGCGGCTCTGATCGTGTAACCATCCAACTCGCCGGTAGTATGCCCCATGACCCATTTTTGGGCTATCAGGTTTTCGGCTCCCATAGCCGTTGACGTCATGGACCGTATGCCGTCGAATTTGACCGAATCGGACAAGTCGGCTTCTTCCCGAAGCTTGCGGTTAAGGCTTACAATACTGTTGATATTCATAGTCTTGCCGTTGGCATCGGAAAACAGGAACTCAGGGTCATTGTGGTTTTCGTCGGACTCCAAGAATGCCTTGATTGCTTTGGCAGTTTCATTCCAGATAACGGCTACCCGCTGCACGGAATCTTTTTCGCGATAACTCGAAAGCCACATTGAATCAAAGTCAAGATCGTCATGGCGTATGTCAGTTGCCTCTTTTCCATGCATGGCGAAATTCGCTGCTGAAAGATACAAAGCATACGCCAACTTGGATTGACCTCGCGCCTGAGCCAACATTTTGCGGAAAACCTCGGGCTTCATCGGCTTGGCTTTTGAGCGTTTGGCTTTGCGTTTCTTGTCTTGCGACCAGTTTTGACAATTCAAGCGAAATTCCAGTTTTTGGCTTTGGATCATTGCCCGATGAGCCCTGAAGACTGCGGCGGCATGGCTCAAGATTGATTGAATGCAATCATAATGATTTTTTTGAGTCCGGAGGGCGTATCTTGATTCAACCGCTTTCTTGTATCGCTGTAGCATTTCGTTCGTAATATCTTCCAAGCTATCCACGGTTACAGACTCGGCAAAAACAGACCAAATCGTTCGGGCGTCTGTCGTCTGCCGCTTGTATGCAAACGTCTTGTCTTCAGCGTACCGCTCGATGATTGCCTGTAGGCTCAGGGGACCGACAACCGGAGGCAGGCTATGTATGTTCTGAAGTTCAGGCAACCCGACCATTTCCGCAAACTCTTTTCGCGTTGCGGGATTGCTTAGTTGTTCTCGGACGTAGGCCGCTATATCGGATTTTCCTACGTACATGACATTTACGGGATTTCCGTCATCGTCAAAAGTCCCAACAACGGGCAGCTCACTGCCAAAGTCGTCATGGGCGGGTTCGGTAACGATAATCTGTACGCTATCGGTTGGGGATTGTCCGTTTTGCCAACATTCGTGTTCGTAAATCGACCGCCGCAGATACGCCAGCCCTACGCGCCCAGCCTTGGGGTAATAATGGCGGCTCTTGGCGTCATCGGCGATGCGGTAGTATCTGCCTGTTGGTTTGTGGACCCTGAGCCCCTGGATGGCTAGCCCCGTATCGGGACTCTCAACAAACGCAACGGGGCGGCGTCCCCCTTTGCGTGGTTTGCTGCGTTTGGGTCGTCTTGATTTCGGCATGGTTATCGGCTCCCATTTAGGGTCTATAGGTCAGCCGTTACCTAAAAGCAAGAGAAAATTGGATGAAGTGCTGCAATAGTAGGCTCTAGAAGACCGTCCCCGACAGGGTTCGAACCTGTAACCTTCGGCTTCGGAGGCCGACGCGCTATCCAATTGTGCCACGGGGACTCGGGACACAACTGAATATAGCTGCGGGTTTTCGGACGTCAACATGGGCGTGAAGCCGGGCTTTGATCCAGGTCTGTGACACGATTGGCGGGATGGGCACACCATTCAGAGCCGCGGGCGCAAGCCCGCGGACCCTGGGACCGCCAATCTCCCGATTGGCACGTCTAACTTCCAACCCGTCCCCGCCGATCGGGGAATCGGCGTTACTTGTAGATCACTCCTGCCGATCAGAAAATCGGCAATCCCAAAACAATCCGTGATCGGGTGTCACCAGGCTTGCGCCAGGTGCTCTGAAGGCAGCATGACAACAAGCGCTCCCGGCCGCGGGCGGCCAGGCTACAGGCGCGGCGGCTAGGCTACAGGCGCGTCTGCCTCAGGTCCGAAAATGCTGCTACGTCCGGCGATGCGCATCGAGTCGCGGAGCCCGGTTTCCATGGTGACGCCCCCATTTCTAGCCGATGCATTGGTGAAGACCGCGCGGATTGTGTCGCGGCTTCGCTGTTGGTTTGGGTGGATTCGATGCAAGCTGCGCCAAGCAATACCATTCTACTTGTGGAGGACGAACGCGAGCTGCGGTTCCTTCTCAGCGCGCATCTCCGTGCGGCCGGCTACGCCGTGACGGAGGCCACCGACGGCCTAGCCGCGATCAAGGCGGCCCAGCGCGATCAACCCGATCTGATTATCATGGATGTCGGATTGCCCAAACTCGACGGCATCGGCGCGACCCGGGCACTCAAAGGCGACCCGGCCACGGCCGGCATCCCTGTCATCATGCTCACCGCGCGCAGCGGGAGCGCAGACGTGGTTCGAGGGTTGGAGGCGGGGGCGCAGGAATACCTCGCCAAGCCGTTTGACATTGCCGAGCTGATCGCTCGGGTGCATTCAATGTTGAAGCTGGCCGCATCGCGCCAGGAGTTGGATGACCTCAACTCCGCATTGGAAGCGGAAATCGACGAGAAAACCCGCCGGCTTCAGGTCCTCTACGACTTCATGCGTGATCTGAATCGGGCCGGTGATCAAGACGCGGTGCTTGCCCTGGTCATCGAATCCATCGAGGAGCTCACCCACGCCAAGAGGATTTCGATTCTGCTGAGGGACGGCGACGGCGATCGGCTTGTACACGGTCGGTCGATCGGCATTGATCCCGCGGTCGCCGAACAGATCAGCATGGGATCCGTGGAAGGCATCGCTGGAGGCGTGTACACCAGCGGCAAGACACTCATGGCCAAGACCTACGGTTCCTCGGGAACCCCGGGGGCGGGAGCCGGAGCATCGTTTCTTAGCGCCCCGCTGGTTTCGACATCCCTCCAGACCGACGACGGCGTGTTGGGAGTGCTCAACGTTACGCAGAAGGAAGGCAATGCGCCATTTGGCGAAGAGGAGATAGAATGCGTGCGCTCGATCGCCGACGCCGCGGCGATCGCCCTGAACAACATCCAGCGCCAGTTTCGCCTGAGAGAGTCCGTGAAAATCCTCTTGCAGACCGTGGGGCATCTCGCTGAATACAGGGATGAGGAAACCACCCGGCATCTCGAGCGCGTGGCCGTCATGGCTCGGATTCTGGCCGAACAGCTATCCAAGACTGGACCCTACGCCGACGAAATCACGGACGAATACGTTGATCTGCTGTTTCAAGCGGCGCCGATGCACGACATTGGAAAAGTCGGGATCCCGGATGACATTCTCACCAAACCTGGAAAACTCACGGATGAGGAATTCCAGATCATGAAGACGCACACCGACATCGGTCGCAGGGTGCTTACCAAGGCGTTCGATCCAGCAAACCCTGTGCCGCTCTTGCGCCTGTGCATCGATATCGCCTATTGCCATCATGAGCGATTCAACGGCAAGGGATACCCACGCCGATTGAAGGGCGATGCCATTCCGCTCGCAGCCAGAATCATTGCCCTAGTCGATGCCTATGACGCGATTACCAGCAAACGCCGCTACAAGAAAGCCAAGCCCCACGAACAGGCCGTAGAAATCATTCGAGCCGAATCCGGAGCCCACTTCGACCCGGAAATCGTCGATGCATTCCTGTTGTGTCACGAACGCTTCAGTGCGGTTCGCGAGCGGTTGTCGGAACTAGTGGAGGCTGAAGTCGCTCAGGACTGACCGGAAACAGAATGGCCGGAAGCGGCCGGGGCGCCGCTGACATCGGGCAGGTGCTTCACCATAAACGCGAAGAAATCACGCGTGCTGACCAACCCGGAAAGCTTCCTGTCTTTCGTAATCGGGATGTGCCGAAACCCGCCCACCGTCATACGATTCAGGCCAAACACGACCGGGATGTGCCCTTCCAGCGTTCCCGGCGATTTGGTCATGAAGTTGCGAATCGGCTTGTCGGCATGAGCCGCGAAATCGTCGGCAATCTTGCACAGCACATCTCGCTCCGTGAAAATGCCAACGATTTTCTCGTTCTCGACGACGACCGCGCAATGATCTCCGCCACCGTGCCATCGGCTCAGGGTATCGCGCACCGTGCTGTCGGGCGCTACGACGACGAAGTCGTGCTTGGTCAGGTCGGCTAATGGTGTTTGGCACAGCGCCTCTTCGATTTGATCCTGATGTTCGAGGTCATCACAGTAAGGCAGGTCGCCTTCGAGGGGGGGCGGCACATCGCTAATACTTGACATTCGGCTGACTCCTCGCGTGATAACGCTCGATAAATCGCAGACCTAGGCCGCGACCCGATGCTCGGCAATGCGGCGATATGGTGAAAAGCCCGCCTCGCCTCTATTTGCAAGTCCCGTTTCGACTTCGGTGCCAGCCGCGCTTCGACCAGCGTACAAGCACCGTGGTTCGCTGCTCAGGCCAGAACTATGAGGCGACGGGCTCCTTGACTTCCCAGGTCTCGCCTCCGTGCAGCAGGCTTTCAAGGTCGTTGGCGCCCTTGCTCTTGACGGCTTCGTCCACCTGCTCCATCAGCAGGCCCTCGTAAGTGGGACGCTGTACACACCGAAATACGCCCATCGGCTCGGGGAAATCCGGCGCGTGCATCCTGCTCAGCAAGTACGCAAGGCTCGGTTCTGCCTGCTGTTCGTTGTGAAAGAGGAGATCGTCCTCGGTGATGCCGCTGCCAAGCTCGACGATTTCCGGGTCCATCCCGTTGAGGCGTATGCCCCGGTTCCGCTCTTTGCCGAAAACGAGTGGTTTGTTGTGTTCCAGATAAA
>CAZYXP010000239.1:0-5050 GCA_964651325.1 uncultured Phycisphaeraceae bacterium
CCCCTTCAATGCGCGTCACCATTTTGGCGTACCTGCACCGGCATCCCCGGGCCACTTCTTCGGCCAACAGGGTTTTTCCGTTATAGACCAAGTTGCGATTGCCCACCAGCCGGAACAGAAATCGGAGGCGCCGCTCCAACATGGGCGCGAAGAGGTTGATGCGATCCCCGCCACGGTCCATCACCCATAGCCCCCGGCGGCCCGCGTGCGCCGTCACCGCATCGACGGCCCGCAGGATTTCATCGTTCTCGCTGACAAAACTCGGCGCCTCGGCCGACCATAGGCGCTGGTAAAGGGGCGTCATCGTATTCGAATCCACTTCGGCCCCAATCACGTGAAGCGTCCAGTAGCCCAGGGCCAGATCGTGCGCGCTCCCGTCACGTACCCACGCCAAGAACTCCATCTTCTTCGCATACTTCTTCGACAGGTCGCTTGGGTCGATGATCAGCAGCGTATCGTGGCCGATACGACCGGCGCCCATGCGCAACACATTACCCTGAAGCGTCTCTTCCAATTCCGGACGCTGCAGATTACGGGACAAACGCCATTCCGTTTTCCGCAATGGAACCGTTTCTTCCAGCGTCCGTCCGATGTCCGTCAGCAGCACCGACTCCGAAGCCTGGATGCCATAGACCATCTCCGAGACAAAGCGTTGGGCCGCTTTACACAGGCCTCCTGAGAGATCCCCCGAAAATCGGCCAATACGCTTTCGCAAATTCCCAGCAACTTTGGGAGCATTCATCAGCGGGCCTCCTTGCTGCGTCTAAGGTTACGACTTTTTGCATCCGTATCCTGACGCAACATAGAGGTCCGTTCAACGTCAACAGAGATCCCCCAAAATGCACGTCGCCCATTTACAGCCACCTCGAAGATATTGCGAGACAATGGCTTACGAATTCACACAACAGTTTCTTGGGGGAACTCCTGTCCGAATACCAGGACTTCCCCCAAGAATTCTTCTCTCAGGTTGCCCTATGTGGGTTCGAGGGCGAAAAGGGTCATTTGAAGGTCGTCGGGCTGCTTTGAACGCGTTACAGCCTTTCCTGGGTGGCGCATGAAGATGGCCCGTAGCCCGTCGGCAAGGGCATAGTACTTGAAGTCAGGCACGCCAAAGAGTCGTTTGGCGGCCTTTTCGACGTAGCCCGCCATGACGCGAAGGCGGGCATCGTGGTCGAGGACACAGGCGGCGAAGAAGGTGACCGCCAACACCAGCGGCATGAGATTCTGCAAGCCCTGGTAGTTCAAGACCCGTACGTTCTCCAGGTCGTAGCAGGTCTTCACGTAGCGGATGGTTTCTTCGATACTCCAACGTTTGAGATAGGCCCGCACCATACGCCACAGGCCCTTGAAGGTGCTGCGCAAAGGCTCGGTGGTCAGCAGCATGAGCGGTTTTTCGCCAAAGCCGTGAATCACCAACAAATAGAGGGTTTCTTCACGTTCTGGCAAGCGCACTCTGCGAAAGCCGAAGTGAAGTTCGTACACCCGTTCCTTGCCCCCTTCAATGCGCGTCACCATTTTGGCGTACCTGCACCGGCATCCCCGGGCCACTTCTTCGGCCAACAGGGTTTTTCCGTTATAGACCAAGTTGCGATTGCCCACCAGCCGGAACAGAAATCGGAGGCGCCGCTCCAACATGGGCGCGAAGAGGTTGATGCGATCCCCGCCACGGTCCATCACCCATAGCCCCCGGCGGCCCGCGTGCGCCGTCACCGCATCGACGGCCCGCAGGATTTCATCGTTCTCGCTGACAAAACTCGGCGCCTCGGCCGACCATAGGCGCTGGTAAAGGGGCGTCATCGTATTCGAATCCACTTCGGCCCCAATCACGTGAAGCGTCCAGTAGCCCAGGGCCAGATCGTGCGCGCTCCCGTCACGTACCCACGCCAAGAACTCCATCTTCTTCGCATACTTCTTCGACAGGTCGCTTGGGTCGATGATCAGCAGCGTATCGTGGCCGATACGACCGGCGCCCATGCGCAACACATTACCCTGAAGCGTCTCTTCCAATTCCGGACGCTGCAGATTACGGGACAAACGCCATTCCGTTTTCCGCAATGGAACCGTTTCTTCCAGCGTCCGTCCGATGTCCGTCAGCAGCACCGACTCCGAAGCCTGGATGCCATAGACCATCTCCGAGACAAAGCGTTGGGCCGCTTTACACAGGCCTCCTGAGAGATCCCCCGAAAATCGGCCAATACGCTTTCGCAAATTCCCAGCAACTTTGGGAGCATTCATCAGCGGGCCTCCTTGCTGCGTCTAAGGTTACGACTTTTTGCATCCGTATCCTGACGCAACATAGAGGTCCGTTCAACGTCAACAGAGATCCCCCAAAATGCACGTCGCCCATTTACAGCCACCTCGAAGATATTGCGAGACAATGGCTTACGAATTCACACAACAGTTTCTTGGGGGAACTCCTGTCCGAATACCAGGACTTCCCCCAAGAATTCTTCTCTCAGGTTGCCCTATGTGGGTTCGAGGGCGAAAAGGGTCATTTGAAGGTCGTCGGGCTGCTTTGAACGCGTTACAGCCTTTCCTGGGTGGCGCATGAAGATGGCCCGTAGCCCGTCGGCAAGGGCATAGTACTTGAAGTCAGGCACGCCAAAGAGTCGTTTGGCGGCCTTTTCGACGTAGCCCGCCATGACGCGAAGGCGGGCATCGTGGTCGAGGACACAGGCGGCGAAGAAGGTGACCGCCAACACCAGCGGCATGAGATTCTGCAAGCCCTGGTAGTTCAAGACCCGTACGTTCTCCAGGTCGTAGCAGGTCTTCACGTAGCGGATGGTTTCTTCGATACTCCAACGTTTGAGATAGGCCCGCACCATACGCCACAGGCCCTTGAAGGTGCTGCGCAAAGGCTCGGTGGTCAGCAGCATGAGCGGTTTTTCGCCAAAGCCGTGAATCACCAACAAATAGAGGGTTTCTTCACGTTCTGGCAAGCGCACTCTGCGAAAGCCGAAGTGAAGTTCGTACACCCGTTCCTTGCCCCCTTCAATGCGCGTCACCATTTTGGCGTACCTGCACCGGCATCCCCGGGCCACCTCTTCGGCCAACAGGGTTTTTCCGTTATACCCATCTTCTACAGTTTCGGAGCGTTTTTTGCTGTAAGTCCTTTGTTTTCAAGGCAGGGTTTGGCTAAACGGCGAATATGTGGTGCCAATAGTATAGAGAATAATAAGTGTTTTCGCTTGACTTTCAGTGTGATTTGTGGCATCATTGTGGTGTCATCAGGAGGAACCCACGATGTTCCCGAGAGTCAAGGTCAGCGGAAAGTTTCGGTACCTCCAGATCGTCGAGAACCGCAGGGTCAACGGCACGCACAAGCAGCAGGTCATCGCCAGTCTGGGGCGTATGGACGAACTCAGCGCGTCGGGCCGGTTGGATGAACTCACTTGCCGATTGGCCAAGCTGTGCAATGAAGTGCACATAGTCAGCGCCCATCGTGAGGGCAGCATCCAGGCCAAAGGGGTTAAGAGAATCGGTCCCGCCCTGGTTTTTGGCCGCCTATGGGAAGCGCTGGGGATAGACCGGGAGCTCGATCGATTGCTGGCCCATCGGAGGTTCGGTTTCGATGTGGAGCGGGCGGTCTTCTTGACGGTGCTGCATCGCTTGTTCGCCTCGGGCTCGGACCGCGCGGCGGAAAAGTGGCGGGAAGATTACCGGATCGCGGGGGTGGAGGACTTGTCCCTACACCAACTTTACCGCGCCATGGGCTGGCTGGGCGAGAAGTTGCCGGAGGACAAACAGGCTGGCGCGACGCCCTTTGCCCCGCGTTGCACCAAAGACCTTGCCGAGGAGGCCTTGTTCGCCCGGCGGCAGGACCTGTTCACGAATCTTGACGTGGTGTTCTTCGATACCACGTCGATCTACTTCGAGGGGGAAGGCGGCGATACGATAGGGCGGCGCGGCAAGAGCAAGGACCACCGGCCGGACCTCAAGCAAATGGTCGTGGGCGCGGTGCTGGACGGCGAGGGCCGGCCGGTCTGCTGCGAATTGTGGCCGGGCAACACGACCGACGTCAAGACCCTTCTCCCCATCGTCGAACGCCTGCGCGAACGCTTTCACATCGGCGCGGTCTGCGTCGTGGCGGACCGCGGCACGATCAGCGCCAAGACCATCGAGGTGCTCGAAAGCACCCCCGGTCTCACCTACATTCTCGGCGCCCGCATGCGCAAACAAAAAGAGGTCAAAACCGAAGTCTTGAGCCGGGCCGGGCGGTACCGCGAAGTCTATCCCAAAAGCGACGACCCCAAGGCGCCCAGCCCGCTGAAGGTCAAGGAAGTCTTCGTCGGCGACCGGCGCTACGTCGTGTGTCACAACGAAGACCAAGCCCAAAAAGACGCGGCCGACCGCGAAGCCATCGCCGCCCACCTTCGCGCCCAGCTCAAACAGGGCGACAAGAGCCTGGTGGGCAACAAAGGCTATCGCCGATACCTCAAGACCGATGGCCGCCACTTCATGATCGACGAAGACAAGCTCAAGGCCGAGGCCCGTTTGGACGGCAAATGGGTCCTGCGCACCAACACCGCCTTATCGGCCAAAGACACCGCCCTCAAATACAAACAACTGTGGACGGTCGAACAAGTTTTCCGCACGACCAAGAGCATCCTCGAGACCCGGCCCATCTACCACAAATGCGACGAGACGATTCGCGGTCACGTCTTTTGCAGCTTCCTGGCCCTGGTCTTGAAGACCGAACTATACGAACGGCTCGAAGAAAAAGGCCGTCATTACGAATGGGACGACATCCGACGCGACCTCGAGGCCCTGCAAGAGACCGAACTCACCCTGAACGACAAAACCTACTTCCTTCGCACCGAACTCAGAGGAACGTGCCATGACGTCATGCGCGCCGCCGGCGTGGCGCCGCCCCCAACCCTGCGCCAATAGACCAAGCCTTGTGCCGGACAACCAAACTGTGGTGCCACAGCCCGCCATGTGCCTCGTAAACCCTTGAAACTAAACGACCGTCAAAAAACAACTGTAGAAGATGGGTCAAACGTTGGAGTATCGAAGAAACCATCCGCTACGTGAAGACCTGCTACGACCT
>CAZYXP010000240.1:0-5001 GCA_964651325.1 uncultured Phycisphaeraceae bacterium
ATCCTCAGCGCGATGCGCAGACGACGATCAACGGCGTGGGCACCAATGCGGACGGACTGAAGCTATCCATTCAGAGCTCCAACTTGAAGGTGCAGACCGTCCTCAATGAGACGTTTGGCAGCGGCGCCCTGGCGTCGGGATTGGGTTCCTCCAAGTTCGCGATCAAGGGAGGCGGCGCGCTCTTTCAGCTGGGTCCGCGCGTCACGCCGAACCTGCAGGAGAACATCGGCGTCAAGAACATGCAGGCCAACCGCCTGGGCAACGCCATTGTCGGCTTCCTTTCCGAATTGCAGGACGGCCAGCGGTTCGCCCTGAATACTGGGAATTTCGTCGAAAGTCAGAAAGTCGTCGATGAAGTCATCACTCAGGTTGCCGTTTTGCGAGGCCGGCTTGGCGCCTTCGAGCGAAACGCTTTGCGAACCAATGTGCGGCAGTTGGCGATTACGACCGAAAACCTGACCGCGTCACAGGCCGTCATTCGGGATACGGATTTTGCAAAAGAGACGTCGGAACTGACCCGGTCGCAGATTCTGGTTCAGGCCGGAAACAGCATCCTGGCCATCGCCAATGCCCAGTCGCAAAACGTCCTGTCCCTGCTCGGCGGATAAGCGAGCTAGAGTAGGGTCATGCCGCGTGCAGCGCCGAACCCTTGGGTTGCCGCGTGGAAGTATCGGGTGGCGGGTAGCGGCGCCGGGTGGCCCATGTCCTGTTGGACGTGAGGCCATGGAGCAAATGCGTCATACCGATGTGCGGCTTACCACGAAAATATACACAGACCCACGCCTCATCGACATGTATGGGGCCGTCAACCGGATCCCACGTATCTCTTTAGAGCCAGAGAAACGCGAATCGCAGCGAGCCACAGGGACCGATGGAGCGATAGGCCCCGTTCGGTCGCCATCCACCAAACCGGCTCGCTCAGACATACGGTCTGACATACGGAAAGAGGTTTCCGGAAGGGGGCAAAACTGGCCGCAAATGGCCATTTCGCCTTCGGCCGAAGCGCCAAATGGAACGCCCGTAACCCACTCAAAACAAAGCAGTTACGACGCCGCAAAGAACCGGAGAGGGGGGGATTCGAACCCCCGGTACAGTGTAAACCGCACACTGGTTTTCGAAACCAGCTCCTTCAGCCGCTCGGACACCTCTCCCAAGGGATCTCGATCAAACGATCACCCAATCTCTGAACTGCCGCTCCTCCGGGAACGCTAGTATTCGCAGCAGCCTGTCTCGTATTCGCGACAGCGCGGCTCCATACGAACGTCATGGCAAGTCCGCGAAAATACGTGCCTCGTCAGACGTCCAAGACTCAGACGTCCCAGACGGGGCGTCAAGCCAACCGAGCCCGGTAATCGTGAAATCAGCGGATGGGCCTTCAACTCATCTCGCTAGTGGCATTATAGGTTTGATTCCGAGACAGGCAAACGGCCACGCCGCGACGCGAAAATCGAGGGTGTGGCCATACATTGTGGCAATGCCACGGGCACAGCGGGTCAATCCGACTTCTTTGACCCTTGCGGTGGTCGATCACGCCCCACCGCATGGCGTGGAACGATGTTGCCGCAGAATATGACCACACCCGAGAATCGAAAATCGAAGCCCTCGGAGCAGCGTTGGCCGCGATACATCGGGCGAACATCGCCAAGAAGTCATCCGAGATTCCCCGTTTCTTGCCAAAAACCGCGGGCAACGGGGCGGCGCGGCCACCGCCCTCTCGGATCGCGACTGCGCAATACCCTCCAACAATACGCCAGACTCGCCGCGTTCATATCGCATGCCGCGTGATGACTGCCCACTGGTCTGAACCAATCGGGTCAAGACGTTCTTTCGTATTGAATCTCCATGGCCTTACCCTCGTTGCCATCCGACCCGGTGAAGAACATCTCCATCGAATGATGATCCGCGTCTTTCCAGGTGATGACCGAGCGTTTCTTCATGACGTCTTTGCTCTGCGGGCAGGCCAACTCGCCGCGCATGGTCCAAATCTTGCCGGAGGAGTCGACCTCGCCGGTTTCGTACTGCATCATGGTAGAAGCCGTATCGATCCAGAAACCCTCGTACTTTTCACTTGTCGTGTTGTAGCCCCAGTAGCCGCGACCGGCGAACTCTCCAAACGGCCCCTCGCACGGATCCCCTTGGTAGCACTGCTGCAAGTAGCGGCCGCCAAGATCGAGCGTGTTGGTCATGTTGCCCGTGGAGATCATAGGATCGCCCGGCCCCATCCACATTTTGACCTCGGCCTTGAACGTGCCGACAAACGGCTCGAACTTCCGATGCGCCTCCACAAGCGCGCCCATTTGCATACAGCTATCGTCTTGCACCTGATGATCCGACATGAAATGTCCTCCTTCGGGCAACTGATGCTTCACGCTGCCCACATGGCTTATTCTTGGAACCAACGACCAGGCCGCCATGCGGTTCGACATGTCCCACTTGGGTACTGGCCGCAGGGCGAAGCAAGAATAATACGCGCTCGGGCTGCCATGGCAAGGGCATGGTGATTCGTGTATAGTATGATTCTGTCTGTTGTCGCTTCTTGTGGGCGCGTTTGCCGTTGATGTCCGAGGTGTTCGGGGCGACGTCGGTCGGCGCCATGCAGAGCTATGCAACCCCCCGCTCGCAAAGGCGGCCAAGCGCGAAGACGCATTTGGCAATTGATGGACGAGAACAAATGCCTCTAGCATCGACCAAGACAGTTCGTAGAATCCTCGCAGGCGTGATGCTTGCCATACTGGTCGTGTCTATCGTCTCATGGTATGCGACGCGTGATACGCTGCCGCCGCGGATCAGGATCGCGACGGGGGCGAAGGGCGGCGAATATTACAAAGTCGGCGAGCGCCTAAAGGCAATCCTGGAGGCTCGCACGGGTCTAGATGTGATGCTCGTGCCCACCGCGGGCTCGGTGGCCAACACAACTCGGCTCCTGTCGACCGACGAAGATGAAATAGTGGAATTGGCGATCCTCCAGGGCGGTTCCGTTTCCATGGACGGCCTGACAGTCGTAGCGCCTTATTATCCGGAACCCGTCCATGTGATCGTGCGCACGGGGCGAGGAATTCAATCAATCGCGGACCTTTCCGAACGCACGCTCTTGTTGGGCACGGAAGAATCGGGCATGCGCCAAAGCGCCTTGCAGATTCTCGCATACTATGGACTGCCCGTGAAACAGCAATCCAAAGAGCATCGCTACTTCAAATCCCTCCTTGAAGATACAGCGCTCGACGCTGCGATCGTAACAACCGGCATGGACAATCCCGACCTGACGCAACTCTTGCGCACAGGCCAGTTCGATCTTCTCCCCATTGATGTGGCCAAGGCCATCAGCGCCCACTCCGTCCATTTCAGGGAATACGAAATTCCCCGTGGGTATTATTCCGCGTCGCCGCCGGTCCCCGCGAAATCGGTGACGACGGTGGCAACGACCGCCTTCTTCGCCGTGCGGAAGGACGCCTCGAACACACTCGTAACACAGGTTCTGGGCTCACTCTATGAAGAAGGGCTCCAGGCAGAGTTCCCGCTCCTGATTCCACGAAAAGACGTCTCGACCTGGTCGCCGATCCCGCTGCATCCTGTGGCGAGGCTCTATTTTGACCCCGAGGACCAATTTGGCCGCATGGCCGTCGTCATGGAGTCACTCGTGGCCACCAAAGAGTTGCTGTTCGCCTTCGGGGCTGCAATCTACCTGTTGTGGGACCGTTGGCGCCGGCTCAGCGAACGAGAACGACGGGTCCGCATCCAGGCCGAGAAGGGGCACCTGGACAAGCTCTTGGAACAAACCCTGCAGATCGAGGCCGAACAGATGAACACCACCGACGTGGCGGAATTGGAAGCATTCCTCGACGACGTCACCCGCATCAAGCTGCGCGCCTTACGAGAACTGACCCATGATGAACTCCGCGGCGACCGCGCGTTCTCGATTTTCCTGACGCAGTGCGCCAACCTGATGAGCAAGATTCAATTGAAGATCGTCGCGCATGCTTCAAAATAACGGCCCATCGACTCAGGCCGATCCCCGAAGACGTGATGCGACGCATGAAGGTGGCTCGATATCGCTTGCCTTGTCGAGCAAACCCCTCAACGTCGGAATCCGAACCGTGCCTCACACGCCACCCCCGAGCCCCTCGACTCGCGTAGCTAGGGCTCGATAGTGATCACCAATTCATTAAGCAACACCTGCCCAGTGAAGGGGGCGACCACCTGGACGCACCCTCCAAACGAGCCGCTGTTGATTAGATCGGCCGTCTGTCCGATAAAATCCGCCGGCTCCCGCGTGATTTCCACGACGTTGTTGTTTTCATCCTGTTTCACGTGAAACACATATTCGTCGCCGTCGGTACAGTCAGCCGAAATCACCTCGATCGTGTTGATCCACAGGCGCACGTCAATGACATTATTCTCGCAAACATCGGTGCAAATCTCCGGCGCTACTTGGGTCGCCGCCGCGCCGCAAGCGTTCAGGCATCCCGCGGCGTCGACCTGCTGCGCGACTGTGCCCTTGGGGGCGGATGGCGCAATCGGCTTGATCTCTACGCTCTCGACGGCAAAATCGAACGCACCCTGGTTCACAGCAATGCCGGCGGTGTCGATATTCGTGAACCGTGCGAGGCGCCGAGACGGAATGCCCGTCTCAACGTCGTACACGTTGATCGGATCCGCTCCTGCCGAAAAATCGATCTTGATGGTGGCCGAAGTGATGACGGGCTCCTCATCCGGAATCACCGGCACGCTGCAACCAGCAAGCAGCAGGCTGCACCCTACCAAAACCAAACATGTCCGCGCCGCCACCATCGTCAGAAATGGTTCCGCTGTAAACATTGCCGTCCTCCGTGTCATGTACTTCAGCCATTCTGCCCGCGCGGAGTCAGTACCGCCACCGCAGTACCGCCACCGCAGTGTCGCGACCGCAGTGGCGGTCGTCCATCGGAGCGGCAATACACTATCACAACGTCAACCAAGATGCCAGCGCGCTAAGAGTACAGCGCAAGGTCGTTCGGAGCGCAG
>CAZYXP010000241.1:0-4976 GCA_964651325.1 uncultured Phycisphaeraceae bacterium
AGGCTTGATGAATGACAGGCATCGAAGCCGCCGCAAGTGTTATGGACCGAGGGTTCACAGGCTACGCCACTCGTGGTTGCGGCCGACCTGAATTTCCCGTCCAATATCGCGTCGCAGTAACCGGGCGGGCCAGATGCCCTCGCCCGATTGGCTTCGGTTCCAGTTCTCTACGGGCCTCGGTCCGTCTGAGCGAAATCGAGAATGAAGGGTGGCAAGGGTGTTGGATGCGCTGACCGCAAGTTCCGCAATTTCGGCTGATGTCGCAGGATCGGGGATGTTGCTGGGCTTAATGCTCGTGGCCGCTATCGGTGGGGGTCATTTTGCCCACAACGCCTACTTGCCGCGGGTCGTCGGGTTTCTGCTCGGTGGTCTCGGGCTGAAGCTGACGCTCGAGGCCGTGTTGGGAGTTGGGGAACAAGGCGCCATACGGTTGGAAGCGCTGCGCGAGGCCGAGATTCCACTTGGAGCGGTCAAGGACCTGGCGCTGGGGTTGATTCTTTTTACGATTGGCGGTGTCTTCGAGCGCGGGCGAATGCGTTCGGTTGGATTCAGGTCTGCGCAGATCATGCTTTGTGAATCCGGCGCGGTCTTCGGGCTTGTGGCGGGCGGCTCGCTGGTCATCGCGATGTTGACGATGCCCGGGTCGGGCGGCGCGATCCATGTAGCATTGGCCATACTACTGGGAGCCGCGGCCATAGCGACGGCGCCGGCGGCGACGCTTGCGGTGCTTCAGGAATACGACGCCAAGGGGCCAATCACGGACACCCTCCTGGGCATAACGGGCTTCAACAATGTCGTTTGCATCATTCTGTTCTACACGTCGTACATCTTGCTGAGCGCGATGGGTATGCTCGGCGCGATTGAAGGTGAGGCTGATCTGCTCTGGTGGAGCCTGGGCGTCACGATCGTGGGCAGCATCGTGCTCGGCTTGATCCTTGGGCTGGTCATCAGCGTGGTGCACAGCAAATTGCCGCTTGCCGAGACTCTGATCGCGTTTTTTGCGATGTTTGTCCTCGTGGGAGAAGGCGAGAAATGGCTCGCCGGCACGAACAGCGGGCTTACCTACAATTTCCTACTCACCGCGTTGACGATGGGCGCGGTGTTCTTCAACATCGCCATCGATGCGCAAAAGCTTGTTGAATCGTTGCGGACGATTGGATCGCCGATTTTCGCCGCGTTCTTCGTCATGGCCGGCTATGGGTTGCACCTGACCGACTTGGCCCACATGGGGTGGCTGGGCGCGGGCTATGTGGGGCTCCGTCTTGCCGGCAAACGCCTTGGCGGATACGTCGGCGTCCGATGGGCCGGGGGTCCGCAGCGCACCTCCGGCCGGCTCGGCGATGGGCTGCTGTGTCAGGCGGCCGTCGTGATCGGTCTTGCGGCATTCGTGCAACGCAGTTGGGATCATCCGCTCGCGCAGCGTTTCTCGACGGTGGTGCTCGGCAGCGTCGTGGTGTTTGAATTGATCGGCCCGCTCTTGCTCAAACGGCGCGTTCGGGACGGAGGAGAGGTCAAGGCCATCACGCTGATGCGCCGCACGGTTGACGGCGACGCTGGTCCTTCGTTCTTGCGGCTGGCGCTTGGGCCCATCCTGCATGCGCTGGGCGTGGTCCGTAAAGCGAACGCCGAATCGCCTGCCGAAGAACTCTGCGTCAGGCACATCATGCGTACCAACGTGCAGGTGATCGAGGCGTCGGCCACCTTGGATGAGGTCTTGCACTTCATCGAGCGATCAACGCATAGCCATTTCCCCGTTGTTTGCGAAGATGGGAACCTGCTAGGGGTTATTCATTTCAATGACGTGCGTGATGTCATCTACGATCCGGTGATGCGCGATCTAGTGACGGCCGTCGACTTGGCGGATCCGAAGTCTCGAGTCGTTTCGCCGGGGGTCACGCTGGACGAGTTAGCGCGGTTTTTCTCCGAGGACAATGTCGGGGTTCTTCCGGTGGCCAGCGAGGGGGAAAGCCGAAAAATCGTCGGATTGGTCGAGCAGCGGGACATGCTACGCGCGCTGCACGACCTTCAGGACGAATAGTAAGCGGAAGCAATTCGGTCCGGCGGTCCATCCTTATCTCCCGAGCCGGCTTCAGCCCGGACGGGCCACCGTAAACACGGTTGATGCCATATCCGACCCGGTTCTCGTTCCGGGGTTGTGTTCGATTGCGAACATCGAGAAAAAACTTGTTTGGCGCGAAAGATTGCACGTCAGCAGCGCCAAGTCTCCTCATGCGATTCGGCATACAGGCCTATGCGGGCCGGCCGGAGCCATTGACCAACGACGGCCAAGCGGCCGAGAGGAGACGAAACGATGTTGACGACAAAGACCCACAAGAGCGACAACGGTTATGGGACCAGCAACGCGAGCAAGAGCCGCGGATACGGATACGCGACGCGCGGCTACGGCTACAAGGTGGCCTGCGTCGCCTGTGGTTGGGTAGCGGTCCTGGCGCTGACGGACAGCGCCAGCGCGGCCCCGAACCTGACAATATCACACAACCTGACGTCTATAGCCTCGGGCGATACGTTCGATCTGGGCACGTTCGAGACGCAGGAACAGGCAGGCGAGGCGTTTGTGGTTCGCAATTTCGGCAACGATGCGCTGGTGTTTGACGATCTTGCAACGCCATTGGGGGCCGTTTCCGGGAACATTTCGGATTTTGCGCTTAACTTGCCGCAATCTTTGGCCCCCGGAGGCGGGTTCGGCGTCATGACCGTAGGGTTCACGTCAGCCGAGCCGGGCTCGGTTAGCGTCGAAGTGCTCATTCACAGCAATGATCCGATCAACGAACAGTATCATGTCACGCTGACCGCTCAGTTCGAGGAGCCCGTGGTACCCGAGATGACCGTGCTTTTCGAGACCACTCAGCTTCAGTCGGGCGATACGTTTGATTTTGGCGAGGTGGTTGCCGGGGATACCGTTAGCGAAGCGCTTACGATCCGAAACTTCGGCCAGGGGCCTTTGGCATTCAACAACGTCGGCGGCGCCACACTCACAGCGATCACGGGCAACATCGCCAACGCGGCCGTCAATGTTGTTGCCACTGAGATTGTCTCCGGCGGTTTTGGCATCGTTGGTTTTGCGTTCGACGCCCTTGACGTCGGGACCACGCAAGTTCTGCTCACCATGAGAACCAACGATCCGGTCACCCCGCAGTTTGAGGTCGTGCTAGAGGTTACGGTACAGGAGGCCGAGGTAGCGTTGCCGAGTCTGTTGGTCACGCAGGTGAACAACCCGATCAACCCGGACGATACGTACGACCTGGGCGCTGCTGAGCTTGGCGCTACGATTGACGAGACGTTCAGCGTCAGAAACCTCGGCGACGCCGTGCTTGTGCTCGGTACGCTGACCGAAGAAGTGACGATCCAAGAGCTAACCGGCGGCGAAGTCTCGGACTTTTCAGTGGAGCTGCAAGAGAAAGAGATTCCGGCTCCCGGATCCACGGACATGACGGTGACGTTTGCTCCGACCTCGATCGGTCCTCGCGAAATGGCGTTGACGATCTACAGCAACGATCCGACCAATCCTGAATACACGTTCACGCTGTTGGCCGAAGGGCTTGAAGCCCAGATCGCCCCGGTGGCGAAAATGCGGGTCGAAAAGAACCAGATCGCGATCGACTCCGGCGATACGTATGACCTCGGCGAAACACTGGCAGGGCAGACGATTAGCGACGCCTTGGCCATCTACAACGACGGTGACGCGCCCCTCGTGATTACCTCGGCCACGACCGAAGGCGATGCAGGCTTCGAGTATGAGCTGCAGCTTAACGAGGAAATCAATGCGGGCGATCCGGCGGCCATGACGGTTGCCTACACCGGCACGACGGCGGGCGAGTATGCCGGCACGCTTACCATGCTCACCAACGACCCGCAACGACAAGCTTATGCGATCACCTTCACGGCCACCGTGATCGATGAGGACGTCGAGCTGGCACCGCGGATTCAGGTCTCTGTCGATGGCGACATCCTTGCCGATGCCGAAACCTTCGACCTGGGTGCCGTGCAAGCCGGTTTCACGAAGCTGCAGGCCTTCACCGTGACCAACGTGGGCAATGCCACGCTCCACTTGGACGCCCCTGTACAGGTGTTCGAGCTGAGCGACGGGAACATCGACGATGCCACGGCAACTCTGTCCACGACGGAGATCGCTCCTGATCAGAGTGCCACGCTGGCCCTGGCCGTCAACGTCTCCGATACGGGTGCGCGCGAGTTTGAGGTTGTTCTCGACAGCGACGATCCGCAGACACCGGAGTACTCGTTCTTCGTCAAGGTGAACGCGACCACGGACTGCAACGAGAACGGGATCGAGGACGACGCGGACATCGCCAACGGCACGAGCGAAGACTGCAACAGCGATGGCACGCCGGACGAATGTGAGGCCGATTCCGACGGCGACGGCGTGATCGACGGTTGCGATCGCTGCCCCGGCGAGGACGATCTCTCGGATTCGGATGTGGACGGTGTTCGTGATTGCCTCGACAACTGCCCCGAGCTTTTCAATCCGAATCAAGTCGACGCCGACGGCGACGGCATCGGTGACAGTTGCGACGAGGTAATCGAGCAGGAAAACACAGATCCAAGCCTGGCCTGCGGAGCCGGCGGCATGGCTATGCTTCCGCTGATGATGATGGGGCTGTGCGGCATGGGCCGGCGGCGATACGGGGCAGCCGCAGACAGTCGGGCGTAGCGGGTGATCGAAAGGCTCAAGCGTAGGAGCTTGTCGAGAAGCCGAAGTGGCAAGGGATGATCGAGGCCTTGACTCTTTCCCAATTCGAATGAACGCCGCGGGGCGCCCAACTGGGGCGCCCCTTTTTTCGTCTTGGCGAGGGGCCAAGCCATGGAATCAGAGCCAAGATAGCGGCATCAACAATCGGGCTTGGCCTGTCACATGGGAGACCTGAATCGGAAGAAAATGCCATGGGCGATGGGGGACTCGAACCCACGACCCCCTGCTTGTAAGGCAGGTGCTCTAG
>CAZYXP010000242.1:0-4947 GCA_964651325.1 uncultured Phycisphaeraceae bacterium
GCCAAACGCGGTCCGGCCCCATGAATCGCTGAGGCCCAATACCTTTCTAGCTGCAAGAGCGCACCGCGCTGAGCCGCCGATTCTGTCACGGACCTCTGTGCCTGTGGCAGAGCGGTTGCCTTCGGCCGGAATTCAAACTGCCCGCCGCGGCCAACAACCGATATACTCCGAACCGCGAAGAGGCGTGGATTTCACCCTACAATGCACAGAGGACGACCTGAGTTTTGATTAGCCAATGGATATATGGGGCCGAATTGCCCACGTGGGCGCTGTTCGCCGAGCTGTTCGTCGCGGGTCTGTGCGTGGTGCTAGCGGGCAGGCGTTTTGCGCGCCTGGCGGACGATCTGGCGCAGAAGCTCAACATCGCGTCCGGTTGGATTGGGTTGATCCTGCTGGCGACGGTGACGAGCCTTCCGGAGGTGGTCACGGGGGGGACGGCCGTTTGGATCGGCAATCCCGGCATGGCTATGGCCGCGCTGTTCGGGAGCTGCTCTTTCAACATCACCATTCTCGTTTTGCTCAATGCCGTCGTGCGCGGTGGGTCGGTGTTGCGGAAGGCAAGCGGGGCCCACACGCTGACCAGTTCCTTCGGATTGTTGCTGATGGGGCTGGCGCTTTTTGGGGTGGTGCTTGGGGAGAAGTTTGCCGCAAGCCCCCGCGTTGCGCAGATTTGCGAGGGCTTTTGGGCCTTGGCGATCATGGCGACCTACCTTGGTTGCATGAGATTGACCTATCGGTTTGAGCGTCGCAACGAGTCGGCCTCAGCCTCCGGAGATCAGGGTCGGCTCAGCCTTGCCGATGGGCTTCAACTCGGCGCGGTCGCGCTGGTGATCGTGGTTGCGGCGTGGTGGCTGGCGCAAATCGGCGACACGCTTTCCGTGCATGAAATCGCCTTGATCGGCCGACCGCTCGGTGAGACGTTTGTGGGTGCTGGATTCTTGGCGCTCGCCACCTCGCTTCCCGAGATCACCACGAGCATTGCCGCCGTGCGCCTGGGCAACCTCAATCTCGCGCTGGGCAACATCTTCGGGTCCAACATGTTCAACATCTTCGTGATCCCGCTCATCAAGGGAGTGTCCCTCGTTCGAGGCGATCCCTTGCTGATGCCGGCCGGGCAGTTTGACGCGGTCCACGCTTTGATTGCGGGGCTGATGGCCGTGATGCTCACCGCCATCGCCGTGGGCGGATTGGCCTACAAGAGCCAGCACAAAATGTTGGGGCGCTTCGGCATGGGCTTCGATTCCGTCCTCATCGGTTTGGTCTATCTTGGTGGTATGGCGCTACTGATCATGGAGACGAGCTGAGCGGTGGGGAAGCCAACTCAGAGCCGCGGGCGCCAGCCCTCGGACCATCCGCCGCGGTGATCGCAGAATCATCGGTTCCCCACGTCCAGAGGACAGGCCACCGCCACCGCGAGCGGCCCGGCGTTAATCGGGTTGCGATTGAGTCTGCTGGGGGCACGACTGAAGGCGTTTGCTCAAATGCTCGTAGAATTGCAGCGCAACCGCCTGTTCAGCCTTGATCACGGCGTCAGCGCCGAGTTGTAAGGCGCGCATGCCCTTCGACGAATACTGGGTGCGTGCGAGGATGAAAATATCCGGCTTCAGCTTGCGTGCCAGGGTGACCGCTTGCAATACGGCGTCTTCGTTGGGAATGGTTAGCGCGAGCATGGAGGCGGAGTGCAGGTGCGCCGCGAGCAGCGTGGCCGCGTCGGTGACGTCACCTTCGATGATCGTTCGGCCCAGATTTCGCTGGGTGACCACGGTGGCCGGGTTCCGCTCGACAACAACATAGGGTACTTTTGAGCTATCCAGCAAATCCGCCACACATCGACCGGACAGGCCAAAACCGGCGATAATCACCGGGCCGTCGAGGCACGGCTCAATGGGGTAAGGCGGCGCAGGCGTCACGATTAGCGTGGCGCCCTCGTCCCAATCGACCGGTTCCTGGAGAACCACGGTGCCGGCGACAAACCTGGCTTTGCGGGGTCGGTTGCTCATCATCTACTAGAATGTCGGTTTCCCGGCGGTGGCTCCCAAGAATCCCTTCTATCTTTGCGCAAAAGAACCACGGATGGAGCCGCAATCCCCATTCAGCCGAGAGCGTACCGCTGCCGGTCCGGAATTGCCGTGTCGGCCACGCTACAGGAGCGTGCCAAAGGCTCGCATGGCTTCCCCGACCAGGTAGAACGAGCCGGTAATGCAAATGATGTCCTCGCGCGAATGAGCGCTCTGAGCGATGGTCATGGCCTCGTCGAGCGATTCGGCTACCTGAGCCATCTTGCCACACCGCTCCGTGTACGCCGCCGCGAGTTCGTGGGGATCTGCCGCGCGGGGAGAATCGATTGCCGTAAAGATCATCTTGTCGGCCCCAAGCTGCAGATGCTTGAGCATGCCGGAGATGTCCTTATCCTTGTGGCAGGCAAAAATGACGATCATCGAGTCGTAGGGCACATTTTGCCCGATCGCGCGCATCAGAGCATCGATACTGGAGGCGTTGTGCGCGCCGTCCACCAGAATGCGCGGCTGTTCTGAGATGATCTGCATTCGCCCGGCCATTTTGACGTTGGCAAGGCCGGTCATGGCTTTTTGGTCGTCGATTTCGACGCCCTGCTCTTTGAGGGTATCAAGGATGGTTAGCGCCAATCCGCAGTTGGCGGCCTGGTGCTCACCCTGGAGCGGCACGTGAAGGTGCTCGAAACGGCAATTCTTGGTTGTCAGGCAGATGCGAGCGTGGCGTCCAACCGACCGCGAAAACTCGAATCGATAGCTGAATTGAGCGTTTTCGTCAGAGAAACGGATCGGCGCGCCTACTTCTTCCGCCACGTCCCGCAACACTTGGCGCACCTTCTCAGTCTGCGGAGCGGAGACCACGGGGACCCCTCGCTTCATGATTCCGGCCTTCTCCCGTGCGATTGACTCTAGATCCGGGCCGAGTTGCTCCAGGTGGTCGTAGCTGATGTTCGTAATGCCGGCCACTTCCGGCTGAAGAACGTTGGTCGAGTCGAGTCGACCGCCGAGGCCGACCTCGATGACGCCAATGTCCACTTCCTGATCTGCGAAATGTTGGATAGCTGCGGCCGTGAGCACCTCAAAATAGGTCGGCTTCGTTACGCGGGCCTTCGCCAAGCATCCGATGACTTTGGAGATGGCTCGCGTGAAGGCCGCCTCAGAAATCATGTCGTCGCCGACGACAATTCGTTCGCGAATGTCGAGAATGTGCGGAGACGTATAAAGCCCCACTTTCAGGTCGCTGGCCGCGAGCATGGCTGAAACCATTGAAGCGGTGCTGCCTTTGCCCTTGGTCCCGGCGATGTGAATGCTCTTGAACGTCTTTTGTGGTTTACCCAAAGCGCTCAGGATACGGTTCATCCTGGCCAATCCAAAGTTTGCGGCATTGTACTGACGACGCCGAGCCCGCTCGTAGTTCGTGAGGGAATTTAAAAAGTTAAGCGCAGAGCGAAAAGTGCGCACCTGTGTTGGAAATGCGCTGGTTTTTGTCTTCGTTGTCGACTTCGGTTTTTCTAGTATTGCTTTTGGCATGGCGAGAGTGTACCAGACTATACGGTTTCGTCAACGAGGAGGCCTGCCGCTAACGGATGCGGCGGGCCCGTCTCGGTCGTTGAGTTTGTACGTAAGGGTTTGTGAATATAGGGGTTAGGGCGATTCCAGTCTTGCCGAGTCAAGCGGCGGTTTTGCGACGAGATCGCTGCAGTTGCGCGTGCAGGGCACACCGTCCGACGGCGGATCTATCTCCCTTTATACGCCCGCCAGAGAAAAAAGTTGCGTGTTGCCGGTCGAAAAACCCATGCCGGCAGGGATTGGACCGTTTCCACGCCAGAGGATTTTGATGCGCCAAATCGAAATCGAGCTTGATGGTGCCAAAACGAGCGTATTGGTTCGTACCGGGGTGCTTCAGGATATTGGGAAGCAGCTTGCGGCTGCTTTGGCCGATCCGGAGGGCCGACCTCGAGTGGCCGTCATTTCCGATGACCGGGTTGCCCCGCTCTATGCCGGAAGGATCCTTGATTCGCTCGCGGCATCTGGGTTTGAGCCCCGGCTGCTTGTGGTTCCGGCCGGGGAGGTCTCCAAGGGCTACGAGCGGCTAGCGGAGCTCCACCGCGCCTTGGCTTCCGGCGGATTCGACCGTGAAAGCGTGATTCTGGCATTGGGAGGGGGCATGGTCAGCGATCTGGCCGGATTTGCGGCCGCCACGTGGATGAGGGGCGTGCGTTTTGTGATTTGCCCTACGACGATGGAGGCGGATGTCGACGCCTGCTTGGGCGGCAAGACGGCCATCAATCTTCCTGAGGGGAAAAACCTGGTTGGCGCGTTCCATCAGCCGTTCCTTGTGGCAGTGGACCCACTTTGCCTGTCCAGTTTGGACATTCGAGACGTACGGGCGGGCTTGGCCGAGTCGGTCAAGCATGCGGTGATTGATAGCGAGGAGTTCCTCAAATGGCACGAAACCGAGGCGGATCAAATCGTCGCGCTGGATGAGGCCGCTCTATCCCACCTGATTCACACCAATTTGCAGACCAAAGCCCGGTTTGTAGCGGGCGACGCTCGGGAGTCCGGGACATCCCGGATCATGCTCAACTTCGGGCATACACTGGGACATGCGATCGAGGCTTGCGGGGCGTTTCGGCTGAGGCACGGGGAGTGCATCTCACTCGGAATGGTCGCGGCGATGCATCTTTCAGAGCGGTACGGGCTGATAGACGCCGCGTGCGTCGGTCGGATTACCGAGCTTCTGGAGCGTTTGGGGTTGCCGACTCGCCTGGATCGGCCCGCTGACTTCGATCAATTGGCGCAGCGCATGCAGGTGGACAAGAAATCGCGCCAGCGCCGTTTGCGGTTTGTTCTGATCGAGAGGATCGGCAAGCCGGTGATTCGGGATGATGTCAAGGAGGAGGATTTGCGCGAGATTGTGGAGACGTGCCTGTAG
>CAZYXP010000243.1:0-4922 GCA_964651325.1 uncultured Phycisphaeraceae bacterium
CGTTTTACGCTGGAATCGTCGTTTTCAGGAGAGCCGGCCCGCGATCGCGGGCGACGCCCGGTGGTTCTTGGGGGGTTTCGCAAGCGATCGGTAACGGCATATTTGCATGAGCCCGTCGGTTTTGCTAGCATGACAGGCTGTGTCTAGGTTCCAGTCTTGATTTCATCAGTGTACGGTTTTGGGCACGGCTGCGCTACAGGGCGCGCCGGAGGACTTATGTTATGCGCATCGTATCTGTATTCATTGCAATTGGATATCTTGCTAGTCTGGCCATGGCAGGAGGCGGAGGATGGGTCGAATTTGCCGATGAAACGGCGACTCGTCTGGTCGCTGCGCCACCGGTGGGCGTTTCCGATCCGGCCGAGAAGGACTACGCCTGGGGTGACGTCGATAAGGACGGCGACATCGACATCGTTTGCGTCCGCAAGACGGAATCGTCCCAACCCTGCTCCGTAGATCCTTCGCTGTGCAACAATGTGTTGTTCATGAACGAGGGTGTCGCGGAGGGGCACGCCATCAACGGGGTGTTCGTGGATCGAACCGCCGAATATGCCACCGACGCCGATGACGGGGGTCAGGGCTTTTTCGATATCACCAACGACCGAGACGTTATTCTGGTCGATGTCAATGGCGACACCTGGCTGGATATCGTTACCGCCACGACCATCAGTGACGGTCTTCCCAAAACGATCTCGCACCCGCGTGTGTACATCAACAAAGGCTTGTCAGGCGGCGCGTGGCAGGGTTTTCGCTACGAGGAGGCTCGAATCCCGCAAATGTTCACGATTCCCGCGGGGCTTGCGGTGGCACCGAGGTTTTGTGCGGTGGCGGCCGGTCGAGTCACCAACGACAACGCGCCGGACCTTTACTTCGGAGACTACGACAATGGCGCGACAGCGCCGCCCATGCCTTCTGGACACGACGTCAACGACCGCCTGCTGATCAACGATGGGAACGGTTTTTTCACCGATTCACTCCAGACGCGCATGACCGCCGAGATGTTGGAATCGGCGTTTGCGATGGCCGTCGCCATCGAAGACATGAACAACGACGGCGTGAGTGACATCGTCAAGGACACGGCATTGAACGTGCCGCAGCGCATTTCCGTAAGCTACAACGATCCCGACAATGAAGGCTTCTTCGATAACTTCGACGTCGTCATCGGCGCGGCCCCGTACCACATTTCGGTGGGGGATCTGAATCAGGATGGGCTGCCCGATATCGTGGTGACCGACGACGGAACCGACTTCTACATGCTCAATCAGGGGCCCGGCGCCGACGGCGCGGCGGATTTCATCAGCTTCAACTTCAACAGCGGTGGCGGCTTCGGCGGAAACTCGGTCATCGCCGACCTCAACAACGATGGCCATAACGATGCGCTGATCACCGATCATGACGTGGATTTCTTCGGTTGCGGCGGCCGCATGCACATTTACCGCAACCTCGGCAATCTGCCCTCGGTAACGATGCAGGAACAAGGCGGCGCTGCCCCCTGGACGCCTCAAGGTACGCATGATGTGGCCGTATTTGACATGAATGGCGACGGTTGGCTCGACATGTTTATAGGAACCTGCAACACCGCCGGCGAGAAGGGCCACGAGATATGGATCAATCAACCTCCGTTTGGCGTGGTGTTCTCGTACCCGCAGGGGTTGCCGGGGTTTGTACTCCCCAAGGCTCCCTTCACCTTTCAGATGCAAGCCACGGCAATTGGGGGCGCGACGCTTGTGCCCGGATCGGGCGTCTTTCATCTGTCGATTAACGGCGGCGTCTTCAGCGACGTTCCCATGACATCGGTCGGTCCAGATTTGTATGAGGCTACGATACCAGCGAGCGCCTGCACGGATCGATTCAGCTTCTATTTTAGCGTCGAGTTGGAAGGGCTGGGGACGTTTGTCGATCCACCCGGCGCTCCGGGAAGCACGTACGCCGCGACGGCGGCCGCCAGCACGTTGATCACCTTACGCGAAGAATTCGAGGGAGACGTGTCGGGCTGGACGGTAACCAGCGTCTTGCCGCTCGACGGTGGGGCCTGGGAGCAAGCGGACCCGAACGGCACCGTGGATTTCGGGAACCAAGCCGCGCCGGGGGACGACGCGACGGCAGGTGCCGGAAACGTCATGGCGTTCGTTACCCAAAACGGAGTGCCCGGTGGCGCTGCCAACGCGTCCGATGTAGACGGCGGACCTACGCGACTGATGTCGCCAACGATCGATCTTTCGGGCACCGACGCGAACATCTCGTACGCCCGTTGGCTGTACAGCCGCAGTGGCGTGCCGGATCAGCTAATCGTCGAAGTGTCCAGCGACGGCGGTAGCTCTTGGGCGCTGGTGGCGGCGATCACCGGTACGGACAGCGCCGCATGGGTCAACGACGGATTCCTTGTCGGCGATTTCGTGACACCGACAGCCACCGTCAACGTACGATTCAGCATCGCTGACAGTCCCAGTGACTCAGTGACCGAGGCCGGCATCGACAACTTCCAGGTGGAACGTTTCATCTGTCAAACCTGCGATGTGAACGCCGACTGTGTAGACGCGAATCCCTGCACCGACGCGTTGTGCAGTCATGGGGCATGCCTGTTTGTGCCCAACAGCGCGTCGTGCGACGATGGCGCCGCGTGTACTCAAGACGACGTATGCTCGGGTGGGGCGTGTAATGGAACGTCGATCCCCGGCTGCGTCGCATGTGCCGGCGGTGGTGACTGTGACGACGGCAACCTTTGCACCGACGATGCGTGCGTCCTCGAGGTTTGTCAGTTTACACCCAATGCTGTTACGTGCGACGACGGTGACATCTGCACGGAGAATGACACCTGCTCAGCTGGAATCTGCACTGGATCCTTCATTCCGGATTGCGCCGATTGCCTGGTCGATCTAGATTGCGACGATACGCTTTTCTGCAACGGACAGGAGACGTGCGCGGCGGGGGCATGCGTCGCCGGCGTCGATCCCTGCCAAGGGCTTGCGTGTGACGAGAACACGGATACGTGTGAGTTGGCGCTGCAGCCGAGAATGGGCGATCCGATGCGCGGGTTGACTGCCGGTCAGCTCGAGCGGTTTCTTTCGGGGCAGGTTCAGTTCAATCGTGGGCTTCTTGAATCCGAGGGGCTCGGGCCGGTCTTTAACCAGAACAGTTGCGCCAGTTGCCACAGCGTCGGCGGGAGCGGAGGATCGGGGACGATCATGGTCACCCGATTCGGCGCGAGCAGCAAGCAGGGATTCGATCCGCTCGCGGCGCTTGGCGGTTCGTTGCTCCAGGCCCAGTCGATCAGCGATCAGTGCGCCGAGAGCGTTCCGCCGGAGGCCGACGTGGTCACCAACCGGACGACGCCGAGCATCTTCGGCGGCGGGCTCGTACAGGCCATTTCCGATGCGGCCCTTCTAGCCAATGCAAACAACGCTCCTGCAAACATTTCAGGCATCGCGCATATGGTTTCCTCGTTCGAAGACCCGCCGGGAAGCCCGCTACGCGTGGGTCGATTTGGCTGGAAGGCCCAGGTGGCCACGCTGCTCACGTTCGCGGCGGATGCCGGGCTCAACGAGATGGGCCTCACCAATCGTTTCATTTTGCAGGAAAACGCCCCCAATGGGGATGTGGACTTGCTTGCGTCGTGTGACAACGTCGCGGACCCCGAAGACGGCTTCATCCTGACCGGCGGGGCCGATTTCATCGATCAGGTGGCCGACTTCCAGCGTTTCCTGTCGCAACCGCCGCAGACGCCCCAATCAGGCATGACGGGGGAGGCCCTTTTTGTCAGCGTCGGATGCGCCGACTGCCACACGCCTTCGTTCGTGACGGGCACCGCGCCCGAAGCGGCGCTCACCGGCAAGCTAATCAAGCCCTATTCCGACTTCCTCCTACACGACATGGGTTTGCTGGGAGACGGCATCGTGCAGGGCGCTGGGACGGAACGAGAGATGCGCACCTCCGCGTTGTGGGGGCTGCGCGTTAGGGATCCCATGCTGCACGACGGCCTGCTCGCCGGCGGCGGTACGTTTGCCCAGCGCGTGACCAATGCCATCGCCGCGCACGACGTCTTCGGGAGCGAGGCGCAGCCATCGGCCGCGAGTTTCTTCGGCCTGTCTCCGGTCGACGGAGATGCGATCATCGCCTTCCTGGATTCTCTCGGGCGGGCCGAATTTGACCACAACGGCGACGGCGAGATCAACCATCCCGATTTTATTGATTTTGCCGCCTGCTTCACCGGGCCGGGGTCGTCTTACACACCCGACGATCCGTGCAGCATTTCCGACATCGATCAAGACGGCGACGTGGACGAGGACGACTTTGCGCTCTTCCTCACGGCCTACACGGGTCCGCAGACCGACTGCAACGACAACGGCACGCTTGATATCGTGGACATCATCGCCGGGGCCAGCCCGGACACCGACGGAGACGGTCTGCTCGACCAGTGCAGCGCACCGGCCGCGGCGCCCGCAGGTGGTAGGTATGTCGCGGTGACGCCGGCGGCCGGCCCCGATCCGATCGCCATTCTGGCCACTTCGGCGGACTTCCCCTGCTTGTCGAAGTACGTGGCCGCGGACGGGTCTCTCGCCGATGTGCCGGTCTTTCAGACGCCCGTTGCATGGGGCGAGGTCCTTTTCTCCGGTACTGAAGTGGTACCGGGGCGGTCGTATCACCTCCAGGCCGAGTTCGGCGGCGGCTCACTCACGGACCTAGCTTCGGTCACCACGTGGATTTGGGGCGATGTGGACGACAACGGCGCGGTCAACCTTGGGGACGCGTTGGTGATCGTTCAAGGATTCCAGGGCGACTTCAGCAATGCGAGCTTAGAAGCCGTAGACCTGTGGCCGTGTGCGCCAGACGGAATCGTCAATTTTGAAGACATCCAACGTGCCGTACTGGCGTTTCAAGGTCAGACGTATTCGGGCACCGGGTGTCCAGATCCATGTGAGTAA
>CAZYXP010000244.1:0-1523 GCA_964651325.1 uncultured Phycisphaeraceae bacterium
GGCCAAAAGAAAACCGGCGACGCGGTCAATCTGGAACGGTCGCTGCGCGTGGGGGACCGCCTCGACGGCCATTTCGTCCAGGGGCATGTCGATGGAACGGCGACCGTGGATCGCATCAAGAGCCTTGCGGGGCAGTGGACCGTTTGGTTCCGGCCCCAGGCGCAGTTGCTTCCCTTCATTATCCCCAAGGGCTCGATTGCGATCGACGGCGTATCGTTGACGATTGCATCCGTTTCGGGGCCCACGTTTTCGGTCGCACTGATTCCGACAACGCTGGATGTCACGACTTTGTCTTCTCTTACCCCCAACAAGCAGGTCAACCTTGAGTCCGACATCATCGCGCGGACGATTGTTCACCAGGCGGCCGGCATGTCGGCGGGCTCTTCGATCAGTCTCGAATCCGTCACAAGAGCGGGCTTCTCATGACGGGCAGTTGCAAACACCCACTCGGAGACGTCGCGCGGCGACCCCTTATCGCCCTGACGATGGGGGATCCTTGCGGCATCGGCCCGGAGGTCGTCGTCAAGGCGCTGGCCGACCCGGAGATTCGAGCGATGGGGCGTTTTCTAATCTACGGGCTGGAAAACGTCCTTTTCGAGGCCGCTGAGCGCGCCGCCATCAAGCCGTTTTGGTTTCGCGTAGCACAGAACAAGGCTGGGCGAATCGATTCCGGTGTGGTCGTGGCCGATTTTGATGACTACTCGGGGAAAATCTGGTCGCCGCCGCGTTCTTCGAAGGAAGGCGGTCGGGCTTCGCTCGCGTTTTTCGACGCCGCCATCGTCGCGGCACAAAGCAACACCGTTGATGCGGTCGTCACGGGGCCCATTCACAAGACAAGCTGGCAACTGGCCGGATGCCCGTTTCCAGGGCATACCGAGAAGATCGCAGACGCGTGTAAGATCAAGCGATACTGTATGGCTTTTGTCGGCGGCGGGCTGCGGATTGCTCTGGCCACGGTCCACATGGGGCTCTTTGAGCTTCGCAACAAGTTCAACTTGGGGCAGGTATTCGCTCCGATCGATCTGCTCCATCAGGCCATGGTCGACTGGTTCGGCATCGAGCATCCGCGCATTGCGGTCGCTGGGCTGAATCCTCATGCCGGCGAGAACGGCTTGTTCGGCGACGAGGAGAAACGCGTGATCGAACCCGCCATGCAAATGGCGCGCAACGCCGGCATCGACGTCGAAGGCCCCTTTCCCGCGGACACGCTATTTACGCCGCGCGTGCGGAGTCGCTTCGACGGCATCGTGGCGATGTACCACGACCAAGCCCTGATTCCGATCAAAATGTTGGCATTCGATACGGCGGTTAACGTCACGCTGGGCCTGCCGATCATCCGAACCAGCGTGGATCACGGTACCGCTTACGACATCGCCGGCAGCAACAAGGCCGATGCCGGAAGCATGAAAGAGGCCATCCGCCTCGCTTGCGAATTGGCGAGCCACGCCGAACGCCCCCCGCGCCCGGCGACTGCCAACACCGCGAAATCGTAGAGCCATCATGTAAGAGCGGTTTCAGTTCTT
>CAZYXP010000244.1:1623-4902 GCA_964651325.1 uncultured Phycisphaeraceae bacterium
TGTAGCCCGCGGCTCGGAGGAAGGACTCGGGAGCCAGTCCGGGTCGGTCAATCCTCTTGCAGAGTGTCTGAAACGGGTACGCCCACCGGATCGCCCTTGTCCGGATCAATGCCCAGATCCACGACCGCCTTCGCCAGTTTTGACGGATCAAACTGTCCAGCGCTCGCCAGCGATTGAAGCGCTGCGAGGGTCACGAATCGGGCATCCACTTCGAAATACTCGCGAAGCTGCGCTCTTGCTTCGCTGCGTCCGAATCCGTCGGTGCCCAGACTGACCCAACCGGCCGGGGCCCATCGCGAAATTTGATCCGCGACGGTTTTCATGTAATCGCTGGTGGCCACGATCGGATAAGGCTGATCATTCAGAACTTGCTCGATGTAGGGCACGCGCGGCGTTTCGCCGGGATGAAGCAGGTTCCACCGTTCGCACGCCAGGGCGTCGCGTCGAAGTTGGGTATAACTGGTCACGCTCCACACGTCCGCCGCCACGCCGAATCGATCGGAGAGCATCGTTTGGGCGGCTATCGCTTCGCGCAAAATCGCACCGCTTCCGAACAAATGCACGCGGGGCTGATTCGCTGCGGCGTCCGCGGCGCGAAGGCGGTAGATACCGCGAAGAATCCCCTCGTCCACGTTGTCGGGCTTGGGGGGCTGGGGATAGGGCTCGTTTTCAACGGTGATGTAATAGAAGACCGGATCGCGTTTGCGATACATCCGGTCGATGCCCTCTTTGACAATGACGCCGATCTCGTATCCGAAGGCGGGGTCATAGCTGATCAGGTTGGGAATGGTGCTCGCCGTCAGCATGCTGTGGCCGTCCTGATGTTGCAGTCCCTCGCCGGCCAACGTCGTGCGACCGGACGTGCAACCGATCAAGAATCCCCGACATCGTGAGTCGCCGCATGCCCAGGCCTGATCGCCGATCCGCTGAAAACCGAACATGGAATAGAACATGTAGAACGGAATCGTGTTGACGCCGTGCGTCACATTCGCCGTCCCCGCGGCCAGGAAAGAGGCCATCGCCCCGGCTTCGGTGATGCCTTCCTCAAGCAGCTGCCCGGACTTGCTTTCTCGGTAGTAAAGCAGCAGGTGCGAATCGACGGGTTCGTATTTCTGCCCCGCGTGGGCGTAGATGCCGTATTTGCGGAACAGCGCATCCATGCCGAAGGTCCGCGCTTCGTCGGGCACGATGGGCACGACGAGTTTGCCGATTTCCTTATCGCCCATCAACCGGTTGAGTAGCCGCACGAACGCCATGGTCGTGGCGACCTCGTGATCCTCCGTGCCGCCGTCGAATTCCGAGAACAAATCGTCGGGAGTGGCTTGGATTCGGGCCGTGCGCACGCGTCGACGCGGTACGAATCCGCCGAGCTTCTTCCTGGTATCGACGAGGTATTGATACTCCTGACTATCTTTGGCGGGGCGATAGAACGGCGCTTCCTCGAGGTCTTCGTCGCGGATTGGAATCGAAAAGTGATCTCGAAAATGCTTAAGCTCTTCGAAGTTGAGCTTCTTCTGTTGGTGCGTGACGTTGCGGCCCTCGCCGGTTTCGCCGAGGCCGTAGCCCTTGATCGTCCGCGCCAAGATGACAGTCGGTTGGCCGTTATGCTCAACCGCAGCTTTGAACGCCGCGTAGACCTTGGCGGGATCGTGTCCGCCGAGGCGGAGTTTTCGAATTTGCTCGTCGGAGAGGTGTTCGACCAGCTTGAGCAGCCCGGGATGTTTGCCGAAAAAATGCTCGCGCGAATAGGCACCCGATTCAACGGAGTATTTCTGCCACTGACCGTCCACCGTCTCGTTCATACGCTTCACGAGCAGGCCGTCAGCGTCCGCGGCCAACAGTGGGTCCCAATCCTCGCCCGAAATCACCTTGATGACGTTCCACCCGGCGCCACGAAACGCCCCCTCTAGCTCTTGGATGATGCTGCCGTTGCCGCGCACCGGCCCGTCGAGTCGCTGAAGATTGCAATTGACCACGAAAATCAGATTGTCCAGCCCCTCACGAGATGCCAGCGTGATCGCACCCAAGGACTCCGGCTCATCCATCTCGCCATCACCAAGAAACGCCCAGACGTGCGAACTGGAGGTATCGGTCAGGCCTCGATCTTCGAGGTAGCGATTGAACCGGGCCTGATAGATGGCATGGATCGAAGACAGCCCCATCGACACCGTGGGGAATTCCCAGAAATCAGGCATAAGCCAGGGATGGGGATACGAAGAAAGGCCGCCGCCGTCGGCCAATTCCCGGCGAAAGTTGGATAGCTGCTGGGTCGACAAGCGATGCAACAAAAACGCGCGAGAGTAAATGCCGGGGGCGACGTGGCCTTGAAAGAATATCTGATCGCCGGCGCACTCCTTGGTATTGGCCTTGAAAAAGTGGTGGAATCCGACCTCGTAGAGCGTGGCGGCTGATGCAAAAGTCGAAATGTGGCCGCCGATGCCTGGCGAGCGACGATTCGCGCGAACCACCATCGCCATGGCATTCCAACGGATCAAGCTCTTGATGCGGCGCTCAATGGTTCGATCGCCGGGGTAGGCCGGTTGCCGATCGAGGGGGATCGTGTTCGCATAGGGCGTCGTGGCCGAAAAAGGCGCCACCACGTCGTTGCGCTTGCCCCAGTCGATCAACGTCTCGAGCAGGAACCGCGCACGCGGCCGGCCTGAACGATCCACGACTGACTTCAGCGAGTCCACCCATTCCGACGTCTCTGATCGGTCGAGGTCTTTGGGCGGTGACGATGGCGGTTCCTGTGCAGTTGATGACATGGCTGGCAGCATAACCGACGCCCCGTCGCGACGCTACCTCCAGCGCGAAGGGGTTCCGGGTCTTGGTCCGAGGCGCTGTACGCGGGGCCGCACCGGTTTCGGGCAGCGAATCAAGGGTCTAACGCGCTTGGTCACGCGTGGAACGTCGTCGAGTACGCGCCGAAAGTTGAAAGCGGACCGCCTTGAATCATCGACGGTTGATCTACTTTCGTTTCATTTCGCCCGCGTCAAGCCTGCGGAAATAGTCTCGAGTCGCGCGAATCACAACGGGCGAAAGAATGAGAATCGCCGGTAGATTGCAGAGCACCATGAGGCCGGTCGTCGCGTCGGAAAAATTGACGACGGTGTCGAACTTGGGCAATGTCATCCCCAGAAAGACGAAGATTACGAACACGAACTTGTAGGGCAAGATAGCACCCGGCCCGAAGAGGTACTCCGCGCCCTTCTCGCCGTAGTAACTCCAGGAAATCATTGTGCTGAAGGCAAACAGGCACACGCCGAGCGTGACGATGTA
>CAZYXP010000245.1:0-4880 GCA_964651325.1 uncultured Phycisphaeraceae bacterium
GCGGGTCGTGCAGGCTGGAAGCCTGCGCTCCGAACGACGTTGCGCTGTACTGCGACCCGCCCCGCATTCCCGTATTTTGCTTGCATGTGCGACCTCCGATGCTGCCACGAATGCCCAAGAACCCGTTGATCGCGCGGGGTTGGAATCTGAGGGCACCGTCCGTAGAATGTAGCCCCAGTGGGTCGTCATGAGATCGCTATGCGACGGTCGGCCGCGTCGCCTACCGGTCGCAACATCCACAAAAAGGAACAAGCATGAGTCAGTTCAAGAAGGCGAGGTCGCCGATCGGAGTGGTGCTATCGGGCGCGGCACTGCTGGTATTGTGCGGCTGTGGATCCGTTGATTACGCCGCCCGATTTCGCAGCTACGTGAAATCAGCACCCCCGGATCAGCGACCCAAGGATTGGGCGCACACACTAGAATTGATGGATCGTTCCACGCCGCGCGTCGGAAACATCGCGCCGGATTTCACGTTGGAGACCTACGGAGGGCAGCGAGCCCTGACGCGCAGCGCCGCCCAAGGCGGCCGGCCTCAGGTGCTGATCTTCGGAAGCTACACGTGACCGCCCTTCCGTCGCCAGGCTGGCGACCTCGAACGCATGTACCAGCAATACAAAGATCGGGTTTCGTTTCTGTTCGTCTACATTCAAGAAGCGCATCCCGAGGATGGATGGCAGACGAAATCCAACCAGCGCGATGCCGTGCTTTTCTCCAAAGCCAAGACGCTCGGGGATCGCCAACATGCCGCGACGCGGTGCCGTTCCGGTCTCAAGCTCACCATGCCCTGCGTGGTCGATTCGTTGGACAACAGGGTGGACCATCTCTACGCCGGGTGGCCTGAACGCATGTTTGTGATCGACCCCGACGGGAAAATCGCCTACTCAGGCGCCCAAGGGCCTTGGGGATTCAAGACCGACGAAGTCGTGCAGGCCGTCAAGAAGCTTCTGCGCAACGCTTCCTGATTCTTTGTGAGCGGGGGTATCACCCACAGACCATCACACCATCACGGGGCCTCAAGCCGCAGCTCCGTGTCCTCCGGAGATGGCCGGTTGCGCGCTCCGCACCTGCGGCATCACGGCGCCGATCGCGGCTCGGGCGGAAGGAGTTGTTGTTTCACAAGGAACGAAAAAACGGTCTGGGCCGCGATGCGGTTGGCATCCGCGGTGGGGTGCGTGCCATCGGGGAACAGGTCCTCACCAGTTAGATGTTGCTCGCGCCGGACGGCGCGGTACGTCGGCAGCAAATCCAAAAATGGTACGTTGCGCCGCATGCAAAAGCGTCGAAGCATTTCCTGCGGCGCAGACTCGGACGGGGGATCGGCATCAATCTGCCGGGCTTGTGGAAAGCAAATGATGGCCATAGGCAGGGCTCGCCTGCGCGCCAAATCGACAATGTCCCCCATGTTCTTTAGCGTGACACACCAGGCTTCCTGGATTTCCGGCGCGTCGGGCTCATCGATCGTGCGGTCGTCTGAATACAGCGCGCTGCGGGCGCGAAGCTCCTCGCGCGTCGGCCCGAACCACTTCAAGGACAGATCACGTATCATCCGGACCAACCCGGACCATTCCAGCGCCAACGGTTCGGGCGGAGCCAGGAATTGCGTCGATCCGCCGTACTGCACGAGGTTGAATTTCTCGCCAATGTCGTTGAGGCAAAAAACGTGCACGATCAGGTCAGGATCGAGCGGCAATCCAACGGCCTTGAACAGTTCGAACTCCTGCCATGGCGAATAGCCGATCACCGAGCCATTGATCCAGTCCAATTCGTTGCCTTGGAAACGCGCGTCGGCGAGATCTCTCAGATGAGTCACCATCAGGTCCGGTTGCTCGATGCTCAGTCCGAACGCGATCGAATCACCAAGAACCAGCACGCGCCGCTGGCCTTCGGGTTTGACGATCGGGATTTCGCCGCCCCGCAAGCCCAATGCGTTGATCGAGTAGGTCACTCCGAATTGCTTGCCGGTCCAATCCGGACGGTTGGACCAGATGCGCACCGGATCTACCTTGAGCAGACCCGCACTGGGCTGGATAGCGCGAAATTCGATCGTGGCCAGGCGATCCACCGAAATCAAAACGAGCAGCGGCAGGAATGCCAGTGCCAGACGCGCCCACCGGTCTGAGCGCATCGTTCTGAGAAGCGACACCGCGATCAGCGCCGCACACAAAAAAAGCCCAGCCGCGTGGAGCACCATGGCTTCTGCCAGGGCGTCACGCTGCCACTTGCCCAGCACGTAGCCCCAATGCTGTCCTTCGTAGCGTAACGCCACCGCGGTGATGGCCAGCAGGAGCCACAGAGCGTTGGCAGCTAGACAGGCTCGAAATCGGCGGTTGGCTTCAGTCATGGCGTGCGGAGCGATCGCTTGGATGGGCGGCAACGCGTACCCTGGATAACACCGGCCTCAGGCATCAAATCTGGTTCGGGCAAAACGGACGCAGGCCACGCGGCGCGGCACCACCCTTTGCGAGCGACAAAGCTTGAGGTCCAACGTGCCCGAAAAATCATGCCCCGGAACCATCGCCAGCCGAGCCGCTCCGGTCATCGGCGGGCAGGAGCACAAATCGTCGGTAGTAGGCAATGCCAAGGCAGGTTAGCGGGATGGCCACAATCACGCCCAGAAATCCGAGCAGCTTGCCCCAAACACAAATGCCCAGCATGATCGCCACCGGCTTTAATCCTGTGGCCTTTCCGACGAAGCGAGGCGTGATCAGGGCATCCTGAATGACCTGCGCGACGGCGAAGACGGCCAGCGTCAAGAGAATCGATCCCGTGAACGTGGCGTCGGTCTCCAACGCGCGCAGCCCGGCCAGCAACGTAGCGGGAATCAGGCCGATTGTCTGCAGGTAGGGCACCATGTTGAGCAGGCCAATCAACAGCCCCAAGGGCACGGCCATGGGCAGCCCGATCACGGTGAACCCGATCGTGAAGAGCACGGCCATGGCGCCGGCGACCAGCGCTTGTCCGCGAAAGTATCGCCGCAAGACGACGTTGAACTCGCCGAGGAACTCCGTAATGCCTTCGCGGTATTTGGGGGGCAGGAAGGTTTTCCACGTACGGGCGTATTCGGGAAAATCGACCAGCAAGAACACCAGATAAAGGAGGACGATGATCAGCCCCGCCAAGCCCAGGATCAGGTTTAACGCGGACGTGAAGATTGACCACCCTCCAAGCGCCATACGCTTACCAAGATCAACAAGCACTTCGTTGAATCGCTCGGTCTGCGTGTAGGTGATGAGTTGCTCGAGCAAGTCGCCTATGTAGGTTCCGCGCACGGCCAGCCTTAGCTGTTCGAGCCGTTGTTTTCGGGTGAAATCGCTCTTGGCGGAGAGGCGGTATTGCGTCAACGCGGCCTGCAACTCGGCCCATCCCGTCGCGGATCGGGGCGTGGCGTCTAAAGCGGCCGCGGTTTCAATTGCATCGGACGGCTCGGCCGGCGATTCAGCCGCGGGAATTGCGGGGCGCGTCGTTGCGTTGCGGGGAGCGACCGGCGATTCGTCTTGGTTGCCCAACGAGAGGTCTTCTTGAAGATGTTGCAGATTCTGCCCGAATCGCTGGCCCTGACTAAGGGTCAGCGGAACCACGATCACGATCATCGCCAGCCCTAAGATGCCGATCAAGGCCAAGGTGATGCCCACCGCCAGCCCGCGCCGCTTCGTCTTCTTTTCAAACGCGGTGACCAGAGGATTGATCCAGTAAGCCAACACGACGGCGGCCGCAAACGGCAGGAGCACGTCCGATAGAAAGCGAGCCAGCAGCAAGATTCCGATCAGCGCCAGGGCCGAAAGCACCATGCGCACGACGCGATCGAATGTATACTGTTTGTTTTCGTCTTCCATAATGGCCTCGGAGGGCATTGAACCCGCAACAGCGGTGATTGGCAAACTTCGCGGGGGCGTAATGGCCCTTGTCTCTGCGGGTACCCGCACTCCATCTGAGGCTTCAGCCCGCGGGGCCGTCCGGCGATCGCCAAACAACCCCTACGCCAAAAACGCAACGGCTCTAGCCAAGTCGCCCGCGCGAACCCTGCCCGTTTGTAGGCTACGCGACCCCAGTCGAAAAGCTCCAGGCGGGTCGTGGCCCGCAATGCGATCTTCACGGCAGGGACTACGACCGGCGTTACGTCCGAAAACGAGCCCATCCGCGAGGATTGCGCGGAGAATCTGACTCTTCACGCGAGTTGGAAGCCCCATGGGCCGACAAAACAGAGCGCGCCGTGTAGCCCCCATACGCCAGAGCGCGATCTTGAACCGGGCGACTTCGAGCATCCGAACAAGGAACACGAAATGAACATTCCCTCTGCCGGTGAGATCAGCGGCATCCAGCAGGCCGCCACGCAACAGAAGATCGACATCGCGCTCATGGCCAAGGCCAATCAGGTCGCTAAGTCGCAGGGGGAGGCCGCCTTGCAATTGTTAGACGCCGCGGTCCAGGCCACCGAATCAGCAGGTGACGGCCACCACGGCAGCGACGGGCACAAGCTAAACGTCATCGCCTGACCCATCCTGACCGGATAACGCCACGCATCCAAGGATCCCCCGCGATCAAGCCAACCGATAGCGTTTCCCCCCTCGGAGCTGAGGCTACGACAGGCTCCACGCTGTGGCTTGACGGGAGGTACCGCAGTAGCCCTGGTACAGAGGGCTCGTCCAACCCACCGTTAGGGGCCCGCCCCACAATATGCCACCGTGTAGGTGTATGATTGCTACAGTCCGAGCGCTGGAGCTGAGCGGATCTGACCGAGCATACCCATCCCGCCGCAATTGACACGTGATTTCCCGAACGTGTCACGCTTCCCTGCATGCGGCACCGGCCCAACTGGCGTTTCTTCAGCCAAACTTGCGTTGCTTAAGCGTAAAATGATTGACACGGGTTGCTCGATTTCG
>CAZYXP010000246.1:0-4861 GCA_964651325.1 uncultured Phycisphaeraceae bacterium
GTCTGAAAGTGGTTTTTTGGGGCAAGTCGTCTTGAAGGGTTTGGCTTGCTTGAGGGGGGGCGCTCGCGGGTGACGATCCGCGAGGCCTACGGAATTGTCGGGGGTCCGTTGCAGTTGGAACAGGTTCCGCAAGTTTGGTTCATACACCCCACGAGAACCGAGTAGTCTCCGGTGCCAACGCATCCACCCGCATCACCGTCCATGTTGGCGGCTGCACAAGGATCGGTCGGGGCGTAACACGCGCCGAAACAGCCGATGAACATGGTGATGTCGCTGGCACCGACCGCTCCGTCAGCGTCCAAATCGGTCGTGCACAGCCTGCAATCCAATGCCATTTCGTCGCAATGCTCGCATGACGCGGTGCATACGGCCGGTCCAGCAATGCATGATCCGGCAAGACACGTTTCTGCGCCGTTGCAGAACACGCCGTCGTCACAATTGGTACCGTTCGCTATGGGAATGGCCTCGCACATGTTTGTCGTCAAATTGCACATGCCGATGTTGCACTGATCGGTCAGTGTTATGCACTCATCTGGCACGCCGCTACAGGATCCGCCAGCACACGCGTCGGGTATTCCGTCGCCGTTTGCATCCGGATCGCACTCATCAGGTACGGCATTTCCGTCGCAGTCGAGGCTCGTGAACGTGACGTGTCCCAGCATGACCGACACCGTGTCGATGAAGTTTTCATGCGTTGCGGCGAGGTCGGAGTCGCCGTCTTGATTGAGATCGGCGACGATCACGCCTTGGGGGAAATCGATTCCCGTGTCGATTTGTGGCTGGGACACATACACGCCGCTGCTGTCGTTCAATAGAACTGAAATTGTCGTGCCGGGGGTGACTATTGATCCGTGGTTTGTAATGACCAAGTCCATGTCACCATCCTTGTCGAGATCGTCTACGGCGAGCGTCGCTGGTGATTGCCCTGCGCCTTCGTAGAAAAGGAATGGGGAGAGAAACCCTGCAAGTCCGTTGTTCCTGAGTACCCGTACGCCCGGTGTGCCACTGACATTTTCTGCGAGGAGGATCAGGTCCACATCTGAATCATGATCCACATCGAAAGCTGAAACCCAGGTCGGCCTGAACGACGCGGAAAATCCGGCGGGTGGGCCGAAGGTGCCGTCGCCATTGTTCAAGAGGATCGAAATGGTGTCATCACCGGTGTTGAGCACGGCGATATCCAACCCGTTGACGCCATCAAAGTCGCCAACGGCAATATGTTCCGGCGTATCACCGAATGTGATGCTCGCGTTGCTTACGGAATAGTGAACCGCATTGGGAAACGTCCCGGTGCCGCTATTGAGCATGACGGTCACCACGAAGTCGACACCCACTTCCCTGCTGCTGGCCACAACCAAGTCCGGTCCCATCATGCCGTCGAAGTCCCCGGTTGAGATGGCAGATATGTTGTTGCCGCCGGTGGCAAATGGCCCCAGTTCCGTGAAGACTGCGGCGCCGTCGTTGTGCAGGACCGAAACGGTATCGTTGGTTGTTCCGGCGGCCAGATCCTGAACTCCATCGGCGTCGAAGTCTGCTGTGACAATGCCGATTGCATTTTTGTCGATTGCATTTGACATTGCTGGCGCGTAAGTTCCGTCACCATTGTTGAGTAGGACGGAAACGCTTGCCGTTCCTCGGTTGGCTGTGGCGAGATCCAAACCGGGCACTCCATCGAGGTCTGCCGTGATAATGGCTATCGGATTGGGGTCGACGGGATATCCGGCCGGCGGGGTTGGCGCGTCAAAACTTACGCTTGGTGCCAGGTCGCAAACGTCGGGCGTGCCGTTCATATTGCAATCCGTGTTTCCGCCCGGCTCGCACTCGTCCGACATACTGTTGATGTTGCAGTCCGACGCACTGGCGCTCCATGTTATGGTCGCGTTATTAGATAGTTGTGTGGCACCTCCGTCTTCGAAGGAGGCTTGGATTGTGTCCGTGCCCGGTCCCGGGCTGCCGAAATAAGTGAACGTCGCTGTTCCGCTGGCATCCGTTACACCGCTGCCCGTGACGCCCGCGCTGGGACCGAGCAATACGTCAAATGCAACGGATAGGCTCGGAAGCGGTGCAAATGGAGGTGCACCTTGTGTGACGCTTGCGGTCACCGCGTGACCCGTGCATTCTGTGCCGTTTGCCGTCAGCGGTGACAAAGAAACCTGTCCCGGCACCCAGGTCGCTGTCGCAACGTTTGATATTCGAATTGTTCCGGCGTCGTCAAATGTCGCTTGGATTTCATCGGTCCCGGGCACGTTGCCCCCGTTATAGGTTAGGGAAAATTCGCCGTTTGCATCTGTGACACCGGACGCTGTGGTGCCAATGTTTGGACCCGACAGGACGTCGATTGTCACCGCGGCATTCACCACTGCGGTGAATGGCGCAAACCCCTCCGTCAATCTGCCCGTCACGGTATGCGCCGTCGCAATCGGCACGTTCGCCGACGTTGGTGTCAGACTGCCGCGGTTCGGAACTGCCAACACCGGGGAACCGGCCAAGGAGAAAACTTGCGGCCCGAGTGGCACATTGAAACCGAATACCTCGACGCGGTAGTCTCCGACCGCTGGTGCGCTGATCACGACTTGCTCGATGTTGTTCAACTTGTCAGGTGCGGTCCGTACTGCGGGAAGCGCCGGGTTGTTTACGTCCAAAGTCCACGGGAGGAATTCGGTAGTCTCGGGAAGGGGGCCAATGACTCTGAGATCCAGGTCGTTCACCAGGGCTGGAATCATGTTTGGCATCCCTGGCGGAGGATCGTCCCACGCAAGGGTGACTTTCAACTCGGGGTCACCCGGATTTACATGCGCGGTGATAGTGTAGGTGGCGAGATGATCCACCTGCTCCTCAACGAACTGACCTGTGCGCATAAAGTCTATCGTTGGTTGGATACGAGCTGACCCGTAACCGCTTTGGTAGTCTGGACCTGGGTTGCCAATGTCCACTGCGTTGTGCGCGAACAAGATCTTCAGCGTCGAGTTTCGAAAGTCCGGAGCATCGGGAAACTGGATCCGAAAATCCTCAAGCAGCAGCGCGGCCAACCCCGTCATGGTTGGCGCCGCCATCGAAGTGCCACAAAGGGATGTGTAGCCGAACGTCCCGAAAAGAGCAGCGCAAGACTCGATGCCTCCGCCGTTTTGACAACCTGGGGCGACGATGTCGGGCTTGAGGCGGCCGTCGTCACAGGGTCCCCAACTCGTAAACGAAGTGATGGAATCATCGTCACTGTTGACCGCACCGACGGCGATATGGTTCTTCGCACAGGAAGGTGGCGACGTGGAATGGTAGCCGTCGAGAGTCTGTCCCCCGGGCACCCCCGTGCATCGATCACCCGGCAATGTGCCGCCGCAAGTGGTGGACCGTTCATTGCCATTAGACCAGATGATGCGAAACGGTTTTCCCATCGTGGCAGTGTTCCCGCGAACGATGGAGTCGATCAGCATGGAGGTGACGCCATAGTCGCCGGTAAACGAGCAAGGAAACGTCGCGGGGAAGTTGATGCCGTTGCATTTGATGTTGGTCCCGATTGAATTGTTGGCGAGATCTGCGGGGAATGATGGATGTGCGATCGCCGCAGCGTAGTCTGCTTCCAGGTCGCCCGGATTCGAATACAGAAACGTCTCAGTACCGTCGAACTCGAAACCGTAGGATAAGAGCTGCACGGCGGGAGCCATGCCACGCCACGTCCCTGTCACTCCGCCATCACCACCAATCGTACACGCTACGTGCATCGAGTGTCCAGCAGCCGGGGTCGCATCACCGAGGAACATCCGTCCACTGACATCTGGATGCGGAACACCGAGGCTGTTCGAGGCTCCACCAACATCGTACACCAGCACGGATACACCGTTGCCGCTGAGGTTGTAGGGAGCGGATTGAACCGTGTCCGCGCCCACCAGAGCGCGGCTACCATCGTTGGATGCGCCCATCCGCGGCAGCGCTGGCTCGATGTACTTCACGCGGTCGTCTGCCGCCAAGACATCAATCTGCGACATAGGAAGCTCGACCACGAGACCGTTGACGGACTTGAGATCGCCGGTAACGAAGCCTCCGCACCGACCGACGGCGTCGTGACAGTCCGGCCACAGTGCAACGTCGTTGTGAAATAAGACGTACACCGCCACCATCGGATCCGGTAGGGTGGGGTTACCCAGTGCTGCCCAGATCGGCCGCGCCTTCGTCGCGAATGTAGAATGTAGTTTCCACCTCGGTTCGATTGCCGACGCGCCGACCATCACCCCCACGGTTGTCTTCGAAGATGCTGTGATGGATGCGAAGAAAGTGTTGTCGCCAAGGTAATCGAGCATCTTGACGCCGCTTCGCCCAAGTTCTGCTCGCTGTCCGGAATCGACGTGTCCCTCGAATTTTACGACGATATGTCGGTTGCCGGATGCCGGAGTAAATGACGCGAATTGCGAGTACGCTCCTGCTTTACCAGTCTCGCGATGGTTCGACGAAACCGGTGTTTCACCGTTGTTCTGCCAAGGACCGGAACCGGCCATGACTAAGGATGCCATGAACCACATCGTTAGGGTTCCGCAAACCAAGCACTGAGCGCGCCGCGACGAATTCGGCATAAGGGGTTCCCCCAAGCTAGACGTTGGCATTTAATAACTCTCCTCGGCGACTAAATCGGCACCGCCCGAAAAAGTGCCGCTCCTAGCGCGGAAGCTACCTGGATCGGAGCAACGAAATCCGGCACCTGCAGCCGACACGCCAAACGACGCGACTCCCGTTCTCGCGAACGACTCTGCACTTTGGCGCGTGTCATCGCAATCGAACCCAAGGAACACCGCACAAATCGAGGAGCTCCGTGGCCCAAGACTGAATTGGGAAATCAGCCGCTTCCGCCCCCGTCAGTCGAGTTCGTAAC
>CAZYXP010000247.1:0-4855 GCA_964651325.1 uncultured Phycisphaeraceae bacterium
CCGATCCACGGCGTCGCTTGCGCTGTCGACAGTAACTTTGGCGGCTTCTCGAGCTCCAAGCGCAGCGGCGTTTTCGACCGTTTGCGAGATCATCACCAGTCGGCCCGTTTCGGCTGCCCCAAGTATGAGCGCAAACAACACGGGAACAACGACCGCGAACTCCACGGCCGCCGCCCCCCGCCGATGGGAACCCCACTTTGCCGGCCGATGGTCTCGTCGATGAGCTATGCGCATGGTTCTTCTCCCGCTGAACGAGCGGTGAGACCTCCCCGGCCCGACACTCGCCGTTCTCGGCAAAGTGGTGATATGCTGGAAATACTCCTGCGGAATCGCACTCCCGCGCCTGAGTGGAAGACAAGTAAGACAGACGCTACATCAATAAGCATAGCTCGCCCGGTTCGGGGGAGAAAAGGGGACGGGAGTCTTTTCTGTGGAATTTCCCCAATCACGCTCTTTCTGTCACAATAAAGGACTCCCGTCCCCTGGTATGTCGTTTCTTCTGACAAGAAATCAATAAAACCATTCCAACTGTTCGTTGTGGGAAAAGTACAAACCCTTTTTCCCCAGAACAGGAGACAGTTGGAATGGCTAGAAAACGCAATTCTCGCAAATCCCGCACAAACGGTCTAGCCCGACTTGGCAAACCCAATGGGATCATTCAGCCGCGGGTGCAAGCGGTGGGGCCACAGCGATTCGGGGTCGTTGCGGTCGACTGCGCCAAGGCCCGGTCGAAGTGGATGCTGTGCGACTTCTACGGAAACGTGCTCGTGCCGCCGACCGAGGTCGAACATGCTCGGACGCAGATGCAGTTGGCGACGATGCAATTCCGAGAGGCATGCGAGCAACACGATATCCGGGACGCAATCGTCGCGGTTGAAATGACGGGAACCTATCACCGGCCGATCCAGCGGGCTTTCCGCAAAGCGGGCGTCGAAACGCGGCTGGTCCATCCGTTCGCGTCGAAGCACTATCGCCAGCCGGCCCACGGCGACAACAAGACCGACGACCATGATCTGGAAGCCATCTTCCGGGCCGCGACCAACGGGTTCGGACTGCTCGAGCCGACGTGGGACGAAACGTATCTGCTGTTGCAGTTGTTCTCGCGGCATCGGCGTGACCTGGTCGAGAAACGGGCGAAAGTGCAATGTCAAATTCGCCAGTATCTCGAACGCTGCCTGCCCGGCTACGCGGCGATGTTTCCCAGCGACGATTTATGGACACGACCGGTGGCAATCTCGATTGCACGGCGTGCAACTTCGGCCGAAGCGATTCGCCAGGCGGAAATCCCCGGAGTGACACGCTGGTTGCGCGAAGAAAAGCTCCGCTTTCAAGCCCGCACGGTCGAGAAGATCGTCGCTTGGTCGGGCAACGCGGCCGACGCCGATCCGCTGGCCGGGCACTTGTCGCGTGTCTGGCAAACGCTGCACGACGACTGGCGAGCCAAGACCGAACAGATCCGCCTGCTGGAGCGAGAACTCGCGGGAATCCTCGTAAAAACGCCCTATTTGCTGCTTTTGAGCCTGCCAGGCATCAATGTCGTCAGTGCCGCCGAGTTGGCCGGCGAGATGGGACCGATCGAACACTATGCCCATGCCAGAGCGGTGACCGGCCGGGCTGGCCTGTTCCCGTCACGCTATCAAAGTGACGAAGTCGATCGTGCGGACGGACCGTTGGCGCGTCTGCGCAACGCGCGTCTGCGGGCGGCGTGGATGCGAGTGGCCGACAACCTCATCAAGTGCAACGCACACTACCGCGGCAAGTTTCAGTTTTGGAAGCAACGCCGCGTCGACTCGCGTGACATTCGATGCCGGATCGCCAACCGTGCAACGCGGCCCGTGTTTCAGATGGTGTCGGGACGAAAGCTGTACCGTCATCCCAGCCGTTTGGATCGCGGTTATGTGATGGACAAGCTGCTCACGTTTCATCGTGCGCATGAGACACCGCCTGTTGAGATCGTCCGCGACCTGCAGCAGGCCGCCCGGCAGATACCGCGGCGAAATCGTTTAGAGGAAGCCGCCCCACTGCAAACGATCTACGAGCGTTGTCGCCGTAGTCGTCGCAAGGGTCCACAGGCGATCGGCACAATCCTGGTCGCCGTGCTTGCCCGGCTTGGGGTGAACGGATTAGAATCGGAAGTAGAGGCTCAGGGCCCCATCGCGAACGTGGCCGAGACGAGCACCTGATAACGTCGTCGACCCCATGGGTAGTGCCATGCGACGCGGTCGCAAGATCGCGTCGTGTGTGCCAAGCCCGTCGTAAAGCATGGCGCTCTGTCGGGGGCTAAACGTCGGATACGGCAGCGTGAGGCTCCCTGAGCCTCGTATTTACCAGGTTGGCGAGAATCGCCCGCTTACACCGACAGAGATCGCTCGTGTTCGACGCGTCGCGATGCCCCGAGTCTTTTCAAAAACCGCCCGAAGGCGGTTGAGCTACCGGTACGCGCGGATGTACAATTCATCAATTCCCACATGGCAGCTTTTTCGCTCTCTTCTGATCGTCGGACTCAAGGATTGCCCCAGAGTCAGGGACATGCTAGCCGAAATAGATAGCCTGAGAGAACAGGCCTAGTGGGAAAAGGGGTCAGAACTATTTGTTGCGCCAGAAAACAGTTCTGACCTTGCGCCACGAAAGCTTGGAAGAGGAGGATAACGAACATGACGTGAGTTTGAAACCTTTGTTGGAACCCTGCGGGTGAGAAGCCCGTCCGGTAGAGCCTGGTCGGCGGCCGGAAGCGAGTCTTGCGTGGTCATGGGGTAACCCGTGCTGCGAAGCGTAGACAGCTAGTGCTGAAGCTGTGTGATTGAGCCTCGAAAGTTGCAGTGCGGGAGCCTTCGTCGTGGTCAGAGCGGGGGCCGCGTCGGCGTGTCGTAACGACCTGACACGTCGGTCCCGCCGGGGTCGAAGAGCAGGGCATAGGCACAAAGGTTCCCCAGGAACGTGGGAGATCCTGTCGTCTCCATGGAAGCTATCCCGGCCGGGGATACCGGGTGACCAACCCCAGGCCCGACGCCGCAACACTCGGCGGCGACGGGAGCGAAACCGCGAGTGTTCCCATGGTACCGCCAAGCGAAGGCAACGAAGTGCGGCGGGACGGGCGGCAGGAAGTCGTAGCGCGTTGATAGTACCGCCGAAGCGGGGGAACTCGACCCGAGAGGACCCGGTGGAGGGAAGCGACGCGTCAAGTAACAACACCGTTGGAGGGAAACATGCCGGAGACACCGAACTCCGAAAGTGTGTCAACGCGACAACAGCGGATAGCGATGCTGGCGAAACAAAGTCCGCAGATGGCGTTCACTGCGTTGAACCATTACCTCGATCGCGACTGGCTGTGTGAGGCGTTCCATCGCACCCGCAAAGACGGAGCCGTAGGCGTGGACGGACAAACCTGGGCCGAGTACGCGGAAAACCTGGAGGGAAACCTCCAGTCGCTGCTCGACCGGGCGAAGTCCGGCACGTACCGGGCGCCGCCCGTGCGGAGGGTGCATATCCCGAAAGGTACGGGCAACGAAACCCGGCCGATCGGGATTCCCACGCTGGAAGATAAAGTGCTCCAGCGTGCGGTCGTCATGGTGTTGGAAGCGATCTACGAGCAAGACTTTTGCGATTGCTCGTACGGCTTCCGACCGGGACGATCGGCCCACAAGGCACTGGAAAACCTTTGGACGCAGACGATGCAGACCGGTGGTGGATGGATTCTGGAGGTGGACATCCGAAAGTTTTTCGACACTTTGGATCACGGCCATTTGCGAGCGTTTCTCCAGCGACGGGTTCGCGACGGGGTGCTGTTGCGACTGATCGGGAAATGGCTCAACGCGGGCGTACTGGAAGACGGGTGCGTGTCGTACCCGAAATCCGGCTCGCCCCAGGGCGGTGTGGTTTCACCGATCCTGGCGAACGTGTTCTTGCACTATGTGCTGGACGAATGGTTCGCTCGGGAGGTGCAGCCTCGCCTTAAAGGCCGCGCGTTCTTGATCCGCTACGCCGACGACTTCGTCATCGGGTTTACCCATGAGGAGGACGCACGGCGAGTCATGGAGGTACTTCCGAAACGTTTCGGCAAGTACGGCCTGACGATCCACCCGGAGAAGACCAAGCTGGTGCCGTTCCGACGTCCGTCGTATTCGAGTTCACCGAAAGGTGGGCCCGGAGGCGACCGGCCCGGGACGTTCGACCTGCTCGGCTTCACGCACTACTGGAGTCGTTCCAGGAAGGGCAACTGGGTGGTGAAGCGGAAGACGGCCGCGAGCCGTTTCACCCGGGCTCTCAGGACGATTGCCCAATGGTGCCGGAACAACCGGCATCGGCCGATTGACCAACAGCACGAGATCCTCAGCCAGAAGTTGCGCGGGCACTACGCCTATTACGGGATCACGGGCAACAGTGTTGCTCTGAATCGATTCCGTGAGGAGGTGCGTCGCGTCTGGCGGAAGTGGCTAGTCCGCCGCAAGCGTGGCAATCGGCCGCCCTGGAGTTGGTTCACCCGACTTCAAGAGCGTTACCATTTGCCGTACGCGGTGGCGATCCACTCCGTGGTCCGCAAGCGAAGCAAAGGCGTTACTTGAGGAACCGGATGCGGTAGTCCTGCACGTCCGGATCTGCGGGAGCCCCGGGTGAGCAATCACCCGGGGCCACCCGGCCCCCTTCTTCGTGGCCGGCGGTTTGCCAAAGCCGTCGTATGGGTCGCAGAGACATCGGCTCGCGCTCCTCTCCACGGCCTGCCACAGCGGTGTGCACCCCGTCTTTCGTGGTGCCACTCGTGTGTTTTGTCGAGGGGGGTGCGGTCGTAACCCGGCACGCTCCCCCCGCCGTTGGTGGCCAGCCACAGCCGGCCCGATGCATCGAAGAAGATGTCCTG
>CAZYXP010000248.1:0-4803 GCA_964651325.1 uncultured Phycisphaeraceae bacterium
CCGTCCCATGAACCAGCATGACCCGCATCATGGCCGGCATGATCGTCTGAAGCGTAAACACGCACCCGCGCAGCGTGTTGCGGTTCAGCTTGCTGCCCTTGGTGCTGGCGCCATGAAAAATCTGCACCCGCATGACGTAGAGCCGTTCGAAGAGAAGCTGCAACACCGGGTACATCTTGGACGTTCCGAAGGCGACGTTGGCCATCTTGGCGTCCCGATGCACCTGTTTCTCCGCGACTCTTTTTTGGGTCCAGTAATCGGCGGCGAGAAACTCGTTGCCGATCAATCGAAGAATCTGTATTTGCCTCTTGCCCATTGCCTTGCTGATAGCGTGCTCGTGATCGATTCTCCAGATGCAGGACAGAAACGCGTTCCACGCCTCTCGATCGCCCCAAGGCTGCCCGTCTTCATCGATCCGGCCGTATAGGGCATTGAAGGATATCCAGAAGGATATGAACCGCCCCTCATGGTCCAGCGTTTCGACGGATTCAGCACGTTCGAGCCAGGAAAGGGCGCGCCACACTCGTATGGAAAAACTCTGATTCTCCACCCGAGTTTCTTTGGGAATCAAACGATACGCCTCACGCAGCGCCGCTGCCGTGATGGACTTGGCCATGGGCTGTTATCTCCTTGTAGGCCGATTTGTCAGGAAATCCGAATCCGACACATGGCGCCCGTTGGGGTACCCACCTCCTCGATCTCCTTCGCATTGAGCCCCATGCAACCTACTTCCCTGTGTCGAAGTTCCTTACCGGCTTGATACGATAAACGCATCGCGCCGCACCGCTGAGCAGGTGTTCCTCTCGCTCGATGTGCACGTCAGGGCCCAGCGAAGCGGAGAAAACCTCCAACTCGGCGCGACACAGACCCAAGCAACACTTGGCGGCATCGCAAATCGGGCAGTGGTGCTCGATCAAAAGAACGGAACCGTCGTCGCCAGCCTTGGTTTCGGCCATGTACCCTTCGTCGCAGCGCAGCACGGCCAGCGCTTCGACCCGGTCTGCCAGTGAGGCCTCTTTTCCGGGCAAGCTCGACGCGTATTCCTCGATCTGCTGACGCGCCCGTTCGCTAATGATGCGGTCTAAACCATCCTCGCCCACCGCCCGTTTTGTGGCCTCAAGCAGGGCCACCGTCAAATCGCTGTGACGATCGGGGAACAGCGACCGCGAAGCCTCAGTCAGCGACCAGACCACCGCCGGCCGGCCCCGACCTGATGGTTTCCGTGGCCGCTGATGGACCAGGTCTTGCTCTTCTAAAGCCAGCAAGTGCTGCCGAACTGCGACGTCGGTAACGCCTAAGAAAACAGCCAACTCCTGTGCGGTCTGTTGACCCTCCCGCTTGAGGACGTCGATGATTCGTTGTTTTGAGGTCGCCAGCATCGTTCATGCTCCCATCCGGGATACTATACGCTCCGTCCTCGATAAAGAAAAGATTTTTATTTTCTAAATATATACCTTGACAAAACAGCCTCGCCAGCGCACAATTAAGTAAGTTAGAACTTTTCAAAAAGGAGATTGTTATGTTTCTAGAGCATGTGAATCTGACGGTATCGGACGTGGCGCGGTCGATCCGATTCTATTGTGACTTGTTCGGGTTTGACGTCCGATGGCAGGGCCAAACCTCGCGCGGGACGGACGCGGCGCATGTGGGTACCGACAAGTACTACATCGCGTTGTTTGGAGCCGTCCGTGCCACCCGATTCGAGCGAGACTATGCGGAGGTCGGTATCAACCACCTCGGGTTCGTGGTCGACGATCTCTCGGCCATAAAGGAACGACTTGCAACGTTGGGCGTCGAGCCGCATTCCGAAGAGGACTACGAACCCGGGCGGCGGCTCTATTTCGAGGACCCCGATGGGATCGAAGTTGAGCTGGTCGAATACGACGCTTGATGTAGGACAACAGCCCTCCGCTGTTTTTGGGGCGGAGGCGCAACCGGGAGCGGCTGGACTACGGGCTCGGACCGCGCATACCCAGCCGGGGGCAGCTGGGTTACAATCCTGATGGAAGCTCCCGGCGGGGAGCGGCAGGGCCACCGTTTTGAAGGAAAATGAATCTGTTATGCGCAATATGTTGCAAGCCATCGCGGCCCTGACTCTGGTTGGTTTCGGAGCTTTGGGCGCGGGTCCGCCGCCGGCCCGGCAGGCGCTCAAGATGACCGGCGCGGTAACGACGTATACAGATTTCCTGCAACTGCCGCCCGGATTCTCCAAGCGCGCATTCTTTGAGCTCGACATGAGCCAGGGTTCGATCGGATATTCAGACGCGACTTTGGAATCGAAGAAGGTGGGCAACGAGGTTCGATACGATTACACCAACGTCATGGCCATTCGATTCGGAGATGGCACGCGTGCCGAAGCCACGGTTACGGCCGAACTTTCGACTCAATTCGTCCCGTATTGGGCCAAGACCGTGCGATCCACCATCACGCCGGCCGGCGAAATTGTGGATCGAACCGTCAGCGTCACCATCAAGAAAGACGTAGTCAGCATTGAAGATACGTCCGGCAAGCCGCCGGGCTTGCGCAACATCCCGCGGGGGCCGGCTCCGTTCGTCATGGCGATGGATGCGGCGCTGGAGCTTGTCGATTACAAGAATCGCGACTCGTTCATGCTCTACGAGTTTGACCCTCAATCCGGAAAGCCGGAATTGTTGGGGTTCAAGAACGAGAAGCGCGATGACGGAACGTGGTCGATCAAGGTGGGCGTACCCATGGGCCCTCGGAGATACAACATCAAAATCGGAGCGGATGGCAAGCTGCTCGAATGGGAAAACATCAAGGGCGGGCTGGTGATCAAGCGTTGCTCCAAGGAGCGCATGGAGGCCTGCAAGGCCCAGGCGAACATGGGTTAGCGCGGTTGCGTTTTTCGTCTAGCGGCTGTTTGGCGGTCGCCGGTAGGCCGCGCAGGCCGGCGCAGCGGCCCGGCGTTCAGCGATTGGGTCCGCCGAACTCGCCCTGGAAAGCTCCGTAGTCAAATAGATCGACATCACCATCGTCATCCACGTCGAAATCCCCGCAGAACCCGACATTGATGGACGTTGTGTATTCGGACCATTGGCGCACGGAACCGCCGCAACCAACCGTGGCCCGGTCATAGACGCGCAGGCGCAGCGTGTACGCGCAGGGTAGCAGCGAACTGGTATCCCACGTGCCGAGCACACCGCCGACGACGGGAGCGTTTTGCGACGAGATGATCGGAGTCCAACCGATCGACGCGCCGCCGGTGTAGTGCAGAACCCAGAAATCCAAGTTGGCGTCATTGGCCGTGCCGACGATGTTGACCAGCCCCTCGATGTAATCGCAGTTTGCGGGATCGGTTATCGAGGCGATTGGTAGGGTATTGTCCACCACGACGGGGCGAGTCTCGGTCTTGGTTTTTCCGCAGTCGTTCTCCGCGGTCACCCGCAATTCATAGTCGCCGTCGGGCACCCCCTGCAACAGGGTATCCCAGCCGGCGAAGGGATCGTTGACGACCGTGGTTTCGTACACGGGGTGCTGCGAATCGACGGGAATAAACGCGCCGCCGCCGACCGGCCGGTATCCCACGCTGAAGTGCGCGGTGGAGGATGCCGGATGCCAGCACCAGCTTTCAAACACCGTGCCATCGAGGCAGACCTGGCGGGCGACGACGGGCGGACCACCGGTCGGGTCGGGCACTGGCGGATAACGCCAAGTCAGGGTATCGAAGTCCTTATCCAGGAAGACGACCTCGGTGGTCGTGCTGCTATCGCCGCAGACGTTGGTCGCGGTCAGGCGCAGGAGATAGTAGCCCTGTGACAGACTGGATGTATTCCATGTGGCGAGGACGCCGTTTACGACACTCGTCGTTCCCTCGACGATGGGCGACCATGCGGCGTCGGTGGTGCGTCGGTATTCCAGCGTGTAACCTGAGAATCCATCCGTCTGTACGAAGGCGGAGCCAATAATCTGTACGGGTTCGCAGGCGCAGCCAAGGGTGAATGAAGGCGGCGAGGAGATGCCGACGATGGGCAGGTCGGCGGTTGTGCAATCCACAAGCGTAAAGTCGGCCTCCAGGCAGAGGTCGTTACATGAGGCGCCGTTGTTGTTGTACGAGCCAACTTGAATCCAGTAATCCTGGCCGGCGATTCCGTCGAAGCTAACGCGTGACGCGCGGGGGGCACCGCTGCACGCCGTGATACAGTCCGAATTGTTCGTGTCATCATTGCACGCCACCACTGTAGTTAAACCGCCGACGCTGCACAGGTCGCCCGAGACAACCTGAACGACCGTATCGTAAGTGGTACCCGAATTGCAGGTGTCGAACGTCATGACGCCGTCCACACTGGGCGCGACGTGGAACCAGACCGTGTGCCCGAAAAACGCGGCGCCGGTGCACGCGGGATAGGGCGGCGGCTCATTTGGCAACACCACGGCGTCGGTCACATCGATCTGAATCGTCTCGGTTCCGGCGGCACCCGACAGTTCGCGTGCGGCGTCGCAGGGCCCGATGTTCCATGGGGGATCGCCGCACGGCTGACCGATCGTGGCCGTTAGCCCCAAACACAGCCCACACCCCGCACTGTTGTCGTTGTACGCGCCGACAAGAATGCGATAAAGCTGGCCGGCCGTCGCGTCGAACGTGACACGAGACGCGCGAAAGCCGGAGCCGCACGAGGTCACGCATTCCGGGCCGGTCGCGTCGTCGTTGCAGGCGACGGAGGTCATGAATTCACAGCCGGAATCGCCGCCGCTGAATACCTCGATCACCGTGTCAAAGGATGTCGCCGGGTGGCAGGTGCTGAGGGTTATGGGACCACTGACGGTCGGCGTCACCTGAAACCA
>CAZYXP010000249.1:0-4787 GCA_964651325.1 uncultured Phycisphaeraceae bacterium
TGCCAGCAATGCATGACCTCCTCATCGCAGTTGATCCCGGCCGCCCGAACCACCAGCACAGCAACTTTACCCATCGTTAAGTCCTCCATCGAACGCCAGGGTCGATCGCCAGGCGCCAGCCAAGTCTGCGATCTTGGCGTCAACAATTCGCTTGCCGTCGCGGTCGATCGTTAGGGATGGGTTGGAGACAACCTCTCCGATGATGGGCAATTCGGCGCCCGTGGCCGCCTCGCGTGTCATTTCCAGCAGATACGTCGTCGAAGGTTCGGCGTAGATCGAATGCGGGTAGCCGTTGCCCTCAAGTTGGCCATGACCTTCGAGTTGGATGGCCGCCCCGAGGCCGGAGGCGATGCCCATCTCGGCCGCCGCTACCGCCAGTCCGCCGTCGCTAACGTCGTGGGCGGCCGCGACGGCGCCCCGGGCGATGAGCCGAGCCACGCGGCCATGCAAGTCTGCGGCTTGTTTAAGGCCCGCCTGGCGTATCGGCGCCGACGCCACCGCCAACACGTTTCCGGGGCTCTTGAGGTCCATGGTGACGACGAGGCGGATATCCTCGACGTGGCCCAACGCGCTGATCAACAGCGTGTAGGGGATGGCCAGGCTTTGAGGCAGGCCGACACGCTCGGCCTCTTTGGGGTCCATGGTGAATTCATTGTTGAGCGAATCCTTGCCTGAAACAAAGGGTAGCCCGAACGCTATGGCCGCGTCATAAGCGCCTTTGCAGGCGCGAACCAGCGCGCCGAGGGACGCTTCGGTATCGGCCTTGGGCCAGCAGAAATTGTCTAGAATCGCGGTGCGATCCGGGTTGGCGCCTACGCAGATGACGTTGCGCAGCGCTTCATCCACCGCCAGAATCGCCATCCAGTAGGGATCGCTCTCGCCGGGGCAAAGACCGCATCCCAGGGCGATGCCGAGGTCGGAATCGTACCGAGGGCGCATGACCGCGGCATCCGATGGGCCAAGGTGGCGGCCGGTAAGCGGCTTGACGACGCTTCGGCCTTGGACCTCGTGATCGTATTGATGGATGACCCACTCGCGCGAGCACGTATTCAAATCGGCCAGCTTGCCTAACAGATCATCGGTCGTGGTGTTTCCATCCGATGCGGCGTTCAGCGCGGCCGGCTTCGCTTCCGCGGGTGGGGCCGTCCAGCTTGCCCGGCTGGTCGATCGGGGCAGACCCTTGTGGAGGAATGCCATGTCCAGCGTGCCTACCGTTTGACCGTCATAGCGAACGGTCAGCGTGTCGTCGCCGGTGAACTTGCCGATGACCGTCGCCTCGACTTCCTCTTCCTCGAAAACCGCTAGGAATTGAGCGAGTCGCTCCGGCGGTATGGCAAAGACCATGCGTTCTTGGGCCTCGGAAATCCAGATTTCGTCGTAGCGCAATCCGGCGTACTTCAGCGGCACTTCTTTCAGATCGACATCGGCGCCGCAATGCTCGCCCATTTCGCCCACCGCGCTGCTTAGGCCGCCCGCGCCGCAGTCGGTCACCGAGGAGTACAAACAGCCATCCTCGTGATCCCGCGCGCGAAGCATCGCGTCGAGCACCTTCTTTTCTTCAACCGCGTTGCCGATTTGTACCGCGTGTGAGAATTCGTCCGACGCGGTATCGGTGAGTTCGGCGGAGGAAAAGGTCGCACCGTGGATGCCGTCGCGACCGGTCTTGCCGCCCGCGACCACGATCAGATCGCCCGGGCTCGTGACCTTGTCAATGCGGTTGCGCGGGATCAGCCCGACGCACCCGCAGAAAACCAGCGGGTTGGCCAGGTATCGATCATCGAAGTAAATGGCGCCGTTGACCGTGGGGATGCCCATCCGGTTGCCATAGTCGCGGACGCCGCCGACGATTCCCTTGAGCACGCGGCGCGGATGCAGCACGTCTTTGGGCAGCCGCGATTCGTCGTAATCGGGCGGGGCGACGCAAAAGACGTCCGTCGAAGCGATGGGCTTGGCGCCCAGCCCGCAACCCATGATGTCGCGGATGCAACCGCCGATGCCCGTCGCGGCGCCGCCGTACGGCTCGATGGCGGAGGGGTGGTTGTGCGTTTCCGCTTTGAACGCGATACCGTACTCATCGTCCAGCGCGACGACGCCGGCGTTGTCGACAAACACCGAGAGGCACCAGTCGCGATTCAGCTCGTTTGTGGCCGCCACGATCGTTTCTTTGAGCAGGTTATCGAAATGGACCTCGATCTTGCCGGGTTCGCCGAATGCGTCGCCGGTGTAATCGAACGCGGCCTTCAGCGTTTTGTGAACGCAGTGTTCAGACCAGGTTTGGGCTAGCGTTTCCAGCTCCAGGTCGGTCGGTTCTCGATCGAGCTTCTGAAAGTGCGACTGAATCGTCTGCATTTCCTCCAGCGAGAGGAAGAGATGGCCAGATCGAGAAAGCTTGGACAGTTCATCCGGCACAAGCGAGCGAATCGGGACGGTCTTCAGCTCGAACGGCCGCTGTGGCGGAATGGGCATCCGATCGGGGATCGGGTCGGATCGGTCCGGGGCGTGGATGTACCAGGTTTCGATGCAATCGTTGGCGAGAATCCGGCGTGCGATGCGATCGAGGTCGGCGCTATCGCGGGCGCCGATGATCTCGTACCGACGAGCCGTTTGAATCTGCTGAACCGTTTCGTTCGTGTCCGGGAGATCCGCCAGAACGCGCTTCGAGGCCGCCAATGCGGAAAGTGCGACCGGGTTCATCACGCCCGGCAAAGGATGCACCTCAACGGCCGAATGCTCAAGGTCTCGCGCGGAAAACCCCGAGCCACAGGTCCAGCGCTCGGCCACGGCATCCGCGAAGAGTAATTCGGCCAGCGAGCGTACGCCGTTTTCGTCGAGCGATCCCTCGATCAGGTAAACTCTGGAAGAACGCACGGCCTCAATGTGGCTGAGTCCGAGTTGGCGGATGTCGGATAGGACCGCAGCGCCGTGGCCGTCGAGCGCAGCGTCACGGGGGCGGACCTCAATATGCCACGATTTGCGTTGGGTTCGACTGGTACCGCTCACTTCGCCCTCATCGGTGTCAATCCGTCTGTATATCCCGCCACACGCGTGAAGATTACCATAAGCGCGAACCACGCGTATTGCCAGAGCCGTCTCTCGTCATCGCAATGCAATGGCGTATACTTGTGCCGGTAGGAGCGATTATGACCAAGCTATTTCTCATTTTTCTTGGATCCGGTCTGGGCGGCGTGCTTCGGTACACGCTGGGTGGATGGGCCCACCGGATAACCAATGGCTCCTTCCCCTTTGGAACCCTGCTTGTCAACGTCACGGGCTGTTTGCTGATCGGCTTTTTGACCGCCGCGCTCGCCGGCCGCTTCCTGATTCGAGAAGAGCTGCGCGTGGCCGTGCTCGTCGGGTTGCTCGGCGGATTCACGACTTTTTCCAGCTTCGGCTTCGAGACATTCGAACTGCTCAACCTCGGGCAGTTCGGACTCGCCGGAATGAATGTGTTCTTGAGCATCTTCGGAGGATTGAGCGGCGTGTGGATCGGATACCGAGTCGCGGAATCGTGGTTTGGAGTGTGACGGCATGAAAATTCCCGAGGAAGGTTTTCTGCTTCGCGTCTTCATTGGTGAAAGCGATAAGTGGAAGGGCAAGCCGCTTTACGAGGCCATTGTGCTGAAAGCACGCGAGTTGCACCTTGCCGGCGCGACCGTGCTCCGCGGCCCGATGGGCTTTGGTGCCCATAGCCGGCTGCACACGGCGAAGATTCTGCGGCTGTCCGAGGACTTGCCGGTCGTGATCGAGATCGTAGACGCCAAGGAGAAAATCGACACGTTGATGCCGCATATCGACGAGATGGTTCAGGAGGGGCTGGTCACACTGGAGAAGGTACAGGTCATCCGGTACCGCGCAGCGCCCGAAACCAAGTAGGCGTCAAACGCAACTAACGAGCCACTGCCCCGCGTTGCAGCCAAGTACCCGAGCCGCGTACTTCAGCCCGCGCGGCCGCGCGGTTCTAGACCAATACGACGGATTGCGCCGACCGGGACTTCGCCTGACCGATGACGCAAGCGCAGCTCGTGTTCCGCTTCGATAGCTGTTCCACGAGTTGGTCGGCCTTCTCCTCGGCGACGGCGATCAACAGCCCGCCTGATGTTTGAGCATCCGCGAGTAGATGCATCAAGGTTTCATCCACGCCGCGCCAAGCCAGCTTCTCCCCAAGGTGGGCAAGCGTCGACTTGTAGGCTCTGGTCAGCATGCCTTTGTTGGCTAGCGCTCGCGTTTGCTCAAGAAGCGGCACCTTTTCCGCCAGAATCTCAATCGTCACGTCGCTCGCGTCCGCCATTTCTGCCGTGTGGCCGATCAGCCCGAATCCGGTGATATCCGTAACGGAATGGACCCCAACCTCAATCGCGGCCTCGCAGGCGGCCGCATTAAGCTCGATCATCACCTCGATCGCTTGGGCCAGATCATCTTGCTTGATTTTCCCCTGCTTGGCCGCCGAGGTTAGCGTGCCGCTGCCGATGGGCTTGGACAGAATCAGCGCGTCCCCGGGCTGGGCTTTGCCGTTGGTCAGAATTCGATCGGGATGGACGACGCCCGTGACGCTCAACCCGTACTTGATCTCCGCGTCGCGGACGCTATGGCCCCCAGCGATGACCGCGCCGGCCTTTTTCACGCGCTCGGCGCCCCCGCTGAGAATCGTTCCGAGCACGTCGAGGGGCACCTTCTCATCGGGGAACCCGACGATATTCAGGGCGGTCAGCGGCCTGCCGCCCATCGCATAGACGTCGGAAAGGCTGTTGGCCGCGGCGATCTGCCCGAACGCGAACGGGTCATCAACC
>CAZYXP010000250.1:0-4784 GCA_964651325.1 uncultured Phycisphaeraceae bacterium
GTACATCGTTTGACCTTCTCGGCGTTTCCCATGATCGGGATCAGCCTGACAAGCAAAACGCGGCGCATGACGGACTTGTGGGAGACGGCCACGTACGAGATCAAACCTCGGTTCTTGCGCATCGAGGGGGTGGCACGCGTTGCGTTGGTTGGCGGTGACGTTCCGGAATTCCATGTGCTGGTCGATCCGGTCAAGCTCGCGGCCTATCGCTTGACCCTCCAGCAGGTCAGCGAGGCCCTCGCAAAGACAAACAAGTTCGTTTCCGCCGGAATGCAGGAGGAGCATCATCAACTCTATCTGGCACTGGTCGATGGACGCGTCGGCAACTGTGCGGAAATCGAGGATGTCGTTGTTTCCTGGGAGGGAGGGGCGCCCGTTGAAGTCCGCGACGTCGCGTCCGTGCGACAAGGCGCAGCGCCAAGATTCAATATCGTCACGGCCGACGGCGTGGACGCGGTGCTGCTCAATGTTTACGCCCAACCGGACGGCAGCGCGCTCGGCATCGCGAAGGATCTCAAGCACGAGTTGTCTACACTTCGCCGCGAGCTTCCACGGGATATGCACCTGGCATTCTTCTACGACCAGTCCTTGTTCGTCCGTGAAGGCGTGGCGAGCGTTTGGGAAAGCATCATCATCGGGCTAGCCTTGTCGGTGCTCGTGCTCTTTGCGTTCCTAAGAACGATGACCACCACGCTGGTCGCATCGCTGGCCATACCCGTTACGATGCTCGTCACGATGGCGGGCATGCGCCTGCTCCATATGAGCTTCAACCTGATGACGCTCGGTGGCATCGCCGCCGCGATTGGAATGGTCATCGACGACGCCATCGTCATCGTCGAGGCGATCCATGCCAAGACATGCGCCGGGCACGCACCGCGGCGCGCGGCGCTGCTGGCCGTACGGGAGGTGGGGATACCGCTTATCGGCAGTACGCTCACTCCGGTCGTGGTTTTCATTCCGCTCACCTACCTCGATGGCGTGCCCGGTGTTTTCTTTCGCGCGCTGGCGCTCACGATGGTCATCGCACTTCTGACCTCCCTCGCGCTGGCCGTCACGCTCACGCCCACTCTCGGAAGCATGATGATTCGTGGCCGAAAGGGGCCGGTTCAGGATGAACTTGAGCAAGGTGGCCCCATCCTGCGGAGATTCATAGGGAGCTACGAATGGGTCCTGCGTCACGCTTTGCGGCATCTCGGGCTTTCCGCCACATGCATGGCCCTGGTTGTCGCGACAGGTGCGTTGCTTTACTCACGGCTCGAAACCGGTTTTCTTCCCGCTCAGGACGAGGGCGCGTTCGTTCTGGACTACTTTTCGCGGCCGGGGACGAGTCTTGCCGAGACGGACCGGATGCTGCGCCATGTTGAGGACATCCTCCGTAGCGCGCCCGAGGTGGAAAGTTACTCCAGGCGAACCGGTGCCCGCCTGGCCCTCGCCATTGCCGAGCCCAACACCGGAGATTTCCTTGTCAAACTGCGACCGGCGCGGCAACGAAGCACCGAGGAGGTCATCGACGAACTTCGCGAGCGGATCACCGCGGCTGAGCCGGCGCTGCACACGGAGTTCCCCGGCGTGCTTGGCGATCTGATCGGCGATCTAACCTGGTCGCCGGACCCGATCGAAATCAAAGTCTTCACATCGGACACGGAAAAGCTCAAACGATTGGCGGGGCGGATCGCCGACGCCATCGAGACGGTGCCGGGTGTCGTGGATGTCAATGACGGGCTTATCGTGGCCGGTCCCTCGCTCACTTTCCAGATTCGCCGAGACGATGCCGCGCGCGTCGGACTCAATACCGATAAGATCGGCACCATTTTACGCACGGCCTTGTTGGGTATGAACACGTCGTATGTGCTGGAGGGCGATCGCACCGTTGGCGTTCGCGTGCTGCTTACAGGAGACCGCCGGAAGCGGGCAAGCGACATCGCCGGGCTTCCTTTGCGGACGCCGTCGGGGCCGCAAGTGACACTAGATGAGGTGACACGCATCAAGCATCGCCCGGGATTGCTTGAGCGCCACCGCGAAGATCTCCGAGAGCTGATCGCAGTCTCCGGGCGCCTTGCCGGTCGCGACCTCGGAAGCGGGATCGCAGCGATCAAGGAGAAGCTGGCCAGCGCGGTGACCATTCCGCCGGATGTTTCGGTCGAATACGGCGGTTTGTTTCAGCAGCAGCAGGAGTCGTTTCACAATCTGATGCTGGTCCTGGTTATGGCCATCCTATTGGTTTTCGGCGTGCTCCTGATCGAATTTCGCTCGGTGCTGCAACCATTTTCCATTGTCGTCGGCGCGGTGCTCGCGATGTTCGGCGTGATCGTGGCTCTTTGGGTTACCGGAACCTCGCTCAACATCGTGTCTTTTCTCGGTGCGATCATCGGCGTGGGGATCGTGGCCAAAAACGGCATCCTCATGCTGGACTTCGTGGACCAACTTCAATCACAAGGCCTGTCGCTGATTGAAGCGCTCGTGCAATCGGGCAGGCGGCGGCTCCGGCCCGTGCTCATGACGTCGATGACAACGTTCCTGGGACTTCTGCCGTTGGCCTATGGTGTCGGGGCCGGAGCGGACATGCTCCGCCCATTGGCGATCGCGGTCATTGGCGCACTTTGTATGTCACTGCTTCTCTCGCTCGTGGCAACGCCGGTCTGTTACTATTCGTTGATGCGCGTGTTCCGCCTCGACGGTCGCTTGGCCCATGAGCGCTCGGTCATGGGTGAGTCTGCAATGCAGGAGGACGGAAAGGCATGATGAAGCGTAAACATCTCACGCAATTCCGATTTCGGTGGAACCGACGCATGCGTCGACGGGATTGGCGTTTCGCTCTTTGCCTGGCTTGTTTGCCCGGCATCGTTGGCTGCGCATCGAAACAAACAACCGCGGAAGACGAGGAATCCGACACAGAATCTCCCGTCCAGGTTCGCGTAGCGAAGGCGCAACTGACAACACTACGTCCATCCATCGATCTAGTGGGAACGATTGTGGCCATGCCGGAGCGGACGGCGATTGTCGGCGCACAGACAAGAGGGCGAATCCAAACGGTGTCGGTCGTCGAGGGCGCGATCGTAAATACTGGACAAATCCTTCTTCAATTGGACCCGCGCTCAGCGGAGATTGAACTGCGACGCGCCCAGGCTGTCATCGCGCAGCAGCAGGCCGTCCTCGATCGCCTGACACACGGATTCCTTCCGCAGGAAATCGAGATCGCAAAGCAAGATGCGCAACGAGCGCAGGCGGAACTGGAATCGCTACGTCTACGGGTGGACGCCGCAGCCAAGCTACGCGAAGACAACGAGATTTCCATCGTCGAATTCAAGAAGCTCAAGTCCATGCTGCGGCGCGATGAAGCCGCGGCTGCCGCTACCGAAGCGAAACTCGATCTATTCCAGTCCGGGACACGGCCCGAAGTGGTCGCCGAAACTCAAGCGCAGCTCGATGTGGCTCAGGCCGAGCTGGTTCGCGCCCGATTGGATGTAGCCTTCTGCACCATATCCAGCCCGTTTGAAGGTGTCGTTACGCAACTACCGGCTCGCAGGGGCATGCATGTTGCGCCATCCGATCAGCTAGCCACCGTCGTGGACCTGTCGCAGGTTTTCGTTCGGATTCGCGTGCCGAGCGGATACCTGTCGCGCGTGAAGCAGGGCGCTCGCGCGGAAGTGCGCATCCCATCGCTTCGAGACGACCGTTTTGAAGGCGAGATTACGCGCTTCAGTGGCGAGGCGAATCCGAACACGGGAGATGTGCACGCGTTCGCCATCCTGCAAAACGGGGAAGGACTTCTAAGGCCGGGACTCGCGTGCAGGGTTCGCGTCTGGCTGCCACCGATCGAACAAGCAATCGTGGTCCCCATCTCCGCAGTGGCAGACCGTGAGGGCACATCCGTCTTGCATGTTGTCCGCGACGATAAAGCATATGAGATTCAGGTGAGCATCGGCGCCGACACGCGAAAGTATGCGCAAATCATGGACGGCTTGTCGCCCGGCGATCTCGTCATCACCAAGGGAGGCTACGGATTGCCCGACGGTTGCCCCGTCAAGACGACGTCGCAATAGCCACGTGTTGGCGAAGAGCAACGTCCGGCGCCCACAGGTGTACCCAACGCATTTCTTACGCCACAGGTGTACTTGCACTTGGTCGATGCGCCGCGTAGTCGATCGTCGCCATCGCCGCTTCGGCCGTGTCGTCGTACATCGTGTAATAGAGATCAAGGATGTCGCTGCTCTTGTGGCCCATCCACTCGAGCGCGTACTTATAGCTGATGTTGTTGCGGGCACACATCGACGCGAAGGCGTGGCGGAACGTGTGCAGCTTGTACTGATCGGGGTAGGCGAATTCACCTCGCCGACACAAACGCTTCAACGATGTCAGCAGCCGACGTTCGTCGATCGGCCCGCCTCCGTCGGGGTGTTTGCCCGACGGGCGAGCCCAACCGTTCTGCTGTCCGCGCGACGACTACGACGTTACAGCCGAGACGGTGGCGAAATTGGACAACTGGACCCAGTTCGACGACCTGAAGAACCTCGTCGGCGAGCGAACCGGCCATTCCCAGCCCGATTATCTCATTCGCCTTTGCCTACGTTTCTGGCTGTCGACAGATCCACCGATTGTGGAGAAAGACCGCACATTCTACCGTGTCGGCGTCCGCGGGAGCTTTAAGAATGCCGCGAAACGCGCATGGCGCGAGCTTGAGGAGGTGGGCGGCGAGTAAGGGAATTGGGACAGTATTGGGACAGCAGCCCGAGAATGCTTGAAGGCCCGGATCGCAACTCGTTGCGAATCAGAGCCTTACAATC
>CAZYXP010000251.1:0-4721 GCA_964651325.1 uncultured Phycisphaeraceae bacterium
CCGGCGAACAGGTAGGCTGGGGGTTCCAGTTCCAAAACCCCATCGTGGTCATCATCATGATCGCGGCCATCTTCGCCTTCGGCCTGTCGCTGTTCGGCGTCTTTGAAATCACACTGCCCGGCGGGACGGTGGGCCATCTCGCCGCCGCCGAAGAGCGGGAAGGATTGCTCGGCGCGTTCATGAAAGGCGTTCTGGCGACGGTCCTTGCCACACCCTGCACGGCGCCCTTCTTGGGATCGGCGTTGGGGCTCGCGCTGAGCCCCAAGACTTCACCCGCTACGCTCGTGATGATCTTTGCGGCGGCCGGGGTGGGCATGGCCTTTCCCTATGTGCTGCTGACGTGGCAGCCGGCTTGGCTGAAATTCATGCCCCGGCCCGGAGCATGGATGGAGCGGTTCAAGCAGTTCATGGGCTTCGTCCTGATGGGCACCGTCGTCTGGTTGATCTATCCGCTTAACGGCCTCATCGGCGCCGAGGGGCTGATCTGGACGTTGTCTTTTCTCACCTGCGTGGGGCTGGCCGTCTGGCTGCTGGGGCTTCAAACGCCCCTGACGCCCGCGCCAAAGCGAATCCTGGCCTGGGCCGGAGCCCTAGCGATCGTGGCCGGTGGCTGGGTCGGAAACTTCCACTACGCGTCCGACATCGGCGAGCTCATGGCCAAGGCCAAAATGGTATCCAAGTGCGTCGTTCTTGTTGACGCGGGCTTGGGTCACGGTGAGGATCAAAGCAATCCAGATTGCATCGCGGACAGCGAATGGGAGAAGGGAATCCCCTGGCGTCCCTGGTCCAAGGGCCTAGCGGAAAAGCTGGCCGCCAACGGCCACACCGTCTACGTCGATTTCACGGCCACCTGGTGTGCCACCTGCCTGGCCAACAAGAAGGCCACGCTCGAAACCGCCGAAATCCGCAAGGTCATGAACGAGCTCTGCGTCATCCCGCTCAAGGCGGACTATACGCAGAAAGACCCCGAGATCACGGCCGAACTTCAGCGTTTTGGCCGAGGCGGCGTGCCGCTCAACGTGATCTACCCCGCCAATCGACCCGGCGAACCCATCAAACTACCCGAGCAGCTCATCGGACGCAGTGAATTGGTCAAGTCGAATCTAAAAGAAGCGGGTTGCCCAGCCGATTGCCCCAACGGAGGCGCATGTGCCGCCATGAGCGCCGACGGCAGGCTTCCCGCCTGCTGCAATCAGGCTAGCGAAGTGCAGTAAGCAAATCGGCCACCGCAACGGTGGCGAATCGAGTCGAAGAATCCGCAACGGCATACGGCAACACCAACTGGCCGTTGTGCACCACGCCGCCGCAGGAATACACCACATTGGGCACATAGCCGTTGCGCTCCTCGGGCAACACCGCGAGCAAGGGCTCGCGAAGGCTACCTATGATTCGCTCTGGGTTGTCCAGATCAAGCAGCATGGCCCCGATCCAGTATTCGCGCATCGGGCCGACGCCGTGCGTGAGGACCAGCCACCCTTCGCTCGTCTCGATCGGAGATCCACAGTTGCCCACCTGCACGAATTCCCAAGGCAACCGAGGCCCGCACAGGTGTTGCGATTCGTTCCAGAAGAACAAACTCTCCGATCTCAACAGAAAAATATTCTCGCCATCGAGCCGGGCCAGCATGGTGTACCGATCGTTGATCTTTCGAGGAAACAGCGCCATGCCCTTGTTTTGAACGCACGCACCATTGAGCGTATGCATGCTGAACGTGCGAAAATCGTCCGTCGCGATCATCTGCGACAGAGCCCGGACGCCGTTGTACGCCGTGTAGGTCGCGTAGTAGGTGGCCTCGTTGCCGCTGGATTCGAATCGCACGAAACGTGCATCCTCGATGCCCCGGCTTTCGTTTTCGGTGACCGGGAAGATCACGCGCTCCGAAATCGCCGAGTCCGCCGGAAACTGAACCTGATAGCTGGACCGCGCCAGCCAGACCATCATCTCCCCAAGGTGGTGAAATCGCTCGACAAAGTTGTGGGTCCAATGCAAAGCCTCAAGTACGTCTTCAAGATTCGACAGCGTAAAATACTCGTCAAGCCGGGTGAGCACCCGATCGGCGAGCGTGTCGTAGACGCCCATTTCGACCAGCTTCAGATAAAAGACGTTTTTATCCACGCGGCGCTGCTCGTGCGGCGCCTCTGTCACCACGAACGGCGATACTTGCAAGAGCCGCACACCCCCCGTCGCATCCAACACCCCTTCACGGAATTCGATCGATGAAACATGCCCTTCGCCGCAGGCACGCAGACTCACGATGAATCGCGCCTCGCCCGCGCCAAGGCCGCTCTGATCCGGGTGCAGCACCATCGACGGATTGAACAACGCCACGGATTCGAGCGAGTATTCCATGGTGAAGTAGGCACCGACCAGAAGGCGCTTCTCCTCAGTAACGCTTGAAGCATTGGGGATGTGGGCGCGAACCAACTCGAAGTGCCGCTCAAAAACTTGATTTAACCCCTTGTGTCGCGCGGCATAGAAATTCGAAACGCGGCCCAGTTGAGCCGACGCGTCCGGGTCGGATAGACCCAAAACGCGTGAAATGACCGCGGCCACCCGCCCGTCCCCGCCGGGGATAAAGGGCCGCGTGATCACTCGCGAATCGTCCGCGGATAACTCCTGGGATAGTCGCACTACGGGTATCTGCATACGGCTCGCTCGCTTCGCGCACAAGGGTTCCATGATGATCTATCGGCTTGAGCGGTCGATAGCATCGAACATACTCCGACCCACGCATGCCCGAATCCCGAAGGCACAACGACAAACGCACGCCACGCCAACGACCCAAAGCGTACCAAGGAAGCCCAAGCAACGACAATATCGGGCGTAGAATATTATCGTGCCGCCAGCCATCAGCCTAGCATCGCATCGTCGTGTAGCTCAGCCGCCCTCGGCTGTGTGCTGACCGAAGAGATTGGTACGGGGCATGGAGCAGCACACCCGAGGGCGGGTGTGCTACATCTGCCACCGATCAACGCTCCTGATAACGCAAGTGGCGGTCGGGCAGCAAAAAGGGTACCATTCCCGCCAACCGGTGAGTTCCCCATGGGCCGGACCCACTGTCGGAACTAACCGGACATTCCAACGGAAAGAGAGGTGGCATGTGATTGGTGCATCATTACTGGCACTGGCGATCCCCGGATTCGTCATGGCGTCCGCAAACATCGAGCTTCAAGCAACCCTATCGGCCGAGGCCCTGGAAGTGGGCCACGTCTATCAGATCGAGGTTGTAATGGAGCTCGCCGGCCTTTCCGCCGACAAGGCCGGCATCCCCCACCCCTTCCTTCAGATCGACGTCCCCAAGTCCGCGAAACTCAAGGGCAAGGTCATCGACGACATGAAATCGCTCAAGAGAAACGAATTCCTTCGCGAACCCTACGAGCGACTGATGAAGGAAAACCCAGCTCAAATAGACTTCAAGCTTGTTCGACAGCCCGGAGAAGACGACGCATTCTACATCAACGTCATCGGTTACCTGGCCGGCGAGGATGGCCAGGCCGAGTTCATCCGGCGCCGGTTGAGGCTGCCCCTCACACCCGGTGCCACGTCCACGGCGGTCGACGCGACCGACTCCAACTGGGGCCGCGACAAGAGCCTTCAAATCGGCGACAAAGCCAAGACGTTTAAGCTCCCGTCGGCGGCCGGTGAAAAGGTATCCCTCAAAACATTCCGCGGCGACAAGAATGTCATCGTCACCACCTACCGCGCCCATTGGTGACCGTTCTGCAAGAAGCAACTGGTCGAGTTGCAAGAGATGTACGAGCAGTTCGAAGCCTTGGACACGGTCGTCATCGCCGTCGCTCAGGAAGACGACAACATGGCCGGCCACAGCAAGATGTGGAAATCCTTCAAGCAAACCCCGCGCTTCCACGTCGTCGCCGACTTGGGCCGCAAGAAAACCAAGCGCTACGACCGCACGACGGCCTATCTGATCGACAAGCAAGGCATCGTCCAGCAAATCTTTCCCATGCTGATCCACGCCCGACCAACCTGGAAAGCCATCCTCGGCGAAGTGGAGAAGCTGCAATAAACAATCCAACCCAAGCGCAAGCCGGTGCCCCACCGCCTATTTCGAGGTGGGGGCGCCGGCGATCGCTGAAGATGGCGCCTGTGTGGCGTGTACGCCATACAACAGATGAGCTTCTGAATCGATCGCGGATCATCGGCTCCCCCACGTCCGAAGGACATGGGGCACACCCTACGCGAAAGGGCCTACGGACACGGCGCAAGGCCCGCACAACTGCACGGATCGCTATAGGGGTAGGCCACGGTCTGGAATCCCTGTACCGCCCTCTGAATGTCGGCGATGTTGATCGTGGAGAAGTCCGGAGCGTTGTGGGGGCTGCCAAGTCCCTCCAGATCCAGCCACACCTTGGGCGCCGTCTGCAGCGCCTGAAATCCCAAGACGACCGCTTGTGCGTCAGCGATGTTGGCCACGCCGTCCGGTGGCAAGGCCGGGCTGCCGCTTCCCGCGACATCCCCCCAGTGGGCCACGGTCGAAAGCGCCAAGACGCTGCTGTAGGCCCCTTCATTGCCGACGTCTGATTGCTGCATGATCGACTGGATCAAGTAGGTATGTCCCGGTGAAACATGGCAGTCACCCAGATGGACTGTATCGCCGTTGCCGGCAACCGTCGTCCAATCCATGTAGAACGGGGCGCCGGCGACGCGTGATAACCATTGTGGACTTGGCTCCGGGCCGGTCACCACGACCGCCACGGGCT
>CAZYXP010000252.1:0-4566 GCA_964651325.1 uncultured Phycisphaeraceae bacterium
GTGGCCGATTCCCCCTGGCCTCCCCCTTACCCTCTCGGGCGGTTGGGTGGCGGCGTCATCCGGGGGCGGCGCTACGCTTGCCCCCGGCTACGGTTTAGCCGGCCTTCAGCCTGCAAGCACTCCCGCCGATTCTGTCATGCGCCCCAACGAGACGCCCGTGCTCCCCGCAACTTGTTACCAGGGCAGCACCGGGTCTATCATCGATTGCCGCCATCCCATCACACGAAAACGCGATAGTTGTACACGACCCACTCGACCATCATGACGCCGAGCAAAATCATCACCAGATACGGCCAGGCCGGTTCATTGACCTGCACCGAGCCGCTTTGAGCTTCAACCGTGGTCGCGCCAAGGGTCACGGCCGACTGCGGCCGGATGTCACTCTCGATACTGCTGAACAGGTTGACCGCAAACGTATCGCGGCCTGGGATGCCCGGTTTGATCGTAAATGGTCCCACCACGCGCGTGTCGGCGTAGACCACGGTATCCAACCCGGCGATTGGAATCGAATCGCCGCGCCGATCCGGTCGCTCAACATCCACGGAATCGGCGCCGGCCGGTACCGGCAAGGTGGCCGGCTGACCGGGCATCACGCTCCGGCGGCCGCCGGCGGCAATGTTGGACGAGAGAAACTGCATCGCGTTTTTCATGAAGATCAGGAAATCCACGCTGGTGCCAAAAATCGTGTTGAACAGCGGTCGGTTGAATTCATCTCGAGCAATCAGGCGAAACGCGCTGATCAAGTATTGATTGCCCGCCTCCGCGAAATAGCTCAACACCGGCGATGTCTCGCCCTCGATGAGCACCGTCGCGGTGGTCGGCAGCGCAAGCGCCAACCATTGATCCACGACCAGATTCTCCACCGCTACATGCCGCAGAATCGGATGCGTGTCGTCCCAGTTGAAGATGATCTGATCGTCGATGACCCCGGACTCGACCACCCCATCCATCTCGGGCACCGCGCCCCAGAAGAAATAATTCCCGCCAGGCAGCCTTCCCGTCGAGTGACCATCCAAGATCACCACGTCAAACTTGCTCTGCTTGCCTTCCATCAGGGCATCATCTGGAGCCGCCTCATACTCGGGCCCGGTCATTTGCGTGTAGGCGATTTCGAAAGAGCTGAGCGCGTCGGTCAGAAAAAAATTGCCGTCGGTGACCAACAGCACGCTCAGGTCTCGCGGTTTGTCGATAATGGTCCACGCGTGATTGTCCGCCGTCAGCCCGTCGTTGATGCGCAGCGCGACCTCCACCACGCCGCTTCCCTCGTACTCGATATCGTCGAACACGATCAACGCGTTGCCCTCTGAGCCCGACTCGCCTTCCGGTCCTGCCTGCGCGGTTGCATTCGGCCCCTTTGGATCGTCCGGCTTCGGATCATCGGCTGACGGGCTGCCCTCCGGCGATTCAGCGCCTTCAGCCCTGGGCACCGTAACCGTCGCGACATCTACATTGACCCCGTCAACATACAAGACGGCGTCCACCTCGACGGCGTCCGGCCCAAAGTTGCCGACGGTCGCGGCAACCTGAAGGTATTCGGGATGCTCGTAATGACGCCGCGCGCTCATACTCAAGAGGCCCACGTTGTCGGCGCGATCCCCCACCGTGAAGACCTCCATCTTGCCCGCGTCGAACTTCTGCAAGACCACGCGGGCGGCATCTTCGATCCGGCCGTCGGTGAACATCACGACGGTCGCCGGGGCCGCGTCGGAAGCCATCTCGATGTCGTCCTGGCCCGGAAGGCTAATGATGATGTTTTGCGTGTACGCTTCGGCCAGGCTGATGGCCTCCGTAAGCGCGGTCGTGCTCTGCGTCTGTTCGATCTGCTCGATCTTGCGCTTCAGCGCGATCTTGTCTGTGTCGAACGAAGAAACCACGGTGGCCCGATCACAGAATGCGATCACCATCGCCCGGGCACCTTCGTCCATGTTGTCGACAAACACCTTAGCCTGCTCCTTGGCGACCTCCAATCGTGTCTTGCCCTGCGCCTCGATCACGCCCATCGACGCCGACTGATCGATCAGCACGATCACGGTGCTCTTGTGCGACTTCACGGTTTGCCACATCGGCTCGCCCAAGGCGATAGCGCCGGCGATCAACACCAGCAATTGCAACAAGAGAAGCAAACTGCCGCGAAGCCGTTGGAAAGGGGCGTTGACCTGCAGGTCTTCCACGGCCTTCTTCCAAAGCAGGGTCGAAGGCACGGTGTGCGTGTTGCGTTTGAGCTTGAGAAAGTAGAGCGCCACCAGCGGCGGCACGGTCAGGCCTGCCGCGATCAACATGGTGCCCGGAGTTAAGAAACTCATCCGCCGCCTTTCACGCGCTCACGCCGCCTCTCATCCCGAAGCCCTACTTGAGCAAACCCCGCTTACGAAAATAGGATACCACCGTCTGATCGAAGGGATGATCCGTCGTGGCCAGCAGGAAACGGACGCCCCGCCGAGTGCAATACTCCTTCAGTTGTCCGCAATACGCCTGAAGATTCTGCTTGTAGCGGTTGATCAGCGCCCGGCTGACCGTCACCTCTGCGGCGTCGTCATCTTCCACGTCGATCAACCTTAGATCGCCCGCAAATGGCGGATCCAGCTCTTCAGGCGCAAGCAACTGGATCGCGTAGATGTCGTAGTGGCCTCCAATAAGATACTTCAGGCCCGTCTCATAGCCGCCCTTCTCGAAGAAATCGCTGAGCAGCAGTACGATCCCAGGCTGCGGGTGGCGAATCGCGAATTGGCGGCACGCGGCCGTGAAGTTGCTCTCGCCTTCGTAGCCCACGCTGGTAAGAAAATCCATCACGCGAGCCGTTAGCCGCCGCCCGCGCACGCCGGTGAGTTCGTACCGAAGCCCATCGGCATAGGCATAAAGGCTCACCCGATCATAATTCGTGAGGCCGATGTAGGCGATGGCGGCCGCGATCCGCCGGGCGTAGAGCCCCTTGTGCGGCGAGCCCCAATCCATGCTCTTGGAAATGTCGAAGAGAATGCTGACATGCAAATCCTCCTCTTGCAGAAACATCTTGAGAAACAAAGAATCCAAACGCGCGTATATGTTCCAGTCGAGATAACGCAGATCGTCGCCCACGACGTAGTTGCGGTAATCGGCAAACTCCGCCGAGTCGCCCCGCCGCTTGGTGAGCCGCTCGCCGCGCATCTTCCCGGAGAAAATCTTGCGGCTCATCAGCGATAGCCGCTCGAGGCGCGATCTAAACGCCGGGTCTAGTAGCTCTTGGGATTCTTTGGTGGGCATCATACTCACGCCGCGGAGGCGCCTCATTTACGCGGCAGCTTCGGCCATGGTCGGCGTCTTGTCCAGTATCTCGCGCAGCACGTCATCGACCTCGACCCCCTCCGCCTCGCCCTCGAAATTCAGCAGCACACGATGCCGCATCGCCGGCAGATACGCCCGGGTCACGTCTGAAAACGCCGTGTTGAAGCGGCCATCGAGCAACGCATACAGCTTGGCGGCCAGCGTGATCGTCTGCACGCCGCGCGGGCTCGAACCCCAGCGAACATACTTGTTGGTGGCCTCTACGGAAAAAGGCCCGCCGGGGTGCGTCGCCATGGCCACGCGAATGGCATAATCCTGCACGTGCGGCGCCATGACGACACGACGCACAAGCTTTTGCGTCCCAACAATCTCCCGGCCCGACATGGCCGCACTGATGGCCGGCTTGTATCCGGTCGTCGTCCGGTCCATGATCGTCTTCAATTCTTCCCGGTTGGAATACTGCACGACGAGCTTGAACATGAACCGGTCGAGCTGCGCCTCCGGCAGTGGGTAGGTGCCCTCCTGCTCGATGGGGTTCTGCGTCGCCATCACGAAAAAGGGCTCTTCGAGCACGTGCCGCGTTTTGCCTACCGTCACACAGTGTTCCTGCATCGCTTCCAACAGCGCGGATTGCGTCTTCGGCGTGGCACGGTTGATTTCGTCCGCCAGGACAATCTGCGCAAACAACGGGCCTTGTTGGAACTCGAAGGATTTCCTGCCCGTGGTCGGATCCTCGGAAATGATCGTCGTGCCGATGATGTCCGCAGGCATCAGATCCGGCGTAAACTGAATGCGGGAAAACTTAAGATCCACCGCGTCGGCCAGCGTCCGCACGAGATAGGTTTTTCCCAACCCGGGCACCCCCTCAATCAAGACATGACCGCCGACAAACAGCGCCGTCAGCACGCCTTCCACAATGTCCTTATGCCCGACGATCGCTTTTTCGATCTCCGTCCGGACGGCCGCGAACTTGGTTCGCAATTCTTCCGTGGCCTTTTCAACCGCCTTTTCCTCGTTCGAGGCCATAAACCTATGCTCCCTGGTATCAACCCGACAATAGCTCAATTCGTCAAAAAAGACCGCCTTGCGGCGAATTCATCGTGACAGACCGCTAGTCCCCATCCCGCCGGCGCTTCTTCTTGGCGCGCAGCAGACGCGACGTCGCGTCCTCATCTTCGGTCGCCTTCGATTCATCACTTGGCGCCGATTTGCCGGCGGGCTCGTCCGTATCCTTTGTCGCCCCGCCAAGCGGTTCGCGCACGTCGCCCATGGGCGCTCCCGCCTTCGGGTTCCCGCGCGCGTACC
>CAZYXP010000253.1:0-4553 GCA_964651325.1 uncultured Phycisphaeraceae bacterium
CGGCCACGGCTTGGCTGTTTCCGATCCATGCCCACACGAGATGCCCCGCAAACCGATCCGCCAGTTTTGTCTGTCGCGTGCTACGAAGCTTTTCCCAAGGCTTCTCCTGCGGCTCCAAATGGATGAATCACAATGCATCCTGTTGGACCGACTCGGGCTGACCATCCCGACCGCCTCGGCCAGCCCTGATGGATTTCTGATTCGCGGATGTAGTCAAAAAATCCAAGAACCAACAGCCCTCACGCCTCTTCAGGCCGGTTTTGGCCCAATCGTTGCGGAACTTGGGCCAGCATTCGGAAACCCCCGGTCGCGAGTTTCCCAGCAGGCTCCTATAATCCCGGCAGATGCGTGGCCCAATTGCGAACCGCGACGCAAGAACCAGACCTGCTATAATCGATGCGTTGGGATTGGCGATCATGATTGTGCCAACACGGTTGGCTTGAAGTTGCAGAAAGGCCGAGACGGTTCTCGCTGATTCCATGGACGCACCTACCTCCGGGGTTCGTAAGTTCCTACTATCCACCGCGCTTATCGTCTTGATGATTGGTGGCGGAAGCCTTGTCGCCAAGATCCTGTACGACATGCGCGAGGACGTTCCGCGCCGCGACATGCCCCGGCCCACGCCGACGGTCGTAACGAAAGCCCTCAGCCGGGAAACCGTTTCCGAACAATTCACAGGGTACGGGACGGCGTACGCCATGCGCGAGACGCGCGTATCCGCCGAGGTCTCGGGTCGGGTCGTTGAGATCGTCGACGATCTTCGCGCCGGGGCGAACGTGGCCGCGGGGCAGATACTGATCAGGCTCGACGACCGGGCGTATCGTCAGGTTTTGGCGAAGGCGCGGGCGTTGGTAGCTGCAACGCAGGCGCGCATCGACGAACTCAAGGCTGAATCCGAGAAGCTGGGCGCGTTGATCGAGACTGCCCGGCGGGAAAAAGCGGTCGCAAGGGCCGAGTGGCAGCGCGTCTCTGATTTGCGGCAGCGAGATCTGGCCGCCAAGAAGGAGTCCGACTTCGCCGATCTCGCGTTGCAACAGGCGGTACGCGTTTTGCAGGGATACGAGCTGCAGGCATCCAAGATCGGACCGCAATCTCAGCGTCTGTTGGCCACCAGGCAAGGCGAAAAGGCGGACGTGGCACGGGCCGAGCTCGACATCGAGCGTTGCGAAATCAAAGCACCGTATGCAAGCGTGATTCGAAGCCGGCCCATAGAGCGAGGAGACTGGGTGTCGCCGGGACACCTGTTGCTGGTCCTGATGGATTCGTCCCGCGTCGAGATCAGCCTGCAACTTCCGGCCTCCGCCTTCGGCCGCGTCGCGGCGGGATCACCTTGCCGGCTTCTCTCGGATAGCTTTCCCGATGCTACGTGGGACGGCGTTTTGGCGCGGGTCGGGCCGTCCGTCGACGAGCAAACCCGCACGTTTCCCGTGTACATCGAGGTGGACAACGCCAAGCAGGTTCAACCCTGCGTACCGGGTACGTTCCTTCGCGCCGCCGTGCAAGGCCCCACGCATCCAGACGCGATCGTGGTGCCGCGCGGCTCCATTCGAAACGGGGCCGTGTTTGTGGCCGTGGGAGGCAAAGCCACCGAGCGTCCGGTGTCCATGGTGCGTCGCATAGGCGATCGTGTCGTGGTCGCGGGCCATGATCTCGACGGCCAATTGCTGATTTTGTCTCACCTTTCCTTGCTGAGCGACGGCGCGCCGGTTCGGGTGTCTTCGCGCGACGCGTCACCGTCGCACGCTGCCGCATTGGAATTGAACCCGGCCGACACCAACCCATGATTTCGCTACCTCGTTTTAGTGTCAAGAACCCGGTGCTGGTCAACCTGTTCATGGTGGCCATCCTCGTAGGTGGCGCGTACAGCGGGGCCACGATTGTCCGCGAGATGTTTCCTGAATCGCGGCCCAATCGGGTGATGGTGATGACGGTGTATCCCGGCGCTTCGCCGAGCGAAGTGGAAAAAGGCATCACGCTGCGTATTGAGGAGACGGTCAAGGACATCGAAGGTGTGGAGAAGATCACCTCTTCGGCTAGCGAGGGTGTCAGTACGATCATCATAGAGCTGGAGAGCAGCTATCACGACATCGATCAGGCCGTGACGGATGTCAAAGCCGCGATTGACACGATTCCCAAGGAAGACTTCCCCGCCGAGGCCGAGGAAACCGCGGTTTCGAAGCTCGATCCCAAGCTCCCCGTCATCAGCATCGCCCTTTTTGGTGAGTTGGACAGCCGCCGACTCAAGACCTTGGGCGAAGATCTCCGCGAGGAGGTCATGTTGTTGCCCGGCATCAGTAATGTGGTGCTCAGCGGTACGCGGCGGGATGAAATCAGCGTCGAAGTGAGGCCCGAGCGTTTGGTTCGCTACGGTCTTTCCTTCATGGACGTGGCCGGTGCGATTTCCGAGAGCAACGTTGATTTGCCCGGCGGGCAGTTGCGCACAAGTGGGTCCAACGTGTCGGTTCGAACGCTCGGCGAAAAGGATCGCGGTGAGGAGCTTTACGACATTGTGCTGCGCAGCGATCCGACGGGTCGGGTGGTGCGGCTGGCGGACGTGGCGACGATCGTGGACGGATTCGAGGACATCGACGTGCTTGGCCGGTTCAACGGCGCGCCGGCGGTCAACATCACGGTGTACAAGACGCCCGAGCAGGACGCCATCGGTATCGCCAAGACCGTTCGCGCCATGGTCGCGGGCAAGCAAGGAACCGCGCTTCGGCTCGAGTGGACCGACGCCTTGCTGGCGCGGGTGACGGGTCGGGATACGCTTGCCCGAGTCTATGAGGATGCCCGGCGCAACCCGTTCCCCGCCGGCGTCAACGTGGACGTGCACACGGATCTATCGCGTTTCGTCGAAGGGCGGTTGGATCTGCTGACGCGAAACGGCCTGTGGGGCTTGCTGCTCGTAGCGCTGTCATTGCTCGTTTTTCTTCACTGGCGGGTGGCTTTTTGGGTGATGATGGGGCTTGTTCTGGCGGTCATGGGGGCGTTGCTGTGCATGCAGTTCCTGGGCCACACGCTGAACCTGATCACGATGTTCGGGCTCATTATTGTGCTGGGATTATTGGTCGACGACGCCATCATCGTTTCCGAGCATGTCTATACGAAATGGGAGGCGGGCATTGAGCCGCACCAGGCCGCCATCGAAGGGACCGAAGAGGTCACCTGGCCCGTGGTGGCCGCGATCCTAACGACGGTCGTGGCCTTTCTTCCGCTGATGTTCATCAAAGGCCAACTCGGCGCCTGGCTGGGCACGCTGCCGGTCATCGTCTGCATCGCACTGACGGTATCGCTCATGGAGGCGTTGACGATTCTGCCGTCCCATCTCGCGCATGGCCTGAAGCCGGCCGGTCCGACCGTGGCGCCGCGCGGCCGCTCGGTGATGCGCGATACCATCGCCCGCATTCGCCGCGTGGAGCAGGATTTCGTTCAGCGCCGGTTGCGCCAGGCCTATACGCGGCTGCTGACGACAACCACCGAGTACCGCTATGTGACGATCGCGGCGCTCATGTCGGTTCTGGTGATGGTATTCGGCCTGCTCGGCGGCGGGTTTGTTCAGCAGGTGTTCATTCAGAAGGTTGACTCCGAGACGCTTGTGGCGCGACTGCGTATGGAAGTGGGGGCGCCGGTGGCTCAAACGGCGACCGCGATCGAGGCCATCGAAAAAGCGGCCATGAGCCTGCCGGAGTTGCGATCGGTCTACAGCCTCATCGGTATCGAGGTGAGCGACGACGCCATCGTGTCGCCGCCACAATCGCACCTGGCGCAGGTATTCATCGAGCTGACCCCGAGCGAGCAGCGCCAGCGCAACAGTGACAAGATTCTCGCGGACCTTCGTGATGCGACCGAGTCCATCGAGGGTGTGGAGAAGTTGAACTATACCTCGCTGCAAGGGGGGCCGGGCGGCGCGCCCGTGCATGTGGAGATCAGCGGAGACGATGTCGCGGAACTGAGCGACGTGGCGCATGAGATCATGGCGCTGCTGGCGGACTATGAGGGCGTGTTCGACGTGCTCGATGATTTTGAGGCGGGTCAGCAAGAGGTGCAAATCGAATTGTTCGACTCCGCCCGCGCCCTGGGCCTGACCACGGCATCGCTGGCGACGCAGGTTCGCTCGGCGTTTTACGGCTTTGAAGCCCGCAAGGTGCAACGCGGCCGTGAGGATGTCAAGATCATGGTGCGTTATCCGGCCGAATCGCGACGCCGAATCTATGACATCGAAACGATGCGCATCGCGACGCCGTCGGGCGCGTTGATTCCGTTTACCGAGGTCGCCCGCCTGACGGAGGGCACCGGCTTTTCCACCATCCACCGGAAAAATCAGCGCCGGACCGTGACGGTCACGGCCGACGTGGATGACGCGATAGTCACATCGGACGAAATCATCGCATCCCTGATGGAGCGCTTTCCATCTATTTACGAGCGGCATCCGGGCGTCAAGCTCGAGTTCGGCGGACAGAAGCTGGAAACGAAGAAGGCGTTCGGCTCCATCAAGAGCATCGCCGTGATCGCGGTGTTGTTGATCTACGTCATCCTGGCCGGGTTGTTCAAGA
>CAZYXP010000254.1:0-4546 GCA_964651325.1 uncultured Phycisphaeraceae bacterium
CTATCGAGTCGACTGCAGCCCACAGCCGCAGGTTTGCGAAGCGATCCTCAGAGACGATCCGCCGCCAAGTGGATGGCGCGGTGCGCGCGTGTTTGCAGACGGCCCTGCGCATCAATTGCGTGACCGCGCCCACAACGTTGGGTACTCGCTGCCATATTGTGGCTGACGAACAGAACGGTGCGCCCACCGGTCGCGACATCCTTCATCTTTCCAACGCACTTTCGTTGAAACTCCGCATCCCCAACCGCCAGCACCTCATCCACGATCAGAATGTCCGGCTCCAAGTGCGCGGCCACCGCAAACGCCAGGCGCACGTACATCCCGCTGCTGTAGCGTTTGACGGGCGTATCCAGAAACTTTTCCGTCTCGGCAAACGCGACGATCTCGTCGAACTTGCGGTCGATCTCGGCCTTCTTCATGCCGAGGATCGCGCCGTTCAGATAGATGTTCTCACGGCCGGTAAGCTCCGGGTGAAAACCCGTACCCACTTCGAGCAAACTCGCCACCCGGCCGCGCAGCTCGACCCGACCGCTAGTCGGCTCCGTGATCCGGCTGAGGATCTTCAAAAGCGTGGTCTTGCCGGCCCCGTTGCGACCGATAATACCCACAACCTCGCCCGGCTGAACCTCGAAAGACACATCCTTCAGCGCCCAGATGGTGTCGGCGCCGTTGGTACCCTCGCGCAGCCTTCGCAGCCGCCGAAAGGGCGCGGCCGCTAGCCCGGTGAGCACCTCACGGAAGTTCTGATGCGCCTGCTCCCGCAGGCCGATCTTGTAGCGTTTGCCCAGGTTTTCTACGCGTATGGCCGGTGGCATGGTAAAGCAGGGTTCCTCAGGCGATGTCCGCGAAACGCCGCTCGGTCTTGCGGAAGTAGAATAATCCAAACACAAGCAATAGCGATGAAACGACCATGGAAATCCCCAGCGTCGTAACGTTCCACGGCCGGCCCAAAATGGCCGCGCGATAGCCGTCAATGATGCCGGCCATCGGGTTCAAGGCCAGAATCCAGTGATATTCTTTCGGAACGATGCTGACGGGATAGACCACCGGGCTGAGGTACATCAGCGCCTGAATCATAAACGGCACGATGTACTTAACATCGCGATAAGCCACGGTGAGCGCGGCCAGCGTGTAGGAAAAACCCATCGCCGCCATCACGGTGAGCATCACCAACAGCGGCACAAACACAATCTGCCAACTCGGCACGATGCCATACGCAAACAGAATCACCGCGTAAACGCAGAACGAAATGGCGAAATCGACCAAGCCCGCACCGATGCTGGCCGTAGGCACAAACAGCCGCGGCAGGTAAATCTTGGTTAGCAAATGCTGCTGGTTGACCAGGCTTTGCCCGCCTTGCGTGACGCCATTGGCAAAAAACGTCCACGGCAACAGCCCCGCGTAACAGAATACGGCGTAGGGCAGGCCGTCCGAAGGTATCTTGGCGAACTTGCCGAAGATCAACGTGAAAACAATCATGCTGAAGACGGGCTGGAGCACCGCCCACGCCACGCCGAGCACGGTCTGTTTGTAGCGGACTTTGACATCGCGCCACGTCAAGAAGTAAAGCAGCTCGCGGAATTCCCACAGCTCTTTCCAGTCGATGGGAATCCACCCGCGACGCGGCTCGATCACCATCAGCGGCGGCGTAGATTGGCACAGCGCAGCACTGCCGTTGCCGCTTTGCATACTGGGGTTGTCAGGTTGCAAACTCATGTCGATTTTGTGATGCGCCGCCTACCGTGGCTTGTGACGCTGATGCGCCGCGCGTCCGTTCGGGCTGTCAAACGGCGCACCGGACCAGCCGGAGCAACGCACGTTCCCCCTCGGCCTATCCGGGCAGTTGCGCGGCCTGCTTCGAATCGTCTTCTAGCTCAGAATCGCTGTAGGCATAATCGGATGCATACGCGTGATCGAACTGGTCGGTAACAAGAACGCTACCGAACAGCCTCCCGCCCGCAGCGCTGAGGTCGGCATAGGCCTGAACCAGCCCGGCACGTCGGCAATGGGACGCCCGCAAGACCATGATCGTCCCATCCGCCTGACCGGCCAGAATTCGCGCGTCGGCCACGGGCAAAACGGGCGGGCTATCCAACACGATATACTTGTACGAGCGTTTCCAACGTTTCAGACACGAGCCGAACAGCCCGTTCGCCAATAGCTCAGGATCGAAGTCCGCTTCTCGATCACCGTTTTCCAGCTTCCCGTCGCGTGCGGGCAGCACATCCAGATTCGGAGCCACGCCTTTCAATATCGCCGCAGCGTCGCCGTCGCGACGAGTAAGAATGCCCTCTAACCCCGGGCTGTTCTTGATATCCATGCGGTTGCGGAACGTAGGCTTGCGCAGGTCCGCCTCCACCAACAGGGTCTTCTTCCCAAGTTGTGCCAGGCAGTTGGCAAGGCCGATCGCCACCGTGGTCTTCCCCGCGCTCCCGTTGGAACTCGTAACCAGCACCACGCGATCCTTCGAGCCGTCTAGCCGGCGAAGCAACGCGGTTCGAACCATTCTCAGGCTTTCCGCCAGTGGTTGGGGCAAGGGCTTCTTGCAATCGGGAGCGCGTGGTAGCCGAGGCAATTGACCCAGGAACGGCGCCTGCACCAACCGCTGCACCTCGCCGACTTCGAAGATTTTCGGGTTCACATTGCCCTTGACGACCGCCGCCCCGAGCCCCGCAAACACAGACACACAGATCGCCATGAGCATGTACAGCAGGCGCCGATCGCGATCCGGACGCGAGGGCACCGCCGCCCGCGACTGCACGTTCACGCGACCCGGCGCGCTCGCTTCTACCTCGCGGGCTTCCTTGCGATCGAGGATACGCTCTAGAAGGCGTCGGCTGCGGGCGATCAGGCCATCCATGTCGATAATGCCCGCCGCGCTGATGGCTCTGTCCCGTTGCTCATCGATCCTGGCAGCCAGCAATTCGAGTTCCTTCTCCTGCCTTCGAAGCAACGCTAAGGAAGCCGCAGGGCGCTCGGCCCCTGTCAGATCCGTTACACCCAACTCCAACTCGCTGTCTATTTCCTGCTCGCGTTCGCGAAGTCGCCGATCGGCAAACGTCAACGCCGCCTCGAGCTTACGCACATCCGGATGAGATTCGCCCAACGTGCTGCTTGCCTCCTCCAGCTCGAACTGCGATCGCGACGACGCAGCTTTCAGGTTTCGCCAGCCGGCATCCATTGAGTAACGGTGCTCCGGAGGCTGCGGTGTAGCGGCGTCTTCCCCTTCGTTCTCGGCGCTGCTCGACGCGGACAAGCTTCCTACTTCCCAAGCCGTAAGGTCGCGGTCCACCTCCAGGTCTCCGCGCAAAGACTCAAGCCTGGCAAGTTCCTCGATTTCACTGGGGCCAAGAAAACTTGGCAGTGAAAGGCGCCTCTTTTCAAGCCCTTCGATCTTGGTTTCGAGTTCGGCTTTCTTCTCGTTCAATTCTGAGAGCAGCCAAAGCTCCACTCTCGCCACGTCGTTCTTGTAGTATTCCTCATACACTTCAACTGTGGTATTGACGATCAATGCCGCAGTGCGCGCGTTGCGTGCCACCAACGAGACATTGATCAGCTCTCCCCGTTTGGGCCTAGAGACGATCAGTTCCTTCGTGAGCCGCTCAAGCGGATCAGGCCCGGGCCGCCCGATCCAACTCTTGACTCGATCGGTCATCGAAAGCGGCCCCGGCTCGGAATACCAGGCCGTTCGCTGAATGGCTTTGTTTTCGAGCACCCTTTGAAGCACTGTAGGGCTCGCAATTATGGCCATCTGCGTCTCCACAAACGACCCGTACAGGTTGTTGCCGGTGCGCGTGTTCTCCTCCGTCTCGAAGATAATGCGCGACACCACCGGCGCCACATGAACCGCAGCCGTCGCCTTAAACGTGGGCTTTACATACAGAAAGATGAGCGGAACAGTTATCACGCTGAGCGAGAGCGATATGCCCAATACCAACCATTTCGACCGAAGAATGATCGCCGCCGAAATCGGCGCGCCGGCCACGGTATCGGCATTATCTTCGCCCGGAAATCCTCCGGCGAGACCCTGTGCATATCGCGCAACAGGGACAGAGGCCAATTCGCGGGGCTCGGGCGGGGTATTATCTTGTAGCGCCATTACAGGGTCATCAACATTGGGGGGAAATGCGGACAGCAAGAGACGGCTGTTTGCCTGCTGAAAACCCCCAGATGCGTGAGGATTCCGGCCTCGCAAAGCCATCGGATGACCGGCCAATCGGGGAGGTTCGCGCGGACTCCGTCTCCGTCAGAAGCGCACCAAAAATAGCGCAACCTACTGAAAAAACAGAACTTACGGACAAACCGAAATCCAGATTCGGCAAACCCGTGGGGCTAGCCAACGCACCGGGCGGCCTGTGACGGCCCGGTAGACCTCAACCTAGGCTTCTCACCTACCGCGTGGCCATTGTATCCGGACGAACCGTGAGATTCAAGGAAAAAGTCTTCAAGATTCCGACCAACTCAATAGTCGTAAGTATTATGGATATAGAGGCTTACAACAGGAAATAGGGCGTACTAATCGCGTGCCCCAACGACGCCACCGGCC
>CAZYXP010000255.1:0-4527 GCA_964651325.1 uncultured Phycisphaeraceae bacterium
CCTGTCGCCATGAGGCCCGTCAGCGTCTCGGGATGGCCTGAAGTCGGTTTGGCGTCTGCTACGACCTCAATCTGCTCCCCGGCGGAAACCTTTTTGCCCTCGTCCAAGGGTTCGCCGGGTGCATCGCCATGCTTGAAATAAGCTACGCCGACCGCCACGCCGAATTGGATCCCGTCTTCGTCAATCTTGGCGGAAACGGCCGCCCCCTTCGAACGGAGGGTACCGGCTCGATCACCCTCTCCGGCGGCCAAACGAAGCTCAAGATCGGCCCCCGAGCGACTGATCACCGAAATCGTCCCGTCGAGCAATAGTAGTGATATGGGTTGCCCACTGTCTACATCCGGTAACTCTCGAATAAGGAGTCGAGAGCCCGGCCCCAGACGCACGGCCATCTGATAAGCCGGGAGGGCCAAATCCGCCGTGGTGGACCCATCTGTTGCCACAGTTTTGCCGGCCTTGATGCCGCTCGTTCTTCGGGCGAATCTGGTCAATGCGTCCGGAAATGCTTTCCCGCCGACATCGGATGTGGCGTGGCCCCCTTGTTGAACGGTGATGAAGGCATACCCCTCCCCCTCTACATCCGATGCGACCGCGTGGCCCCACCCGGCAAGCGCCAGAATCATCAAGACCTTGTGGATGAGTGTCGCGTATTTCATTGAGGTACGCCTTGCCGAAGAGCACTGGGAATCATTGGACTAGTTTACCGCAAACGCTACGGAGATTCCATAAAGAGTTCGGTCATACTCGAAAACTGATTGGTCGAGTCGATCGACGACATTGCTGTCATCCAGGGTCCACGACGCGTGGGCTCGCAGCGTCATGGTTACGCGGTCGAAGTCGGGCCGATAACGATTCTTGACCTGTCCTGGGCGCAAAATGAAGGTTCTGGAGAATTCTACGCGGTAGCGCTGAATCAGGTCCCTCCGGGCGCGGCGGTGGAAATCGATGACGCTCCCGTTTTGGTAGTCTTGCCATTCAAAATCGGCGGACGCATCCATGTCGATGCCCCAGGGCAGCGGGATCGTAGCGCCGACCGCCAAGAGGTAGCTCTTCTGGTCGAACTCCGTTCCGTTGGTCTGGTCCCAGGCGTATTGGAAGCCGATGAAGGGAGTCAGATATCGCTTGGGGTATTCTGGGTCCTCCTGGCTGAACGCATCGTCATGGCGATGGCCCCAAGGCTCCACCGACAGCCCTCGATACAACTCGGTCATATCGAGGGTCTTGAAGCTTTGGGTCGCTCCGATCGAGAAGTATTCGCCGGTTCTATCCGTACGCGTGTCGGCGAGCCGCTCAAAATAATCGCGGATGTCGTAGGTAAAGTAGAGGTTGGTCTCGGCCCGGCGGTTGCCCCAAAACGCACGGAGGTTGGGCGTCAGTCGATTGGAATTCAAGAACCCCTTGCGTCCAAGAAGCGTGTAGTCGTAATCGTATTGGAGCCGAAAATGCACCGGTCCAAACCCGTTGCGTTCTTGGAGCAGCTCATACTGCAACGCTACGCTGGCGCCGTAATTCTGCTCGTCGAACTCATCCACATCGGCGTGCCACAGCGAGGAAACCCGCCCCTCGAAGCCGAGGGTCCATCGGTCCGCAAGGGTTTTGGAATACCCAATCGCCACGCCCGAGGTAAACCCGAAATCCTTTTCCCGAGAAATGTCCCGCGGCAGATCCGTACGACCACCGAGCAGAATCACGTTCGTATCACGATTGGCGCCTGCGTGGAACGAAATCGAAATGTCGTTGAGATCCGGCATGCTCCGCTGTTCCATAGACCGGTACTCTTCGATGGCGTCGTCTTGTCTCCGCTTGAGTGCCGGGATGAAGCGAGAATTGCTTTCCGGCGCCCCGCCCTCCACCTCAACGACGTCGAGCGTCGCGGCCCGCTGCAACCAATCGGCCGCTTCATCCAGCAGGACTCCGCGTGCCTCAAGCGTGGTGGCATCGACGGCGCGAAACGGAATGATGAGCCCAAGGTACAAGGCCGCAAAACTCTGCCACTTGCGATCGACGTTGGCATCGTTGGCCACGTCATACATCACGTCTTCGGCGCGACGAAGCAAGGCCGAGTTTTTCGACCGCTCCACGCCTTTGTCTTGAAGCGGCACGCCCTGTCGATAGAGAATCACGCCGTAGAAGAACTTTGTTCGGGCCAGGGCCGCCCCTTGGGCCTCGCCCTGGTCTAGCAGTTTTTTCAATGTTGCGGCGACGTCAGTCAAAATGTCCGCCGAATCCTTTCGGAGTTGCGGAGGTGGGGCGCTAAGACTTTCGAGCGATACATAATCATATTCGCCACGTTCTGCCTCTTGTTCCAGCAGCCGGGCGGTCTTTGTCTTGGCGACCACTTCAAGCAACCGGACCATCGCCTGTGGGCTATCGAGCACGGCGACCAAGCGCTGCAGATCCTCCGCCATAGAACGATAGGCAGCCAGCACTCCTTTGGCCCTTTCGTGCAACTCGCGGCGATCCTTCGTCTGATCCGCTTCCAGCAGCGTTACGTTGAATTCGCCAAGGGAATCGACGCGTCGCAGACGTTTTTCGATGTCATTTTTGTGGTTGATCAACCCGACCCGATCGACCGCCGGGAGTGCGTCGTCGGCGAGCTGAAGATCCAACTCCACGATTTTTTCCTGAAGCGCCATGCGTGCGGAGGGATCGTTTTCGAAATCGTTAGCATCGACTCGGGATCTGATACGGGATTCGAGCTGGCTCACGTTCTTGCGGCGAATCAGGCCGATCCGTCCTTGGCTTAAGGCCCGAAACAAGAGCGCAACCTGGTTGTCGGGGTTTTTTTCCAAGGCGGCGGAGAAAAGGTCGACCGCTCTACCAAGAGGCTCTTCTTCCTCGTTGGTCGTACCGGAAAGGTAGAAATAAATGCCCTCATTGACATCGACCAACACGTCTGACGCCGCCGCCTCCTGGGCCATCGCAGGACGGATCGGACCGGTCCACGGAGCCACTCCGAAACCAACCAAGAGGATTGCTGCCTTGCGTATGATCATACGTAATTCCTAAAGCCGTTTGTCGCAGAGGGGGCGGCGGTCGCAAACCACCAGCATGGTCGAACGCCACGGCCTCCATTTCAGCGACGACGCTGGACCCGCACACTGGTGACGGCGAAGGCCCGTGATGACGCCGAAGAGCAATCCGTCGGGAAGACGGTTATGGAGCTTCCACATTTGGATTCTGGGCATCCTGAATCGTCGCCGCCTCAAACAGATTCGCGGCGGTAACGACCGCGGTGCGGATCAATGACGACGTTGCAAAATCCCGGAATTGCAACGAGGTAATGCCACATGGGCCGGACAGCAGACAGCCACCGGCAAGCACGACTGCCGCGACGCCGCGAAGCCTGGGTATTCCCTTTTTCATAGACAGAGTTCCTTTCCAAGCCACCTGCAGCTTCATTTGCTAGACGCGGACGAGATTTTCCAGCAAGAAAATCGCCAGATCCGTCCCAAGCGACACACCTGTGCGCAACGTCAGGTCCGGATCGACGGCGCATTGGGTTTGTAAGAGCACGGCGCCCACCGCGACGAGTCCGAAATACCGCCGCCATCTTTGGTTTATTCTCTGCATGACAGTGTCGCTCAAGACTTCAAAAGTTTTGCCAGAAGACCGCTTTGATGAGCCGGCTGCGCCGAGTATCAACAGCCCAGAAAACCGTCGAACCCGAACCTAAGCCGCCGGCACCACGCCTCTAAGTGCAGTTGGCTCGCCAGCACTCGGCAATTGCGCGCGTTATTGCGTACGACCAACCATGCCAGCATTGCATTGGATGATGCGGATCGTGTCAAGTCGGGTTTGCACAGGGCACGGGGCGTCGAGCATCTTACGGTGTGGCGGCGGTATGGAGCGTTTGATAGGCCCATTTCTGGTCATCGGTTGCTTGCCGCTCCCAAAGCTTCGTTGCACCGATGTACTCCACGAGCACGAAGTCACATTTCAGGCCGCTGAGATGATCGCGAAAATCGTTCAATCGAGTAAACGGATTCTTGGGGGGCGTGGAGTCATCGTTGCGCAACTCCCTATATCTAGGGGTTACACCGCCAAACGGTAGGTTGGGTAAGTCGATCATGGCCATCGGCCCATCGAGCCCAAGAACAACGCCGAATTGCTCGCTTCGTTTCGGGTCCGACTGCAAGTCCGGCGTGAGAACCTGGGGGAACGTCTCCCACACGGAGCCCAGTAATTGATCACCTAGCGTCTGATCGGGCACGGGCAAAAGCTGGCTGGACGCGCACAGTTTGAGCGCGTAGCTCTTGACAACCGGCGCGTTGTTCTCATCAATGAGGCCACACGCAACGGCAAAGCAGTTCCTCGGGCCGCAAAAATACTCGACGAACAACGAGGGCGTTACTCTAGGCTTGTCAAACAACTCGTCCTTGGCTAAATCGTTCAACGATGCAAAAAGCGAGGGCAAATCCGTCAGCGCCTCGGGTTGATCCGCCGCCCGCGATGGCGGCACGCTGCGATTTCCCGTGATCTTGATGGTGCGGATTTCGCGGAGCAGGTTCAGCGCGTCGCCGGGGG
>CAZYXP010000256.1:0-4510 GCA_964651325.1 uncultured Phycisphaeraceae bacterium
GTTCTCGCTACCTGTAAAAAGGAAACCAGCGGCCGGCCAAGCCGGCTCTTTAACCACAACAGCGACCGATTCAACGAAGAAGACCAAGACCTCGGCTCAGACGGAATGGAAATCTTCCTGTGGCAAGGATAAAACCGCTAAGGGTAATGGATCGTCGGCCGCCTCGAAACGGACAAAGGGAACCTTCCCTAAGCTCGCGATTGAACAAGTCGAAGTCAGCAAGAAGCCCGTCTGGTACGGCGAGATGATCGAATGTGAGTGGGTCTTGAAGAACGAAGGTGACGTTACGTTGAGCGTCACCGCGAGGGGCGGGTGAGGTACCAAGCTCAACGGACGGTCCGTCCGTAACGTCAAGCCCGGAGAAACAGAAGTCCTCGCCGCAAGGTTCAGTTCGCGAAAGTTCCGTGGAGACTATCGAAAGATCGTTTCAATTCAGACCAACGACCGCACAGCGCCCAGCCTCAAGCTGGCGTGCACCGGCGTGGTCAAACGCGCCCTTATGACCGATGCGGCCAACCTCAATTTCGGAGTTTTCGAGGCCAATGCAGAGCCACGGACTGGAACCATGGTGTTGACTCGCGGAGATGGAGACCCCATCCATCCGGAGATCCAATCCAAGCTTGAACCGCAAATGCACGCCACGATCAAGGAGATCGTTAAAGGTGAGAAGTATGAGCTCCACGTGGAGGTCAATCCGCCGTTTCCCCATGGTCAATACCGCCGAGCCATTGGAATTGCAACCGGCGTGAAGGAAGCGCCGAACATGGCGATTCAGGTTACAGGCCGCGTTCTTCCGAGGCTCGCCTCTGTCCCGGCCGCTATAATGCTCAGGAAGGGCAGAGGGCAAAAGGTCAACAGTCAAGTCGTACTAAAATGGAGCGGAGGTAAGCGCGGGAAGATATTGTCCACCGAGTGTACGATCCCCAATTCCACCGTCGAGCTGAAAGAAACGGAGAAGGAGCAGCGGATTACCCTGACTGTACCAGCCGGCCAGCGGCCCCCCTCGGGTGCGCAGCACATCCTGGTGAAGACGGCTGACCCCGACAGCCCGGAACTCCAAATCCCCGTAAGAATCTATGGCCAACGGATCGTCAACAAACGCGCCGCCAAGACAAGGATCAGCCGCAAGGCGCATCCGGGCAACCCGGCGCGTTTGCACGGGCGAAACGCCAAGGTTCCCGCTGAAACAAAAGCACAGAAACTTCGCGGCGGAAAGATAGAGGCTCATGGCGGTAACGCCCGGCGCAAGGCCGTCAAACCGCAGCCCACGAAGAAGCCTTGACGAGGCCGAGGGGCTGATTCGACCGATCGCGCGGAGGATTCACCACAAAGGCACGATGCCACCAAGAAGAGAAAAGGGGGGGAGGGTTTCGCCCTGAAACGCGGTCGCGGCGTGTGCGTTCACTGCGGTATTGTCCGCGGGCACGGGGCGGACTATCGTTGCCCCACATGGGTTACGACCTGCGCGATAAAGTAGTCCTCATCACCGGCGCGTCGAGCGGCATCGGGCGGGCGTGCGCGGTTGCTTTTCACCGTGCCGGAAGCAGAGTCGTGGCCGCTGCACGGCGCATCGATCGGCTTACCGAGCTCGAACACGAGATCGGGGGCGATCGGATTGCGAGCACGGCCCTCGACGTCACCGACCCCGACGGGCGGCAATCGGCCATTGATTTCACGAACCGGCGATTTGGGCGCATCGATGTGCTCATCAACAACGCCGGGTGGGCGAGCTTTTCGACGGTTCGGCGCATGCCCGGCGATCATCTCGATCGGATGATCTCGCTGAATCTGGTGGCCCCGATCGCCATGACCCAAGCCGTATTGGAGCCCATGATTCAGCGGCGCAGCGGCCAGATCGTGAACATTTCCTCTGTCGTCGGCAATCAAACGATCCCCCGTATGACCGTATACAGCGCGACCAAAGCCGCGCTTTCGTCTTTTAGCACAGGGTTGCGCATGGAGCTTCGCGGGTCCGGCGTCGACGTGATCCTGGTCTCACCAGGTTCGACGAATACGGCTTTTTTTGAGACCGCGGCCAGCGTCGATGTGAAGGCCGAGCGAGTTGCCCACTCGCAGTACACCCCTCAGCGCGTAGCTAGGGCCGTGCTTCGATCCTGTCGAACGCGCCGCGGGGAGGTGACGCTCACCGCCGAGGGCAAGGCGATGAGCGCGATCCGGCGATGCTCCCACCGCGTCGCCGACGCCATCATGTATCGGTACGCCAAGAAGGGCATGCCCTCGACCTAGTGTCGGGCCAGACTTGCCTCTAACAGTTTTCTGAATCCTTGGCGACCCAAATGACCATCGGACCGCCGATCTGCCGGTTCCCGCGGTTTGGAACAGGGCGCGTCATCTGGTACACTGACTGCGGGAATGGGGGAGCCGGCGGCGGGTTCCAGATTAGCCATGTTAGCGATCAATGGCATGAAGACGCGTAGCGTATATCTCGAGACGATGGGCTGCCAGATGAACGTGCTCGATAGCGAGCTCGTGCTTGGCCAACTCCGACGATTGGGCTACGAATCTACGGACGACATGATCCGTGCGGATCTGGTGCTGTTCAACACATGCAGCGTCCGCGACCATGCCGAGCAGAAGGTGCTGTCGCGCCTAGGCGCGATGAGGAAACCCAAGCAAAGCAACCCGGACATGGTTTTGGGGGTTATCGGCTGTATGGCCGAGCGTGACCCGGATGGCATTTTTTCGCGTATGGGGCATGTGGACTTGGTTTGCGGGCCGGGGGAGCTGAACAAGGTTCCCGCACTGATCGAAGAGGTTCAAAGCAACCGCAAGCGGGCCATCGCCTTATCCCAATCGCTTTCGCGGAAGAGCACACCGCTGGCGCGTTCGCTGGAATTCGATTCGGTTGAGGCGTTGGACCTCTCGCGTGAGCCGGCGACCGGCGATCGGGTGCTGCAATCCTACATTCGCGTTCAGCGCGGCTGCGACAAATTCTGCACGTTTTGCGTCGTGCCCTTCACCCGAGGCGCTGAGCGCAGCCGTCCGGCGGCTCAGATCGTCGATGAGGCCAAAATGTTGGCCGATCGCGGCGCGAAGGAGGTCACGCTGCTCGGGCAAACGGTCAACAGCTATGTCAACCAGGAGGGCGGTCGCCCGGTTCATTTCGCGGAGTTGCTGGCGCGGGTGGCCGATGTAGACGGGCTTGAGCGCGTCCGATTCGTGACGAGTTACCCGGGCGATTTTAGCGACGACATTTTCGACGTCATGCGGGACCATCCCAAGGCTTCCAAATACTTGCACATTCCGGTTCAAAGCGGAAGCGACCGAATGCTCAAACGGATGCGGCGCGTCTATTCCAGCGCCGAGTACATCGCCCTGCTGGATCGAGCCAGGGAAGCGGTGCCCGACGTGGCGGTTGCCAGCGATTTCATTGTCGGGTTCTGCGGAGAAACCGAGGCAGACCACGAAGCAAGCGTCGCAATGATCGAACGGGGCCTGTTTAAGAATATCTTTGTATTTAAGTACTCGCCCAGACCCGACACCGTGGCAGACAAGCGCGATGCGGACGATGTTCCCGATGAAGTGAAGCGGCGACGCAACGGGGAGTTGCTGATCGCCCAGGAACGCGTCTCCGCCAATGCAAACCGCAATCTGATTGGATCCGTGGTCGAGGTGTTGGTCGAGGGGTACAGCAAGGCCGCAATGAAGGCCCAAGAGGCCGAACAAACCCGCGGCGAAGAGGTGTCCTGGCGGCGCAGCGACCAGCTTGTGGGCCGCACCGCCCGCGATCAGATCGTGGTGTTCCAAGGCAAACCCGAACACATCGGCCAATTCGCCCAAATCCGGATCGCGGCTGCGACGGCATTAACCTTGCACGGGCAGTATGTCGAAGATGAAATATGCGGACCCTCGACGAAGAGGCCGGGGGAGACGGCGCTGCCCCTGTTCGGAACGGGGTAGCGCGATGGTGGGAGACCGTAGAACATCACGGCAGCCAGTCGTGAAACGAGGGCAAACCCATCACGGCGAGCCCTTGTCCGCGGGGCCCAGTCGATTATTGTGCCCAAAGCGCCTCGGTTGATGCGGATGGCGAGGCGTTGCCGGTTGTCGATGCGCGACGGGCTAATTGGAAGACGATTTGGTTAGATAGGTCTACCATGACACTAACGTTAGAATCCACGACGCCAACAACTGGAATAAAATCGCCCAAGCCAAAGGTGCGCAACAAGAAACAGCCGCCGTACAACGTCATCCTGCTTGATGACGACGACCACACCTACGTCTACGTGATCGACATGCTGCGCAAACTATTCGGCGCGACCGACGAGACGGCATACCAGATGGCTGAAGAGGTGGATCAAGATGGTCGCGTCATCGTCGATACCACAACGCTGGAACGAGCGGAGCTCAAGCGGGATCAAATCCACGCCTTTGGGCGAGATTGGCGCATCACCCATTGCGCGGGAAGCATGCAATCATTCATTGAACCGGCTCCCGTCTGAGCGATGATCGGAACGAACCGGCCAGCGGCGGCGGGCGGGCTTGAATC
>CAZYXP010000257.1:0-4475 GCA_964651325.1 uncultured Phycisphaeraceae bacterium
GCGCCGGGATTGATCGCTGGATTGGTATCGTCGCAATCGCCGCCGGCGATGGGAGAGAAGCCGTCGCCGTCCACGTCAAATCCTTCGTCGATGATTCCATCGCAATTGTCGTCAATGCCGTTGTCCGCTTCCGCCGCGCCGGGATTGATCGCCGGGTCGGTATCGTCGCAATCTGCACCGGTAATGGGTGTGAAGCCATCGCCGTCAGCGTCCAGTCCTTCGTCGATGTTTCCATCGCAGTTGTCGTCGATTCCGTTGTCGGCCTCTGCTGCACCGGGGTTGATCACCGGATTCATATCGTCGCAGTCGCCACCGTTGATGGGCGTGAATCCGTCGCCGTCACCGTCGAATCCTTCGTCGATGATGCCATCGCAGTTGTCGTCGATGCTGTTGTCTGCCTCCATCGCGCCGGGATTAATCGCCGGATCGGTGTCGTCACAATCGCCATCGGCGATCGGTGTGAATCCATCACCGTCAGCGTCCAGACCTTCGTCGATGTTTCCATCACAGTTGTCATCGATGCCATTGTCCGCCTCTGCTGTACCGGGATTGATCGACGGATCGGTATCATCGCAATCCCCGCCGGTGATGGGTGTAAAGCCGTCGCCGTCGGCGTCGAAGCCTTCGTCGATGTTTCCATCGCAATTGTCGTCGAGGCCATTGTCTGCCTCCATAGCACCGGGATTGACGGTCGGGTCGGAATCATTGCAGTCGCCTCCTGCAATCGGTGTGAATCCGTCGCCGTCGGTGTCGAGGCCTTCGTCGATATTTCCATCGCAGTTGTCGTCGATGCCGTTGTCTGCCTCCGCCGCTCCGGGATTGATTGCGGGATCGGTGTCGTCGCAATCGCCGCCGGTGATGGGTGTGAAACCGTCTCCGTCACCGTCGAAGCCCTCGTCGATGTTTCCATCGCAGTTGTCGTCGATGCCGTTGTCGATTTCGGCGGCGCCGGGATTTATCGCGGGATCAGTATCGTCACAATCACCCCCTGTAATAGCTGTGAATCCGTCGCCGTCCGCATCCACTTCCGGGGGCAGGAATGCGATCCAGGCCTCGGCGTCACCGTTGGGGTTGACTCCGGTACCCACGATGGTTCGGCCGTCGTCCGAGACGCCGGAAGCGGCAGTCAAGGACCATCCGCTGAGGTTGTTCACGCCGAATGCGATTAGCAGATCCTGGATACTTCGCATTCCATTGGCGGCGTCCCAGATGGTCGCACCGTTCCCCGAGGCGAAAAGGCCCTGACCTACCACGACCGAGCCGTCAGCCGAAACGTCCGCGGCAGTGCTGAAGAATCCGCCCCCCGGTGGGTCACCCAGGCCGACGATGCCGCCGTCGGCGGCGCTCCAGCGAAACGCCTCCGTAACGAAGGAAGTCAGGCTATCCCCCACCACAACCGAGCCGTCGGCAGAGACGGCCGTGGCAACGCTCGTGTTGCTGAAGTTGGTCCCGCCAGGCAGGTTTCCCAGTCCGACCATGCCGGCGGCGGCGGTCCAACGGAACGCCTCGCCTGCAGCCTGCGACGTGGAACTGCCTTGTCCCACTACAACCAGGCCGTCTGCTGAGACATCGTTTGCGAAACTGTTGTTATTACCGCCAGCCAGGTCGCCCAGACCTACCATGCCGGCGGCGGTCCAGCGGAAGGCCTCGTTGATGGCGTTGGCGGATGCGCCGGTTCCCACCACGACCGATCCGTCGGCCGAGACGCCCGAGGCCACACTTCTAAAGAATCCGCCTGGCAAGTCACCCAGTCCGACCATTCCGCCGGCCACGGTCCAGCGATACGCCTCGGCCCCAGAGGCGGAGTTGCCAAAACCCACCACGACCGATCCGTCGGCCGAAGCGGCACTGGCGACGCTTCCAAAGTTGCCTCCGGGCAGGTCGCTCAGGCCGATCATCCCGCCGCCGGAGGTCCAGCGGAATGCTTCGATGAAGCCAGGCGGGGTGTTCGCGGAACTACTGCTTCCCGCGACGACCAGGCCATCGGCTGATACGACTGCGCCACTGCTGGAGACGCTCCCGCCCGGCAGGTCTCCAAGACCCTGGAAGGTCGCCATGGGAGGAGTGCAGATGGGGACGGTCACCGTCTGCTGGCAGGTCGCGGTATTGCCGCTCGTGTCGGTTACGGTCCATGTGACGATCGTATCGCCGACGGGAAATGCCATCGGCGCGTCGTGGGTCACCGTGTCCACGCCGCAATTGTCGTCGGTGACGGGCGTGCCGAGCGACACATTCGAAGCCGTACATGTCAATGGATCAGGGGCGACGGTGATGTCGGCCGGGCAGGTGAGGGTCGGCTTTTCGGTGTCCTGTGTGTTGCAGCCGCAGCCTGCGACATCGACCGGCTCGCCGGCGGGGGTTGACGGACAGTTGTCCACGGAATCCGACACACCGTCGCCATCGGCATCAAACCCTTCGTCAATGTTCCCATCGCAATTATCGTCGATTCCGTTTTCCACCTCCGTTGCGCCGGGATTGACATTCGGGTTTGTGTCGTCGCAGTCTCCATCGGCAATGGGTGTGAATCCGTCGCCGTCGCCATCAAAGCCTTCGTCGATATTCCCATCGCAATTGTCATCGATGCCGTTGTCCGCCTCCGCAGCGCCGGGGTTGACGTTTGGGTCGGAATCGTCACAGTCCGCTGGAGGAACAAAGCCATCACCATCGCCATCCGTTGGGGCCGGCAGACATGCGATGAAGGCCTCGAATTGGCCGCTCGGATTTTCGCCGAAGCCGACGATGGTTCGGCCGTCGCTCGAGATGCCGAGGGCGGACTGAAGGGTCCAGCCGGTCAGATTCAGACCGAAGTCGGTTTCCAGCACCGTCTCGAGGTTGCGCATGCCATGGGTTGCATCCCAGATGAATGCCCGGATTCCACTGCTTGTAGTGCTGTCGCCCACGATGATTGAGCCGTCGGCGGAGGCGGCGAGCGCCTTGCTACCAAATTCGAGGCTGCCGAGACCGACCATGCCAGTGCCTGTGGTCCAGCGAAAGGCTTCATTTCCGATTACACCGCCACTGGAGGACTCGCCCACGACTGTCGAACCATCACCCGAGACGGCAAAGGCTTGGCTAAAAAACAAGCTAGGATTGGGTAGATACCCCAGGCCGAACTCTGAATGACTGTTCAGTTTCTCATTCGAATCGACGATCCCGTTTCCATTGAGATCGGTCCAGCGAAAGGCTTCATCCCCCAGGGATATGCCCAGACCGACTACGACCGAACCGTCGGCGGAGACGCCGTTGGCCCAGCTTTTGAATCCGCCCGCGCCGGGCAGGTCGCCCAGCCCTACCATGCCCCCGGCCGCCGTCCAGTGAAACGCCTCAAAATTGCCGGCCGTCGCGCTGGGCGAGGTGCTATAGCCCACAACGATCGAGCCGTCTGCCGAGACGCTATTACCGAGACTAATAGGCGAATCGCCGGGCTGGACGCCGAGCACTCCCAGTCCCACCATGCCGCCGGCCGCCGTCCAGCGAAAGGCCTGTGCGCCGGGCGATACAGATGTGGCTCTACCCACGATGACCGATCCATCGGCTGAGACGGCATTGCCCACACTGTTGAACTCACCCCCTGCCAAATCACCCAAGCCGACCATGCCACCGGTCGCGGTCCAACGAAACGCCTCGAACCTTCCCGCGATAGTGTTCGAGGAACTGCTCTGCCCTACGACGGTTGAGCCATCGGCCGACACCGCGGCGGCAGCACTGAGGAAACTCCCGCCCGGCAGGTCGCCGAGGCCCTCAAAGCTCGCGGGTGAGATCTTGAAGGCGTTGTCGCTAATGCTACCCGTTACATAAACATTGCCCGAGGCGTCCACGGCTATGCCGATAGCACCATCGAGAGCATTGCCCGCGCCGTCGCCGGTCGCGTCGATAATCTCAGTGACGACCCCGGCGGGGGTGATCTTGAAAGCATTGTCGCTGTCGACACCCGTTACATAGACGTTGGCCGCCGCGTCCACGGCGATGCCTTGAGCAGCGTCAAGAATGTTGCCCGCGCCATCGCCGGTCGCGTCGATGATCTCGGTGATGACCCCGGCAGGCGTGATCCGGAAGGCGTTGTCGGATTGACGCCCGGTCACGTAGACGTTGCCCGCCGCGTCCACGGCGATGCCGACAGGAGTACCAAGGAAATTTCCCGCGCCGTCGCCGTTGGTGTCGATGATCTCGGTGATAACCCCGGCAGGCGTGATCATGAAGGCGTTTTGGCTGCTGCCTCCCGTCACATAGACGTTGCCCGCGGCGTCCACGGCGATGCTGCTTGGATTAGTAATGAAATTGGCGCCGCCGTCGCCGGCGCTGTCGATGATCTCGGTGATAACCCCGGCAGGCGTGATCTTGAAAGCGTTTTGGCTGCTGCTTCCCGTCATATATGCGGTGCCCGAGGCGTCCACGGCGATTTCGACAGGAGTAAGAAGGCCATTGCCCGCACCGTCGCCGGTCGCGTCGATGATCTCGGTGATGACCCCGGCGGG
>CAZYXP010000258.1:0-2522 GCA_964651325.1 uncultured Phycisphaeraceae bacterium
GTTGACACAGCTCGTCACGGTGCCCGCACACAAGCCGCCGAGCGTCGGGTTGCACACCAAGCTGTTGCACTGGGGTGCCGCGCCGAGGCAGCCGGGCGACGATGACGTACACACACCGCTCGTGCACACGTCGGGGAGCGTGCAAGGATCTCCGTCGTTGCAGGCCGTGCCGCCCGGTTGATTCGGGTTGTCGCAGGTGCCGCTGGGTTCCTGGCACGTTCCGGCCACATGACATTGGTCGAGCGCCGTGCAAACCACAGGGTTGCCGCCCGCGCACAGTCCGCCGCCATCGCAAAGATCGGTTTGGGTGCAAGCCAATCCATCGTCGCATGCCGTCGCGCTCGATGCAAACGGGTTGCTGCACACGCCGGCGGTACAGGTGCCCGCGATGTGGCATTGATCCAAGGCCAGGCACACAACCGGATTTCCAGAACACGTTCCGCCGGAGCAGACGTCGCTGGTCGTGCAAAGGTCGCCGTCGTCGCACGCGATGCTGTTGTTCGGATTGCTGCAGACGCCGCCGGAACAAACGTTATCGGTACAGGGGTTGTCGATGCAGATGCCGCCGCCCGTGCAGCCCGTGTTGTCGCTACAAGCCGTGCCGTCGTTGGTTCCTCCACTGCACGCCCCATCCACGCAATCGGCGGCACTGTTGCAGAAAGGCAGCACGACGGTAATGGTTCCCTCGACGCGCACGCTGGTGATAGCGCCAGCGCCGGTCGACGGTGTCCACTGGCTCGGTGCATTCGTAGTGGAAAACGTGAGCTTAACATCCCAGATGCCGGACGCCGTCGCGCCGGCAATTACCGGGAAGCGAGCAAGGGCTCCATCGTAGTCAATCGCGATCGGGGCGCCGGGGCTCGTTTTTGCCGCGGCGTTCATGTGCAGGCTGTTGGTTCCGCCGCCCAATCCCGTGTCACCGAATGCGGTGTCCTCAATCGTGAAGGTTCCACCACCGAAGGGATCGGCGAGTTCCGAAATGTCCGCTTCGGTTGCGTTGGTGGCCGATGTGAATTCCAATGTTCCGCTCGTGCCGAGTTGCGGACTGAGTTCAACGTTGATCTCGTACCCGCCGGCGGCGGCATCGCCCGTACTGCTGATCAGTCCGTATACATCCAGGTTAAGCACCTGGCCTTGGACCACTTCCAGCGCCAGCGGCCCGATGACGGTGCTGGTGTCGCCCACGGTGATCTCGGCCGCCCCCGCAACGCCGGCCCAAGCCAGCAGTGCGCCGGCGACGATCATGCGTCGCATTCCAAAACTTATTGACTTACGCATCGGTCCTGCTCCTTTTCTGCTCGGGCCACGTGGCCGGGTTCGGTGTTGATCCGAAGCCGCGCAGATTCGGATGTTCGATTCACTCGATTGGTTTATGGATAATGGCATTTTGGTGTTCCTTACGTTCTTGGTTCCCGTTACGGCGTTATGAGCCCCAACTTAAAAGACGTACTCACGCTGAACCGCGTTTCGATAAAATCATCCGTCGTTACCAAACGCGTTTTGTTCACGTCGAACGGACTGTCTATAGCTACGAATTGGGACGTGCTGACCGCCAGTCGGACAGCGATCGCGTCGTCCGTCGTGGTAAGCCGATTGTCATCCGTATCCGCAGGCATGCTCGCTATGTAGAAGACGCAATTGCCGCCTGACACAGAATTGCCACTGGGCAAAGCCACCGGGTTGCCGGTCACTTCCCCGTCCATGGCGACGCCGCCGACCGAAATCTGGGCGGCGTCCAAGGTGATCTTAAGCCAGCGCCTGGTCACGTCGTCGTCGGTCAGTACAAGATTGACGACGGTTACGCCGCCTGCTGTGCTTACCGTGGTCGTTGCGCCGGCGACCACTGCCGGATCGGCCGGCGAAAACGTCGCGCCGAGACTGCCGGTGGTCCATTCAAACGAGAAGGCCGCCAGCGGCGTGGTGGTGAAGCTCACCAGGCTATCAAACGTTACGCGAATGCCCGTGATGCCGCGCATATAATTGGTGATGTTGCTGGGTAATGCCGAGGCGCACGTTCCGAATCCGGGACAGCCGGCGTCATTGATGCAGGATAGCCCATCGTTGGTTCCGCCGGTGCATACCAGCGGGGCTCCCGTGGCCAAACACGCCTTGCTGGGGTCGACCTGTTGAAACTCCGGCGTTTGAAGGCATGTGCCGCCCGGGCAATGGATGGGGAGCGAACATAGCACGCCGTCGTTGGCGCCGCCGCTACATGTGCCAAACGCACTGCCCGCGTAGAACAGCTCCAACCCGGTTACCCGCGGACCTGCCGCCGTGCCCACCGTGATCGTGCCCGATCCGACCTTGTTCGGCAGAATCGTCGAGTTGTCGGCGGCAACCGTCAGTTTGGTCAGCGCGGGCGCGGCATCCGCGCGGAAGCTTATCGTGGTGGTTGGGGTGGTGTCGGCCAGTGCGGTGAATGTCAGCGTCGCGACGGTGTGAGCAAGCTGTGTTGAGGCCCCGTTCATCACCACGACGTAGTCAATGTTTCCCAACACGTCCACATCGACGGCCTCGGTCCA
>CAZYXP010000258.1:2622-4443 GCA_964651325.1 uncultured Phycisphaeraceae bacterium
TTCATTTCTCAAACATCCTCGTCGAGTTTCAAGGCTAATACTCGATTCGGTGCACGCGTTGACACCCCCTGCAAAGGCGCTGTGTCACGAAGCGCGACGCCAAGTCGTATCTCAAGATTGCGTCCAACTCCTCCGTGTGCTCCCCAAACTTGTGGACGCCGTCTTAGCGCCACACTTCCTGGAACGCGATGGTGGCGCCATGTGCGCTCGATCGCGAATCGCTCCGGATATCGTAAGACTCCGTCGCGGCGGCTGTGGGGAACCTGGATCCACCGTCTGGCCGCACCATGATCTTTTTGCTACAAACCGGGGCCGGTCATCACGTTCCCGAAGAATGCCGCGTCGTCCAGGTCAATGTCACCGTCATCGTCGTAGTCGAACGATGCACAGCAGAGCGCTGGATCGGTCGGGTACGACGGCGTCTCACTGGGACTCATCGTGCCGGTGAAACACACTTGCAACCGAGCGTGCTCGCTAAGGTCCAAGTCCCCATCGCCGTCGCAGTCGGCCGGCGGAATCACGCTTACAGCGGCGTCAAAGAGCAAGCCCGTCACGTTTTGGTTCGGGGCATCCGCTCCGAACACGCGTGTGATCGAAAAGTTCCCCATCGTCGGCTCGATGACGATGTGGCTCAGATTCGTCTCAGTCAACGCCACAAACTGAAACGTGGTCACATGAAGCCCCGCCCCTGTGGCCAACGCTGAGCTCCCGAACGAGGACAACGCCGTGTATTTCGCGTTGCCGTCCAGGAACGAGTTGTTCAGCCCGTCGAGTGCTGTGTCCGGAGGAAATCCGGACTGCAACCAGTTGTACGGGCCGTCGTTGTTCACGCCGAGCAATTGCACGCGCGTCGAGTCCCAACTCACGATCACATCCATGGCGGAAATCGTCTGAAACCCGCCATTATCCGTCGTTGCCCAAAGGCCGATTTCGAAGTTCACGCCCGCCGCCACCGTTCGCGGCTGGGGTGCCCAATCCAAATCCACGTTGCCCAAGGCCGGTGTCAAAAATGCTGCACTTACGGCAGTTGCGACGCCAAGGCCCAGTATTCTCGATAACCCTGCATTCATCGATTCTGTCCTTTCACCCAAAGACCAGCGCGGCGCCGATTGCACCGCCTACGCTACTTTCAGGAGCGTTTGGTCCTCTAATTCCTTAGGAATTTCTTATATTTAAGGAGTCCTTTTCCTCGCCAAATTCCCATTTCTTATCCAACCGCACGGCCGAGAGCCCTTCGGCGTGCACCGCGATGGGCAAGCCGGCGGTTGGGCCGGCTTGCTCGTGCAGTGGCGGTTAGCGTCCAATCGATCGGGTGCGTTTGATATTCAGTTGTGCGGCCTCCTCGTCCGCCTCGATGGAATCAAGCTTGTCGCTGAATTCCGGAATAAGCGGCAGGTTGTACTGCCACGCAAATTCACGAATATCTTTCACGTCCACCACGCCGTCTTCGTTCAGGTCCGCCGCGCGGGCGGTCGAGAACGAGAGGCTGCGGACAGGAATCCGGTAGATAGGCCGATTCTCGGCCATGCCGTCCCCGAACGGGTTGCCTCCAAATGCGATCGGACAAGCATCGGCCGCATCGCTCTGCTGCAGGAATCCTTGCTGGATGACCACGAAGTCAGGCAGGTCCTGAACGCCGTCGCCCGTCGCGTCCGCTCCCACATTGGGGTCGATCGGAGCCGGCGTGTTGTAGACGCTCGCCAGGATCGAGAAGTCCGTGATGTCCACCAGGCCGTCCTGCAACGTGCTACCCGCGGCGTTCTGGAAGTCGCCCGATACCAACTCGCTGCCGACCAAAGTCAGATCCACGAACTCGTCGCC
>CAZYXP010000259.1:0-4399 GCA_964651325.1 uncultured Phycisphaeraceae bacterium
ATAGAGTGGCTGGCTTCGAACCAGCAGGTTGGGGGTTCGAGTCCCTCCGGGCGTAATCTTGGTTGCGCGGCGCTGCGGCGTCGCGCGGCTTTTGGGCCACGACGATCAGCGAGAGGCCCGGCCATGGGAGCAGCCGGTCGACGAGCCGCCACAACCACACCAGTTGATCGAAGATTTTCAGCTGCAGCTTCCCGAAGTGCTTGCGACGCATGATCCTCGCGTTGATGAACCACGGTACGACGCTGATCCGGTTGAACGTAAACAGACGCTCTACGTTGAATCCGACTTGTTCGCACTTCTCGCGGAACTCGGCTCGTGAATAGCGACGGCAATGGCCGAGCACATCGTCGAGCGAGCCATATAAAAACCGGCTTCGGGGAACCAGCACCAACGCCCGACCCCCAGGCTCCAGCGTCTCGTACATATTGCCAAGCGCCTTGACATCCTGTTCAACATGCTCCAGCACGTTGAGGCAGACGATGGTGTCAATTCCTCGTCCCAACGATTGGAAATGGCTACGCTCCTGCAGATCGACCTTGGCGACGGCCACGTGGGGCCGCCCTGCGAACTGGTTTTTCAGGAAATCCAGATGGACCCGGTCGATGTCGCTCATCGTGTAACGGGCTCGAGGCATCAGCTTGCGCGACAGGTTCCCCAATCCCGCGCCGATTTCCAAGACGTCGTCTCCGACCCAGGGGCGAATCTGGTCGGCCATCCAGTCGTTGAACCGATGAGCGGATGAAAGTCGATGAAGGATGGCGTGGCCGTACCGCTCGTCGTAAATGTCATCGACGAGCCAGAAGTAAACAATAACGAACAAGGCCTTTACGCCGTCCCACCAGGTGATCTTTTTCCCTTCGCCGTACTGTCGTCCGTGGTACGAAATGGGCACTTCATAGATGCGGCAGCCGCGTTTGGCGAGTTTCGCGGTCAGCTCTGGTTCTATGCCAAAGCGGTCGCTGCGGATGGGAATCGATTTGAGCATATCCGTCCGAACTGCCTTGTAGCACGTTTCCATGTCGGTCAGGTTCAGATTGGTAAACAGGTTGGATAGGGTGGTGAGGAATCGATTGCCGATGGCGTGCCAGAAGTAGAGCACCCGCCGCCGGCCGCGCGCCGCAAAGCGCGAGCCGAACACGGCATCGGCCTCGCCGTCCAAGATGGGTTCGAGCAGCGCCCGATAATCAGACGGATCGTACTCCAGGTCGGCGTCCTGGATGACGCACGTGTCTCCTGTGGCTTCGGCGATAGCTGATCGGATCGCGGCCCCTTTGCCGCGGTTGGCGGGGTGAACGCTAAGTTTCACTAGGTCTTTGTGTTGTTCAGCGATCTGCTCGAGTACCTCGCGACTGCCGTCGGTTGAGCAGTCGTCTACCACGATCAACTCCCGCTCAAGCCCTTGCGGCAGCGGCGCCGCCAAGACTCGGTCGATCAAGGTGGCCACGGTGTATCGTTCGTTGTAGACGGGGATAAGAATGCTTAGCTTTTGGGCGTTCAACGAGGCTGCCTTCCTCTTAGTGTTCCGGCGGTGCGAATCCAGGCTCCGTTATCGGAGCGCTTGGTGTAGGGCGCATCTGGATCATTATTAAGGAATATGCCCACATTGGGCATCCACGCCCACCGTCCGGATCCGATCGGCCTCTATAATGAGTCATGTTTGACGCGAAGTATGCATCTAAACCCTTATGCTGGAACGAGTAACAGAAACCGAGTGACTTTCTCGATTTTCGGAGTCAGCTGGCACGCTATCTGTCTAATTACCTTGTGTAAATGCGTTTGTTACGTGCTTCGCGATGGAAGGTGCATGATGACAGCCAGGCAAGCGAGGAAAATCAGGCGGCGCTGCCAACGCAACAGCCAATGCTCCGACAGCTGGGGCATCAGCGAGCTGTTCCTGGCCCCGCCGGACGACTCCAAGGCCATCCTTTCTACCAGAGATCTTCGTTTGAAATACTGGCTTCTGGGTTTTCGGAAAGTACCGGCCAGCGTTCTGGCCACGTTCCGCAGCAAGGGATGGTCCTGGTTCGAGGCCAAGGGCAGCTAGAATCCGCCCGTGCTGTCGCAGCGCGACCTATCCCGCGAGGGTTTGCAACGCGGCTCGCGCGTCTCCGTATCGCTCGAAACGTCGCTCTTGTCTTCGAAACTCGGGCGTGTGCGCGGTGGCCCGGCCGTTGTGCCATTGCGATCCGAGCTTCTTGTGCAAGAGTTCATGGTAGACGACGAAGTCGAGCACGTGCGTGGCCACTTCTATCTGATCCAGGCTGCAACTGATCATCACCGTGTCGTGGATCGGGTCGTAGTGTCCGAACTTCCGGCCGGTGAACTGTCGGCTCCAGGTCAATCGCGGTCGCGCCATCGCGCCGTCGAAGTATCTTCGATTTACCCCATCGAACGACGCGCCGAGATCTCGGTGGACCCCGCCGGCGCGCTCTTCCTCACCGCTGAGGACTTCCAATTCCGCCAACATGCCCTGGTACTCCCTGCTCGCCGTGGCCGCGATAATGGGTTCTCGGTCCGTGCCCAACAGCGCCGCTTCCGCGAGTTGCGCGAACAACGTCGATGAAAAGCCAATCATCGGTGTCGGCAGTATGATCTGCGTCCCGTCGCCGTCGCCACGGATTTTGTAGAGCCCGCGGATGGGTTGGAACTCCAGCCAGGCCGGCGGTTGGAACCGCGGCGCGCGCTGCAGCGCGGCTTCAAATGCGGGCCGAGCTCGATCCCTGGCCGCCATGTACGCGTCGAAATTCACGCGGGCGGAAAACAAGGCCAGCCAACCGCGAACCATGCGGGATTGCGGCGTCAGGGCACGCCCCTCAATACCGTGCTCGTCCAAGTGTCTCTCGATGTTTTGGCTGGCTGCGCGGATCGAGTTGTATCGCGTATCGAGTTCGCTCGCCTGCGTCGCGCGAGCCAAAAGCCGCAGCATGCGGCGCCAATATTTTGTGACTCCCGGCAGCCGGACCGATCCATCCGGATCCGGGAACGCTGAAGCCGTGCCCGACGCCGCGACGGTGGGGATTGCGTCGAAGTCCAGCCCGGTAAGGAACGCGTACGCGCGCCGCGTCGGAGCCGGCAGCAGGTCGGCGTGCGAGTCATGCTTTTCGAGGATCAAATCGACCTCGCGAATGAACGCGGCCACCTCATAACGCAGCACCATGACGCGCGTTTCCGTCACCGAAACGGACAGATCGCGCCGCACCCGATCGGCGAAAGCAACGACACCCGTGATTCTGATCGATTTCATGAAGAACACCTGTAGCGGATTGACGCCGAGATTTCAAGCTGGCTGTTGTCGATTGCCTTCAAGTTGCGCGTTGTTCCCGATGAGAAGAGAGCCGGTGCCGGACCGGTCGTATGGCGTCCGGGAAAACTCACAAGGCGGATGGGGTTACGGACAACTAGTCAGCCCCGTCACACGGGCAGACATTACCCTCCGGCGACGACGGGGGAATGCCATGGAAAGCAAGAACCGCGCCGAGAACATCGGCCATGTTGATGGCAGCGAATTGTTGCATGCAGAGCAAATCCAGCCAAACTGCCGGAACGGTTTGATCGTTAGCAAAGCCATTTATGACCGCGAGAATGTCCTCGAAATTCGCGACGCCGTTGGGCGCCGCGGTCGATCCACCCGCAAAGTGGCCCGTCACATCCCCCCAGATGCCGGTAGCCAGCGCGAGCGGTTGAGAAAGAGAGCCTGCCTCAGTTTCGGATTCGATCAAGTAGCTTCGCTCGGGGACGATCTCACAGTCGCCAACCTGAACAACGTTTGAAACAGTGCCAGTCTGTTCCTGCAACGTATGCCACTGTGCGAAGAACGGCTCGAGTTCAATGCGGCTAAGCATCTGCGGGCCGGGTTCGCCGTTTGGGTTGACGCTGAACGGTGCTCCGACCCAGCCAAGAAAAACCCACTCGCCGGTGGCGGCAAGAATGCTCACGCGCCGCGCCGTGGCAACGCCGGCGTTCAAGGGATTCGGGGCCAGCGAAAGGTAGCGATTCTTGCGCACGTAACATGCCCCACCAATACAGACGCTCAGGTTGGGACAGTCGTCGTCTGCCGCACAGGACATGCCGAAGGTATCTTCGCTGATGGGCGGGAACGCCTCGCCCGGCGCGCCGGCTCGTCCTGAAGTCGCGTACCCAGCCGTGTCTCCCAACGCTGGGGAGACAAGCATCCAGAAAAAAAACGCCCCCGCGTAAAACGTCCCTCGCCGCCCCATCGAGTAGATGCTGTCCTTCGGATTCATCGTATACTCCTCTCTGTTTCCATCCGCCCGGTCATTTGCGTGGCCTCGCTCAAATGCGCAAATCGACGCAATCGGCGCACTTGCTACAAGACTATTCGCAGGGGCCAAGACCGGCGCACTCGCATGGATCCATCGCCCCCGGCAGGGCCAGGAAG
>CAZYXP010000260.1:0-4398 GCA_964651325.1 uncultured Phycisphaeraceae bacterium
TATTTTTGGATTTCCTCGGTAATGACCGATGAAATCTCGTCGACATTAAACTTCATGCATCCACCTGTTTCGACGAAAAACGCCTACTCATCCACGTTGGGCCGACTCGCGGCTCCTCTTCTGTTCGTTGCCGCCATGTCCTATTGGACTCGGCGTCTGGTCTGCATGGCCGTGACTACATGGCCGCGGCCACACGGCCGCGATGGCATCGCCGCGATGGCAAAGCAGACGTTGATGCCTTCACTACGCCTGGGCGCCGCGCAATTCGCTGAGCGATCGTTCGTGCAGGGCCTCGCCCAGCTTGGCTAGACGCTGTACGACGCTCGCATCGAACTTCTCATCGCCCACTTGAATCACCAGGCCGCCCATGAGCGATTCATCGACTCTCTCGACGAGATCGATTTCGTTGCCGCAGCGCTTGCCGATCATCTCGCAAAGCGAGGCTTTGGCTTTGGCGTCGAGGGGGACGGCCGAAATCACCGTCGCCTCCGAGCGGCCGCCGTGCTCTTGAACGGCTAGGCGATAGGTTTGGATCACCGCTGCGATCAGCCCAAGCCGCCCCTTGCGGTTGAGGATCTGCAACGAGTTCACCAGCAGATCACTCGCCCGCCCGCGGAAAACTCGTTCGATGGCGCCCGCGCGGGTTCCCGCGTCTACGGTCGGGTCGCTGAAGAAGCGCGCCATCGCTTGGTCGGCGTCGAGCAGTTTGCCTAAGTCGCACAATTCGGCGTACAGGCTCTCGACGTCTCCCGATTGCGCCGCCAGCTCCAGCATGGAGGCGCTGTAAATCTTGGCTAGCACCAATTCTTCGTTTGTGACCTTGGCCATGCTCGTCATCTTCCGCAATTCGGCGATCGTGGCGTTAGCGCCGCGGCTCGCCGGATGGTACGTTGCTAGTTGCGCTCAATGGTCTTCTTGAGTTCCTCGATGGACTCGCTGATAAGACGCTCGTGCTCGGCCTGATTGAGTTCCTTTCGGATGATGCGCGAGGCAACATCCGTGGCGAGCTTCCCGCTGACCGCGTACAGCTCCTGGATCGCGCTCTCCGTAGCAAGCCCCAGCTCGCGTTTGGCGCGTTCCAGCATCGCCTGCGATTCCGCGCGGGCGTCGCCTTCAATCTTCTGACGGAGCACTTCGGCGTCGCGGCGGCCTTCCTCTACGAGGGCCGTGGCCTCTTCCTTGGCCGAGGCGACCTGCTGTTTGTACTCATCCAGCAGAGTTTGAGCCTCCTCGCGCTCGGTCTTGGCCTTGGCAAGCGAATCGTGGATGAAATCCTCGCGACCCTTGAGGGCGTCGAGGATCGGTCCCCACGCGAACTTGCCCAATATAAGCACGACCACCCCGAAGATGACCAGCGTCCAAAGGGCATTGCCGATGTCGCCGGCGAAGGGGTTGCTCGCGCCGCCCTCTGATGCGTACAGTGGCGCGGCGGTCGCTAGCACGGTCACGATCAATACGAGTTTATGCATCGCAATCTTCTCAAGAAGCCAGTCTTACAAACCCGCCGGGCACCTCGCCCCGAGGCGGCGTTCATGTACTTAGAGTACGGCCAACAAGCCCACAACGACGGCAAACAGGGTCGCACCTTCGATCATGGCGGCGGTAATAATCATGGCCGTGCTGATCTGGCCGGCTGCTTCGGGCTGGCGTGCCATGGATTCGACGGCGCTACCGCCGATACGTCCGATCCCGGCCGCGCCACCGATCAGGACCAATCCGGCGCCGATTGCGCCTCCCATCTTGCGGGCCCCGTCGGTGGTCAGGAAATAGGACGCCTCCGCGTGGGCGTCGGTGTCGTTGGCACCGTGATCCTGCGCCTGGGCCGTCCCACAAAACATCAGGCCGAAGCCCGCTACGATCGCCATGATGGCGAGCTTTGAAACGCTCTTGCTCATTTTTCCAAATCCTTCATTCATACTGGTCAGCCGCCGTGCGAGGCCAACGGCCGGTTTCGAATCGCCATCGCAGTCACGCCTTATGACCCGAGTGCCCCGCACATGTCCGGGCATGGCGACTTATCTCATTTAAAAACCATCTCGCTCACGGGGCCACGCTTGTGGTCGATCCCAGTCGATAGAGCGGTCGATTCTAGTGTGCGTGCGCTTCTTCTCCATGGTCGTCGTGGTGAAACACGACGGACATCCCGATAAACAGTGTTGTCAAGAACGTAAAGATAAACGCCTGGAGAAAGGCGACAAACAGTTCAAGCAGGCTAATCGCGGCACTGCCGATGACCACCGGAACCGCAATCGCCAAGCCGCCGGCCGTGCCCATGCTTTGCCCGGCGGAAAGTATGAAACTCAGCAAAACGGCGAGCAAAATGTGCCCGGCCATCATGTTGGCGAAGAGCCGAACCGCCAGCGCGAAAATCTTGGCAAACAGTCCGATGATCTCTACGGGCACAAGCAACGGAGCGAGCAGCAGCGGGCCGGGGCAAAAGTGGGCGAGATAGTGTTTGCCGCCGAGCCGGAGCCCGTTGACCACCATCATGATCATCGTGAGTACCGCCAGGGTGGCGGTCACCCAGATGTTGCCTGTGCCAGTGCCGCCGATGTGCGTGCCGAACAACGCCGAAACTTGCGCTACCGGCAGCAGCCCGAGCAGGTTGATGGTCAAGACGAAAAAGAACACGCTCCAGATGTATTTGATGAACCGGTCGGTGTGCTCTTGAAGATTCGGCCGAACCACCTCCTCGCGAAGATAGCTGCAGATCGTTTCGATGAAATTGGCAAAGCCCGTAGGGACCATGCGGCCCAAGTCGTCCGTGCCCCGGCGCTTGCGAATCAGCGCGGGAAGCACGAGCACGAGCAGCAGGCCGGCGACGATCATCATGACGATCTGGTCGCTGAGCGTGGTGATCTCACCGGCGGGGGTGAGGACCGAGACTGGCGCGTCAACCCGGTGCAGCGTGTGCTGAATAACGTGGTCGAGCGGGCTACCGGAGGCGAGTAAGGCAGATTGCGCAATCATCAGACGGGTGCTCGTCTCCACTTAATGGGGCTGAAATCAAGCGTAAACATCGTGTCGATGACCAGGAAAACCATGTAGCTGATGGCCACCCAGATCAGGTACGGCGTCTTGTCGAGTCCGTCGCTGAGCGCGACGCTCAAGGCCACAATCGCGACCACTGCGAACCGCGTCACGATCGATAGCATCACTGCGGTCGTAATCGGGGTTTGGGTAGCCTGCGTTGCGGCCAAGGCGCGTTGACTACGCCGGGCCAAGAACACCGGAACGGCGCCTGCCCAAGAGGCCACAGCACTGGTCAGGCATCCGGCGACCATGGGCAGAATCGCTTCGGGGCCGGCCAGCGCTTTGGTAGGCGCATAACCCACGGCGACCAGGACGACCATCAAACCCATTGTCAACGCAAAAAAACTCACAATGCTTCGGTCGGTTGGCCGATCTACAAGAAACCGGTTCAAACGACGTATTTATCCTTGATGCAGGTTCCTAGTGGACCTTTACTCTTGGCTCGTGCCGGTATCGTCGTCGCCGTGGTCGGCAACGGGGGGGCTTTCGCTCTTCAAATCCCCGCTCGGGACGCGCTTGGTTTCTTGTACGGCGGTCAGCGAGACGCGGACCAGATTGTACATTCCGCCGATCAGCCCGAGGATCGCCCCGATCAGGACGCCCCAGGGTTTTGAATCATAATGCTTGTCGACGTAGTAGCCGACGATCGCAAACCCGGCGACGGCTCCCGCGAACTCAATTCCGATACCGGAAAATCGTACCCAGGATGGCTTGTCTCGCTTGCCTCGCGCCATATTCCGCGCCGTTATGCCGCGTTGGCGAGACGGCCCATCAAGGGCGTCTACGCTTGGCCCTGCCCCATCCGTCCGAGGCCGGTCAACTCCGGCAGCACTCAGCGGTGGGCGGGCAGTCTAGCAACCTAGTGATTCGGCTTCAAGGGTCATTTTGGATGGTTTTGTGGTCTTTTTTGATGCGACGTAGGGCTGGGGGGTGCTCCGCCGTATGACGCGGGCTCGGGGCCGACGCCAGAGGAGCGTTCCCCTGCCATCGAGGTTTGCCGCGGTCGTGGCAGGGGAACGGTCGGTTGCAGGGTCCGCTTGGGCGTACCCTGCATCCGAACAATCCTCTGGCCTATGTGTAGCAAACCCCTACGCAACGAATTGCGACGGACGACGTACGATTGGTAACCCGATGAACTGCGTTGGCGCGGCCTTCGCGATTTTGCCCTGAGGGGTTCGGCGGGTACGCTGCAGGGACAGTCGGCGGGTCGTTCTCGCTCTTGCGTGGTGATGGGATCAGTGTTGTTCCGCACGCTGGGCGTAGTTGTAGGGTAATGATGAAAATGAACCATCTGGCGATTGTAGGCGCTACGGGCGCTGTTGGACGCGAAGTGTGCATGCTTATCGGTCGTTCGGGCCGTTCACC
>CAZYXP010000261.1:0-4245 GCA_964651325.1 uncultured Phycisphaeraceae bacterium
CACGCTGTAGGTCTTCACCTGCTCCAGATCGATCGGTTGGTACGCTCGCGTCACCTGACGCCCTCTTGCCTAAACACTTGTCTCAACACGCCTTCGAGGATTGTATCGCCATCGCCTTCGAAGTCGATGCCGACCTTGACCACAAGCACGCGTGCCGTGTCAATCCCGGTAAGCTGCGCGAGCTTGACGGCGTCTTTTTCCGTTGTCAGCAAGAAATCATGCGGCGGAAACCTGTCCGAACGCAGGCGGCGGTTCATTTCCCCCGCAGTGTACCGATGGTGATCCGGCCACCACCGCGTACCGACGACCTCTACCCCCAGGGTTTTGATCGTGGTGACCAGCGCATCGGGATGGGCGATCGCCCCAAACGCCACCACTCGTTTCCCGGAGAGTTCCTCGGACCAGGGCTGTCCGTCTAGTCTCTCGATGCCCACAACGGCATGGCGCGCGGCCAAGCACGGCGCTCGCCCGTTGACCCCACGAATCACACGCGCGATGCGTTCTCGTTGCCGCTGTGACGCCTGATCGCATCGGGTCACCACGATCACATCCGCCCGCTTCAACGACCGCACCGGCTCGCGAAGCAGGCCACGCGGCAGCAAGAATCCGAATCCGAACGGGCACGTCGCATCGATCAACACTGTGTCCAGCTGTCTTTGAAGTCGTCGGTGTTGGAATCCATCATCGAGAAGCACGCAATCGGCAGACAACCGGCGCAGCGCATGTTCCGCGCCCGCGCGGCGATCGCTATCCGCAACGTACGCGACACCGGGGCAGTGCTTGCGAATCAGTAGCTCCTCATCGTTGGCGCCGTCGGCTTCAGCCCGGTAGCCCCGCGCCACGACCACCGGATTGTGGCCCAACTCCGAGAGCCGATGTGCCACAGCAATGACCATCGGAGTCTTGCCGGTTCCGCCTACGGTGATGTTCCCAATGCTGATCACGGGAACAGATACCCCAGCCGCGGTGTGATAATCGTACCAGCGATTCCTCAGCCCGATCAGCGCGCCGTACATCCAAGAGCCGGCGCGCAAGATGCCGAGCAATGGCGCCGAGATCCATCCGCCGCCCCCCTCAATCAACCCACGATGAAGGGCGGCAAGACCCATGCGCTAGTCCTGACAGAAAACAACCGAACAACAACTGACACATGTCTGCGTGGATTGGTCCACCGCCTGATGGTATTCGAGCAGAGTCGGCGCCGCATCCGGCAAGGCGGTCGCCAGCGCATACATACATCCCGCGCTGCACACGCGCGTCGCGTTGCTCCCTACCGACAAGGATCGAACGAACCCGCTCGGATCGCCAGCGGCATAATGCTCGAGCGCGTCCGTGTCACACTGCCGAACGGAATCCAAAAACGAGTCGTCCAACAGCGATTCGTCTCCGAACGCGTGGCCGACGTGACTCAAATCCGCTCCGGCCACGACAAGCACATCGCGGTTTGCCTCGCGAATCAGATCGCCGAGATGCCGCGAAAACGCGCCAAGATCGACGCCGCAACCATCGTAGGGAGCCGTGCCCGTCGGCCCGCAGGGGTCGGGACAAAGAAACGGCACGATTTCAATATGACTGGCCCCGAAGAGATGCTGTAGCCACGCGACTTGCAACTCGATGGAGTGCTCGCGGGCATGGTCCAGCTCGTACGTTCTCAACGACCCGCACCGCGCTTCCAGCGACGAAAGAAACCCGACATCGCACTTCGTGGTCCCAAGCGGTGTGGAGAAATCCGCCGCTGTGGACACCACAGACGTCGACCGACCAAAATGATTCGTACCCAGAATGACAACGAGGTCTGGCGCCGGGCGACCGATCAACGTCCCGTAAGATCGGCCATAGCAGGGCGCCCCGCGGGGGTAATCCAAATGCGGGGCTACGACGCCTACGATCCGCCCCGCCACCTCAGGCACCGAAACCGCCCGGCACATCTCATCGAACAGCGCGCCGCTGTCATCCACGATACCGAGCCCGGCCGCGTCGCGCATGGGTCGAGAGGGCTGACTCAAGTAGGCATCTACCAGTAATTGGTAGTGATCCTCGAACGCCGGGCCCTCCAGAAACTTCGCCTCTTCAAGATGATTGAGCAAGCCGTGTACGGTCTCGTCGGAAACTCCGACGCCTGCGGCTGCCCGAAACCCCCTGCAAATGTCCTCACAGGTGCGCCTTCCATCCATCAGAGCCAGCAATTCGAGCACCGGCGGGCTAATCAGCAGCGTCACTTCCGAAATCCCGGACACATCGCGCAAACCGATCTTCGCGTCCGATGCGGCCTCTTCCCCGTTTAAGGGAAAAGCCTCGAGCGGTCGCAGTCGCGGTGTGTATTGCGAGTCCCAGATCATGGTTGCAGCTCGATCGACAACATCCCTCGCGCGAGTTTCGCATGGCCGGGCATGCTCAACGGCCCCGACCACGCGGCTTCCCGAATCCCGCGCGTTCAACTGAATACGATGACTAGGTGAGTGTACCGGGCCTACCGCGATCAGGCCATGGCCCTGAGTTGGGACCGCCGCGCTTGTCGCGTCGGTGCGGGAGGCTAGGGGATTGACATCAAACGGGGCTACAGAACCCGTGGACGGGCGCACGAGCCAGCCCTTGGGCCGTCCCGGCCGACAGGGCGGTTGAGTGGCAATGAGGATTAGCCAGGAAGGAGTGTTTCATCGTGCGGCCACGGCCCGCCCCGTCTGTTCGAAGCGCAATGACGTTGCCAGCGAACGTGACCTGTTCATTGGAGTATGGTCGCTAGCGCGCCGCCGATAATACGGGCCGCCGCCGCAACCGACCGGGAAGGCATTGGGAGCCGCCCCACCCCTGCATGCCGCAATCCACCGTCAAGCGCTTACATGCCGGCCATCGACGAGTTACCCAACGTGTCAATCATCTTAAGCGCCGCCGGACCCGCCAACACGACCAAGATGGCCGGAAAAATGAAAATAATGAGTGGTGCCATGAGCTTTACCGTCGTCTTCTGCGCCTTTTCTTCCGCGGCTTGGCGCCGCTTGGTTCGCAGGGCTTGCGACTGGTTGCGCAGGGCCTTGCCGATGCTCGTCCCGAAGCGTTCCGCCTGCGAAACGGTGCCGACGATCGACTGAAGCTCTTCCAGATCAGTTCGACTGGCCAGATTCTTGAGCGCCTCAGAACGTGGAATCCCCATTTGCGATTCGAGGGTCACCATCTGGAATTCTTCCGAAAGGATGGGATGGACAAACTTCATTTCATCACCAACGCGCTGCATCGCCGCATCAAGCCCCAATCCGGATTCCACCGAAATGACAAGCATGTCCAGCGCATCGGCGAGCCCGTCGCGGACCGCCCCCTTGCGCTTGGAGATCGCCATGCGCAACCAAAGCTCCGGCGCCAAAAACCCACCACCCGCGCCGCAAAGGGCGAAGCCGGCCACGTTGAGCACACCCGAGCCCTTGGCCACACCATAGAGCAGCCCCGCGAGGCCCAAACAGACGGCCACCACGGTCTTACTGGCCAGAAACATCGCCGTAGCGCGGTCCTCTCGGAATCCGGCCGTCGCCAATCGCAGACGAAGTTTGGAAATGTGCTCGGCGTCGTTCAGCAGCGTAGGCCGCGACGCAATCGGCGCGACCTTTTCCAGAACCTTCTTGGTGACCGAGTCCTTCGCCTTCTTGCGCAGTGCCGCTACACTGTCCTCGGCGCGGCGACCCGTCATCCGCCGTCGAATGGCGTCGCTCTCGTTGTTGTTGCTGGGCCAAACCGCGTAGGCAATCAACGCGATGCTCGCAACGACCAGCACACCTAGTATGTACAGCATGATTTCAACCAAATCCTAAAGTGAAACAAGGACGCACGCCGCGCGGCCAACTCCATCGTCACCCCGGGGCCCCTAGACCTTGATGTTGACAATCCACCGAATCATCGCGATACCCATAAGCTGCAACCCCACCGCGATCATCAACATGATCTGCCCCATCGGATCTTCCAGAAGCACGCTTCCGTAGTCCGGATTCATGTAGAGCGAACCGACAAAGACCACCGCGGGCAGCGCAAACAGCACCCAGCCGGAAAGACGTCCTTCCGCGGTCAGACCGCGAACCAGCCCCTTCAGCTCGATCCGCTCGCGGATTACGCCACTGATGTTGTCCAGCACCTCCGCCAGATCGCCGCCGGTGCTCCGTTGAATGTTCACGGCCGTTACAAAGAATCGAACATCGAGCGAATCCACCCGATTGGCCATGGCTTCCAACGCCTCCTCGATCTTGATGCCGAGGTTCTGCT
>CAZYXP010000262.1:0-4231 GCA_964651325.1 uncultured Phycisphaeraceae bacterium
ATACACCCAAGAAATACGACCGACTTTAGTGCATGGTCACGCTTGAGTCTGCGGGTAGTCGCGCCCCACCCGAGCCGCGGGCTTTAGCCCGCGCGGCCGCGCGAACCCGCACATTTTCGAATGGCGATGCGCAAGGTTGACGCCGCGGCGAAGGGCTTGTTTTGCCAAGCCGCCAACATCCCTCCATAATGACCCCGATGCGCCGCGGCTGTGGCGGAATTGGCAGACGCGCTGGATTTAGGTTCCAGTGGGGTAACCCGTGGAGGTTCGAGTCCTCTCAGCCGCAGTGCCGCTTGCCTGTTGGGGTGGGCCACCTCCTCTGGGACCCGCCTCCTCTCGGACATGGTGGGGCCGATGAGCCTGGCCGGCGGCCGGCCGTTTTTCCCGCTCACGCAAGCCTTCGTGCGCTGGTGTTCGTGCCGCATGGCCTTCAAGTTCTGGCGGATGCGACATCATCGTCGCCCCCATAGCTCAAGTAGACCTTGGGCAGCCGCGCCGTGTGTGGAAGCCGCCAAACGACGGGTGATGCTGCTGATCCGCCCCTTCGTATTGCGATGGGAAGATCGCTGGCCTACCCAAGCACGACCTTGGATCCCGGTTCGATGTCGGGCACGTCGCCCTGATGGCGCGCCACATCTTCGACCTCGATGGCAAAGGACGGGGTAAGTTCGACGCACGCCTCCGGAGTGCCGTCACCTTGACGCGGTGGATGCGATCCGCTGCGCTCGAGCCAGGCGTACGCGCGGGCGATCTGGTCTTGCGTTGAACTTGCCAACGAGTCCGAACCGGAGGCGTTTTTCACCGGTGAGAATTCCTCCGCTCGATCGACCTCGAGCACGAGCGGGTTTTCCGCCAGCTCAAGAGCATCGAAGACGAACATTTCCAGCTTGACGGCGTTGGGTTCCCTCGGTGAAACGAGTTTTCCCTCTGTTCCGATGTGAGGGACCACCTTCTCCGCGCGCCGGAAGGGGAGTTGCAAATCAACGTCGATGACGCGGCGAACGAACTCCACTTCGATAAGGTGTATCGCCAGATTTCCCGCGTCAAACTTGCGTGATCCGTCCTCGTTCGTCGCTCGGGCGAGGTCGTCGGCGAACTCAGAGTATTCAATAACCGCCAGACGACCATCACGCAGGCAAACATTGCCCACACGCTCGTGATCGTCGGCCTTGCGGGCTACCTTTGTGCTCATCTCGGAACCAGCGTCTGCATGCAAACCCAGGAACAATGGATCAAACGGCTTGACCAGAGGGTTATCCACTTGGAAATAGGAAATTGTTTGGATGCCGCGCCGCTGCATGTCCGACAGCGATCCGCTTGCCACCAACGCCTTGAGCGATCCGCCGTGTCCGTCCGGGGACAAGGCCAGGCGATCTCGATCCGCCAAGAGCATGTGGCCGTCAGGCGCAAACGCCGGCATCTGGCCCTGCGTGAACATGACGACGTCGGCTGCCTGGAGCCCGAAGAATTCGTGCTGCTCAAAGAATCGCTGTGTGGCTTCGTGATTCGCTTCACCAGTCATGATGTACCAAGGAATGGACGCCCCGTACTTTTTTCCGGCCGCCAGGATCGTTTCAGCGAATAATTGAAAGAGGCTGGCTTTGCGAATGGGAGTCACAGGGTAGGCCCCCTTGGGGCCGTCGAATCCGAGTCGCGTGCCCTGACCGCCCGCGACCGTCATGGCCGCGACCGCTCCGGCATTGAGCATGGCCGTGCCTCGCGCCCGCGCCTGATCGTATTGGTGGCGAGATTCGGTGTTGGGGCGGCTCGGCCAGACTTTGGCCGGCGATAGCGCTTGGGAGCCCTTCATCTTTGGCGTATGCCTCACATGCGATTCGATGAGCTTGGCCACCAGATCAAGGTCGATCAGTTCGATGTCCCCAAGCAACCGATCGCGCTGGTCCTCCGATAACTCATCCCAATAGCGCAAGAGATGATCCTGCCCGCAGGCCAGTAGCTGTGCCATGACGCGTACATATCGTTGCTGCGTAGAATGCTTCATAGGGGTATGGTATCGAGCGAAGCGTCGATTCTCCTCGATTCTTATCAGGATTTTAGGGACCGCATACTCATGGTGTCCGGCCGATTGCCAGCGAGTTTTGCGCTCCGGACAATCCGGAAAACGATTCTGGTGTCCGTAAACTCTTCATGTGTAAAGGGTTAGAAAATAAATCATCCACCGAATCCGGATGCGTCGATGACGTGTATAAGTTGTCGTAAGATCGCGGGACGGCTTGCGCGCGTCTATAGCCTCACGCGACTTCTTGGCATAAGCATCCTTAGGTGCCCGACTGACGTCCGGCGCGTAGCCCGAAATCGAAGGATCGGCCCGTGAGTGTCGGCGAAACGCTGGTAGATAGTAAGAAGATCACGAAGGCTCAGCTCGAGCAGGCGCTGGCCTCGCGCAAATCCTCGGAACGCGTCGAGCATAGTCTGGTGCGCCTCGGCTTTATTGACGAGCGGGATTTTCTCGAAGTCTACGGCAAGCAATTGCAAATCCCGTTGATCGATCTCGCCGAGATCGAGATTGACGAGGAATTACTTCGCCAGGCGCCGGCCAAGGTCGTCCATCGCGACCGCGTTATTCCCATCGATCGCCACAACGGCAGCATCCGCGTCGCCACCAACAACCCGTTCAATCTCTATGCTTTTGACGAATTGCGCATGTTGATGGGCGCCAAGATCGAGACAGTACTGGCGACCGGCGAGGAAATCTCGCGAGTGATCAAGCAGCATTTCGGCGTCGGCGGGCATACCGTCGAGGCGATGATGGACGGCTCCGAGATGCAGGTCGTCGTCGAGTCCGATCCGGACAACGCCGATCTCATCGAGCAGGCTCAGGAAGCGACGGTCGTCAAGCTAGTCAACGAAATTCTGCTGGAAGCCATTCGCGATCGGGCCAGTGACGTTCACATCGAGCCCTACGAGGACGATCTGAAAATTCGCTACCGCATCGATGGAGTGCTGCACACGACCAACGTTCCGCCCGAAATCCGCCGGTTCCACGCGGCGATCGTCAGCCGCATCAAGATTCTTTCCAACCTCAACATCGCGGAAAAACGCCTGCCTCAAGACGGCGGGTTCAAGATCAAGGCGCAAAATCGGGACATCGATCTGCGTGTGAGCATCATTCCGACCGCGTTCGGCGGCGCCGTGGTCATGCGTATTCTCGACAAACAGTCGGTCATGATGTCCCTCGATCAGCTCGGGCTCATCGACGAGCCGCTCGCCGGCGTGCAACACCTGATCAGCCAGCCCTACGGCATTATTCTCGTCACGGGACCGACCGGCTCGGGCAAGACGACCACGCTCTACGCCGCCTTGAACACCATTCGCAACGACACGATAAAGATCCTGACCGTCGAAGATCCGATCGAATACTACCTCGATGGAATCCAACAGGTCGGCGTCAAGGCCAATATTGGTTTAACCTTCGCTTCGGGGCTGCGGTCCTTCCTGCGCCATGACCCCGACGTGATTCTGGTCGGTGAAATTAGAGACCTCGAGACGGCTGAGGTGGCGATCAATGCGTCGCTGACCGGCCACCTTGTGTTCAGCACGTTGCACACCAACGACGCCGCCACGGCCGCCACGCGGTTGCTGGACATGGGCGTGGAACCCTTTCTCGTCTCCAGCGCCATCAGCGGCGTCTTGGGGCAGCGATTGGTGCGAAGAATCTGCAAGCACTGCAAGGAGGAATACATCCCCGATCCGATCGACGTTCCAAGCGATTTTCTCATCGAGCCGGGGCAACCCGTGTTCCGCGGCGCCGGTTGCCGTGAGTGTCGCCATTCCGGATATCGCGGTCGCGTGGGCATTTACGAACTCCTCATGATCAACGAAGAAATCAGAGAGATGATCCTGCGGCGCAAGTCTGCCGGAGAGCTTCTGGAAGTCGCCCGCACCAAGCACGGTTTGAAAGTGATGCGCGAGGACGGGCTGGCCAAGGTGCTTCAGGGGTTCACCACCATCGAAGAGATCAACCGCGTGACCAAGGTCGATGTGTCCGCGTTGGATTAGCGCAGTTAACACTCAAGAACATCGAGCTAACACTCAAGAATACCGAGCCGCGGGCTATCGGGTGCATGACAGGTTTGGCGGGGGCCTCGTGGGTCATACCGTGTAGTGTGATTGCTATTTGTTTTAGGTGTGATTGCGATGTGTTTTCGGGGGCTCTGCTCTGCAGGCCGCTTTAGCGGTCTTTCCCGAAGGGCTGTTAGCCCGGGCGTTT
>CAZYXP010000263.1:0-4206 GCA_964651325.1 uncultured Phycisphaeraceae bacterium
GCGGGTCGTGCAGGCTGGAAGCCTGCGCTCCGAACGACGTTGCGCTGTACTGCGATGCGCCATGTCGCGCACCCACGAAAAAGACGCACCCCGTCAGGGGCGAGCGGTTGGGCCGGCGTGATCCGGGGGCGGCGCTACGCTTGCCACCGGCTACTCTAGAGCAGGCCTTCAGCCTGCAATCACAGCCGCTGACACGGTCATGCACGCATGGTGGCATGCCAAGAGTAGGGCGGGCTCCGCCGGCCTTGTTGCTCGGTTGCGGTGGCAAGAAGCCGCCCTATCCATGGGCGCCACCTACGATGCCACAAGAAATAGCCACACCCGCGCGGCACAAATGATCGAAAGACGCGAATTTCGAGCGAGGGTTGACGTTACCGACGCGAACCGCGTCGATCAAAGCGCCGAGCGAGAAATGCCCGTCACGCGGTCACTTGGGCCAAACATGCTGGAGATTGGCGTTTTCTCTACTTGTTCGACGCCGCCGTTAGCAGCAAGGCTTCTTGCACGTCGCCGATCCCATTTCCCACAATGCCGCCGGACTCGGCAAGCCCGGCCCGCTCGTCGGCATCGCGGTTCGCGCTGAGCCCCGCGGCGATTCGCTCGCGCACGCAGTCGTGGATTTGAGCTGGCGTCATCGCGGCCAAGTCGTCCACCGAAATCGGCTTGGAAAACCGCAAATGCACCTCGCCCGGGTGAACGGCCATCTGATTGCGACGACACACTGTCACCGAACCGTCAATGGTAAAAGGCACAATCATCAGGCCTGCCCGCTGGCAGATTTTCATGGTGCCCTTGCGGAACGGCAGCAGTTTGCCATCAGGGCTTCGGGTGCCCTCGAGGAAAACGGTCATCGAAATCGGCCACCTGTGAAGCGATTCGACCATTTTCGTCAGACGGGCCACTGCAACTCGAGGCCGCTTCTGGTCAATTGGAACGTGTCCGTACGCGGTCATGACCCAACCGGCGATCGGAATCTGGAACAATCGATCCAGCGACAAGAACCGAAATCGCCCGCCCAGCACGGAAATCATGATGGGAACATCCAGAATACTCTGATGATTGCCCACAAAGAACGTTGCCGTTTCGCCTTGTAAGTATTCGGTTCCTTCCACCGTCAGCCGCACACCGCAGATAGCGAGCATCGTTTTCGCCCAGAAAGTGGACGACCAGGCGTAGATCCGCCGAGACGGGTAGAACAGGCCGATCAAGCACACGGGTAAACCAATGGGGATCGCCATGAGTCCGAAGACAAACAGCGCAAGGGCCGATCTGACCATACGTAGAAACTCCTACATTGCCTCTTTCGCCCGGCCAAGCCCATGCTCGCCAGAACCGACCGCGCCAATTCTACCCCATAAAGTGCTTTCGGGCTATTGCGTCGCAGGTCGCCACTTCTAGTTTCAATACGAAAATTCACGCGTGACTGGCGAATCGGCTCTGCGACCATCAGCCCCCAGCTTGTTTGGAGGCGTCGCCGGGGCCTAGCTTTCCTTTTGCAAGTCGTTCGCCGAGCTCCCTCATGTCGGTCACGGCGTCCGTTTCGTCGACGATTTCTTCTCCGATCAGCGATTCAACCGCGTCTTCGAGCGTTACCACCCCGGCCGTACCGCCGTATTCATCAACCACCAGGAACAGATGCTCACGGCGTTTGACATGTTCGCGGAGCGTGGCATCGACCGTGGCGGTCTCGGGAACCGCATGGATCGGCTTAACAAGAGATGCGATGGGCTTTTCGGTTCGATTCTGTCTCAAGGCCTCGTAGAGATCCTGCCGGAGTACGAGACCCGGCACGTCGTCAGGTCCTACTCCTTGAACCGGCAGCCTCGAGAATCGCCGCACACCCTCTGCTTCTAGGGCTTGAGCGACGGTCAGTTTGAGATCTAGGAACTGCACAACCGTGCGCGGCGTCATGATGTCGCGCACGGGCATGTCCGCAATGGCCTGGAGATTGCGAATCACGTCGTATTCGTTCCGATCCAGCGAGCCTTCCTTGCGTCCCACTTCCGCCATGAGCGTGAGGTCGTCCATGGTGGTTCGGCGTGTCGGCTCCGATCCGGCGAAGACGCGACTGATACTTTGCAAGATGACCACCAACGGAAACGTTGCGAAGATCATGAACTTGATGAGATAGGCCAGATACGGTGCCAAGTGATGGCAGTACACGGTTCCGATCGTCTTTGGGATGATCTCCGACAAAACGAGGATGAGCAGGGTCAGCGTGCCGCTAACGATCGCCACCCATTCGTCGCCCCAGATGGTTAGCGCCTGGGCGCCTACGCCGGCGGCGCCGACCGTGTGGGCGACGGTGTTCAGCGTCAGAATGGCCGACAGCGGTCGGTCGATGTTGCCCTTCATCTGTTCGAGCAGGAGGCCGCTGGCTTTGCCGGCGCGCACCAGCCGGGCGATGTCGGATTGCCGCAGGGAAAGGATGACCGCTTCGGCAAGCGAGCAAAGGAAGGAGACCCCCAGGGCGAGGGCGAGGTAGAGCAGCAGCGCCGTCATCGAATCACGCTCCGCCTTGCCCCGAGTTGGGTTCCTCGAAGGTGTGTTTTGTCTGGCCTGATGTTCGGTAGGTTTTCCGGCTTTCGGCGTACTGGTCCACGGTCATATCGCTCAGGGCGAAGGCGTCGGGATCCTCGGCGATCTTGACCAAAAATGGAACGCACCAACCACACCCCGTCCCCGCGCCCAAACACCCGGTCATCAGCGAGGGACGCTGGGGTTTGACGCGCCGGCTATAGTGCATCAACTTGCGCATGCTCACATGGTAGCAATAGCAGATTTCGTCGTCGATCTCCATGGCGTCTGATTCTACCCGACCCAGACGGTCACGTCGCCACCACGGCTGTGGCGACTTTGGATCGCGGGATGGCTACGCCGACTCAGAGCCGCTGGCGCTAGCCTGCGGACCATCCGCGATAGGATGTCACCGGGCTTGCGCCCAGGTGCTCTGAAGCATGCCCGCCTTCCTTCCGGCACACACCCCTTGGGTCTTGCGTGTCGGCCGGACAAAAACTTGCAACCAACGCCGAACGCCGTTATTCAGAGTGCATTATGAAATGGACCGAATTCTTCATCCCGACGTCGAAAGAAACGCCGACGGACGCCATCGTCCCGTCTCATCAACTCATGATCCGGGCCGGCCTGATCCGCCAGGTCGTGGCCGGGGCGTACAGCTACCTTCCCCTCGGATACCGCTCGCTCCGCAAGGTCGAAGCCATCGTGCGCGAAGAAATGAACCGGGCCGGCGGGATCGAGCTGAATATGCCGGCCATGTCGCCCATCGAATGGTGGGAGCAAACCGGCCGGGTCGAGGCCATGGGCGACGTGCTGATTCGCCTCGGCAGCGGCAGTGGGGACGATTGGCGGTCGCGAACGGTGCTCGGACCCACGCACGAGGAAATCGTCACCGAGATCGCACGCGCTTACATCAACAGCTACAAGCAGCTTCCCATCACCCTGTATCAGATTCAGACGAAATTCCGCGGCGAGGCAAGGCCCAAGAGCGGCGTCCTACGCACCCGCGAATTCCTCATGAAAGACGCTTATTCGTTCCACGCCAGCAAAGACGGCGACGGCGGGCTTGATGGCACCTACGACCGGATGTATGCGGCCTATTGCGCCATTTTCGGGCGATGCGGGCTGCCCTATATTCCCGTAGAGGCCGATTCCGGGGCGATCGGCGGGGATGCTTCGCACGAATTCATGGTGCCCACCGATGCCGGCGAGGATCACCTCGTCCAATCCGCCGACGGCCAATACGCGGCCAACGTGGAACGGGCGGAAGTGGCGCCTCTTTCCGGATCCGAACCCGGCGGCGATGCCCCGCTTGAAAAGGTCCACACGCCGGGCTTGGCCACCATCGACGAGGTTTCCACGTTTCTCAAGTGCCGGCCGAGCCGGATGATCAAAACGATCATCTATCAGGTCGATGGCGATCCGCTCGTGGCGCTCGTCCGAGGCGATCACGAGGTCAACGAGGCCAAGCTCGCCAAGGTGGCCGGGGTGCCGAGCGTCACGCCCGCCACGCCGGACCTGATCAAGCGGCTCACCGGGGCGGATGTCGGTTTCGCCGGACCGATTGGATTGGACGCGCGCGTCATTGCCGATCAGGCCGTGACGATCATGCGGGATGCGATCACAGGGGCCAACGAAAAGGATTACTACCTGACCGGGGTCAACTCCGATCGGGTTTTTGCCATCAAG
>CAZYXP010000264.1:0-4197 GCA_964651325.1 uncultured Phycisphaeraceae bacterium
GTGTATCAGCGCACGAAGGCTGGGCGCACGAACTTAGCTTGGCGGCCAAGCTGGTCGATCCTGTTCCGATCGGGCGAAACCATGAGAATCGCAGTAACCATCCTCTCCACGGCGATGCTTGCGATGGGTGCGTTTGGCTGCCATGGCGCCGCCTACGAGAAAACGCTCGCCCATCGGCAACAGACGATCCACGATCATTGGACGCAAAATGCCAGCCGCGACGCCGGCCGACCGGCCAATCTCAAGCGACTGCGCCAGACTTCCGACGATCTGCAAGCGCTTTATGCGCAACGACTTGAACTGACCTTGGAACGAATCGAAGACGGTTCGCGTGAAAACAACGAGCGCTGGCGATCCGAGCATGCCAAGCGGCTGAATATGCTCCAGGAGGAGGCCGAGGGGCATCCGAACTGGATCGAGAAATTCATCGAAGACGTGTTTCATTAGTGCCAGTTCCGTCAAAAGTCGAAAGTCAAAGGTCGAAGGTCGAAAGTAGAAGGCCGTAAGTCGGAGGCGGCCTCTCCGGGGCGGGGGAATTGTGGCACACCCGCCCTCGGGTGTGTCTTGGCGCCATCAATCCGAGCCGCGATTGCCAGGAGCCGGACGGCGGGTGTTGCACGTATTCGATGTACTTCGCCCCTGCCGCGAAGGGTCCGAGGGCTTGCGCCCGCGGCTCTGATTCGGCGGCAAGCCCAGGCGTTGGTCGGTCACCATCATCGGCTTCCCCACCTCCCAAGGAAGGAGGCGGGGCACCCGCGCCGATCAATCCTCCCCACTCCCTCCCATTCTCCCCACTCCCTCTTCTTGGTGTCTTCGTGTCTTGGTGGTAAATACTATCCCCATCCTCTCGCCATCTTCCGCATCGAACCAAACGCGGATATAGTCGCACGACATGGATTCACCGACGCAAACCGGCGCGCCAAGCTGGACCATCCAGCGCTTGCTGACATGGACGACCGATTTTCTCAACCAGCGCGGCGTCGACGATCCCCGGCTTTCCTGCGAGCTTCTGTTGGCCCACGCCACCGGCTACAAGCGCATCGAGCTATACACACGGTTTGATCAAGTGCTCGCCGACGATGTGCTTGCCAAGTATCGGGAATGCGTCAAGCGCGCGGCCAATCACGAGCCGATAGCCTATATGGTGGGGGAAAAGGAATTCTTCTCGCTTGCGTTTGCCGTAACGACGGATGTGCTGATTCCTCGCGGCGAAACGGAGACGCTCGTGGAGGTCGCGTTGGATTTTCTCGCCAAGGCAGCCCGCGACGACGTGCGGATCCTCGATTTGGGCACGGGCAGCGGTTGTGTGGCGATCGCCATTCTCTCGCAAATCGCCGCAGCCAGTGCCGTCGCCACGGATATTTGCCCCAAAGCGCTGGAGGTGGCCCGAAGTAATGCGGATCGGCACGGTGTCTCCGATCGTCTGACGTTTCTCCAAACCGACGGCCTGGCGGAGATTGATCCTGGCGACGGATTCGACTGCATTGTGTCCAATCCGCCGTACATCGCCGTCGGCGAGATGGACGCGCTCGATGCCAATGTCCGCGAGTTTGAACCGCGCGTCGCGCTGACCGACGAGGGTGATGGCCTCTCTTTCTACCGCGCGATGGCGGAGGGAGGTATGAAGCTGCTCAGGGACGGTGGTATGATCGCGGTAGAGGTCGCGGATTCGGCGGTTGGCCCAGTGCGGGAGGTGTTTGAGTCGACAGGTTCTTGGACAAACTCAGCGACGCTGAAGGATCGCGTTGTGGGTCTGGAGCGGGTTTTGGTTTTTGAGCCGCTCAAAACGTAGGGCTGCCTCACCGCCGATGTGATGGGGTATACCCTGTAGCACAGCGGCCCTCCGCTGTGGCTGGGCGACCCGGGACCATGGCAGAGTTGCCGGCGGTGATAGCAGGCTGAAGGCCTGCTCTAAAGTAGCCGGGGGCAAGCGGAGCGCCGCCCCCGGATCGCGCCGCCTCCCAAACGCGCGACCCTGAAGGGGTCGGCTTTTTCCGTGAGGTCTTGGCAACAGGTGGCGCTTAGCAGTACAGCGCAAAGTCGTCACAAACCCGGAGCGCAGGCATCTTGCCTGCATCATCATCGCGGGTCGTGCAGGCTGGAAGCCTGCGCTCCGAACGACGTTGCGCTGTACTGTTAGCCGACCCCTTCAGGGTCGATCGGCATGGGTCGTACCGTGACCTTGGGTCCGCTTGGGGCGGACCCAAGGCTACTATAGTTCAGCCTTAAAGGCTGCAAGAAAGAAGGGCGCCCAAACCGCCGAAAGGATCGCGCATCCGGGCCACCACTCAGCCGAGGGCGGCTGGGCAACAGATGATAGCGCGTAGCGCCATGGATGGGAGAGTAACGCGTGCAGCTTTTTGAAATAACGGGCGGACATCGCCTGAAGGGGTCGGTCGATATCAGTGGCGCCAAGAACGCCGCGCTGCCAATCATGGCCGCGACGATTCTGGTCGATGGCGAAACCGTCTTGCACAACGTGCCCGATCTGGCCGATGTTCGTCAGATGCAAACCTTGCTCGCCCGGCTCGGCGTGAAATCCTCGCGCGACGACGACGGGACCATGCGTCTGTGCGTCGAAGACGAAATGAACTGCCACGCCGAGTACGAAATCGTGAGCAAAATGCGCGCCAGCGTTTGCGTCATGGGCCCGTTGCTCGCCAAACGCCGACGCGCCCAAGTGTCGATGCCCGGTGGATGCGCGATCGGCGATCGTCCCATTGACATGCATGTCCGCGGGTTGACGGCGCTGGGCGCCGATTCCGATCTGGTCGGCGGCGATGTGCTCTTGCGTGCCAAGAAGCTCACCGGCGGAGAGATCTTCCTCGGCGGCCCCTTCGGCGCATCCGTCACGGCCACCTGCAATGTGCTCACAGCCGCCACGCTTGCCACTGGCCGTACGATTATTGCATCCGCCGCGTGCGAGCCGGAGGTCGTCGACCTAGCCAACTTCCTGAATGCCTGCGGGGCGAGCATCACAGGCCACGGCACGCCGCAGATCGTCGTCGAAGGAGTTGGCGCTTTGAATGGCGCCGAGCACACCGTCATTCCCGACCGCATCGAGGCGGGCACGTTCATCATCGCTGCCGCGATCACCAATGGGGATCTCGAGTTGCGCCATGCGAACATGGAGCACTTGCTGGCCGTCGTCGATCGGTTGCGACGCATCGGTATCATCGTCGAACGCGGCGAAAAGGGCATCACCGTGGCCTCGTCGCGGCGCCTCGAACCGGTCGAAATCACGACCCAGCCCTATCCAGGCTTCCCCACCGATCTTCAAGCCCAGGCGATGGCGTTGCTCTCCCTGGCCGACGGCAACAGCGTGATCACCGAGAAGATCTTCCCCGACCGCTTCCTGCATGTGGCCGAGCTGAACCGGATGGGCGCCCGGCTTCGCAAGGAAGGGCCGACCGTCATCGTGCAGGGCGTCAAGCGGCTGATCGGCGCGCCGGTGATGGCTTCCGATCTTCGCGCGTCGGCGGCGTTGATCCTGGCGGGGCTCATCGCCAAAGGCACGACACGCATTCATCGCATCTACCACATCGATCGCGGCTATGAACGCATCGAGGAAAAGCTCTGCGCGATCGGCGCCAAGATCCGCCGCCTGGAGCAATAGCGCCCTGCGGCGGGCGCCGGTTGTGGACCGGTGGATTGCCAACGTCCGAAAACACGCCCCCATTGGTTCGTCACGAACGCAATCCACGACGCTTTGTGGTGCTGCGGATCCCGCGATGTTGCGCTGCGTCAACACGCCGGCGCATTCTGCGTCGCCGTTTTGCTCGCCCCATCACCCCAAAAAACCGAGCTGATGGCCTGATCTTGGCGGTATTATGGCGCTAGACTGGTTTGCCTGTCGGGTGTTTCCTGTTTGGCATGTCGAATGCTTCGCTCTATCCCGCGGGCATAGGTCTTCAGCAGCCGATCCCGTTTGAATTGCGTTCTCGCCCGCCTGTGGGCTTGAAGGAAGAACGACTTTAGTGGAGGGAAGCAACACGATGAATGAAGAAACGTTTCAGAGAAAACTGGCCGAGTTGATCACGGAAATCGGCACGCTTCCGGAATCGGAACGTGGCAAGCTCGAAATGTTGGCCGAGCAGACGCGGCAGCGTCATCGCCAGCTCAAGGAGACCGTCAGCAGCCTCCAGGAGAACATCGATTTCGTGCGCATGAGCATTAAGTACATTCTCTTTGATCTCG
>CAZYXP010000265.1:0-4154 GCA_964651325.1 uncultured Phycisphaeraceae bacterium
CGCGGATTCCTCACGGAAGGAGGTTGGCCATGCTGTTTTGGGAAGCCGTCAACGGCAAGAAACGTCGTAAGCGTGCCTTAGTCGATGAGCTCGGGCTAGGCCAAGGCTTGAGATTGCCCTATGACAATCGCTGTCGGGGCACGACCAAGGTGGGCAAACGGTGCCGGGCGCGCATTCGCGAGGGCAGCGAGTATTGCGTTTTCCACGATCCTGAAGTTCCCGGCGACGTGAGGCGTCGCATTGCCGCCAAAGGCGGCAAAAGCAAGCGCAGGCTTTCCCATATCCCTGGCGGATACTTACGCCCGCTTACGGAGCGTTCTTCCATCGCCAAAGCCATGGATCGTTTGTACCGCGAGGTGCGCCTGGGCGTGCTTACGCCCGAAATGGGGCGTGTTCTTTTCGACATTCTATGCCGATTGCTCGACACCGATTTCTCAGAATCGGGTTCTGCTCCGGCAACGCGACGCAGAGATAGCGTTTATCGGCAGCGCGGAAAACTTGAGGATTTGCTTCAGCCGCAAGACCTAGAGGCTTGGGATAACGCCGTGGCACGAGCGCCTCAATCGCACTTTCAACTTTCCGACGAAGAGCGGATTCAAGCCACCCTCGACGCGGAACGGAAAGGCCAATCGGCGCCGGGGGCTGCAGCGTTGCCGGCCGCGTCGTAGAATCGATGTCGTAGAATCGATCCGGCGTCGGAATGGGTCGCAAGTAAGGCGGTCGCACAGCGTGCAGCATTAGGGCTGATGGGTGCTTGGAACGTTATGTTCGGGCCTATGGCGCCGCTTCGTACGCCCTATGGCTCCGCTTCGTACACAACGAGCACGCCTAGTTCGAAGGTGACCCGGTCATTATCGAGAATATCGACCCGCGAAACGCCACCGTTGGGGTCGAACGTTGCCACGCCTTCAAGCGATCCAATAGCGCGAAACGTCAGGCTGATGCGTGTGTTTTGGGTCCAGGTGGTCGGTGTCTGTGCGCAGGAGACGCAAGAGTCGAACTCTCTTACGACGCAAACCTGCGTTCCGCTTGCGTCCCCCACCCCGCCGGGGCCGATGGCGACCTGCCCCGCGGCGCAGCTACCTACGAGCTCAGGCGGCGTGGCAAAAAACTCTTCGGACAACTCCTCGGCGGTCGGCAGGTTGAACAAACCGGTCGAACCTCCGGCCTCGTCCGATATCATGGCCAAGCATCCTTCAACAATGGAAAACCGCCCGCCGAAGTCCGGCAGTGAACCGTCCGCGGCCACGTCGATCATGGCTTCCACCGATGGGGATTGGTTTGCGAGCTCCGTCGCAAGAAACGTAAGGCCCAGCGCTTGTCCCAACGCCGACTGCTCGTCAGAGATTTGCGCGTCGGTGGTCCACGTGAAACGGAGTGTGCCTGCTTCGGGGACGGAAGTAGTACGACTCGCCTCGCATTGGCCATCATCGAACACGTCCATGCCACTATCGACCGTATTGATCCCAGCAGGACCACAAGCAAGCCCAAGGACCAGAGTGGAAAGAGCCATCGACACGGAGACCGCAGGGAAGAAATGCTTCATGCCAATACGCCTTTTTCGCGGTGGATAGCGGATGGTGGTCGCGGTCCTGCCCGCGCCGCTTCGTGGAGCCGATTCCGGGGCGGACGCCGTGCCATCGCAGGGCCGGTCGCGCCAGGGTTCGGGCGGCTTGGTTCACGTCCTAACAGGGGGAACACAGCCCGGCCGATCCTTAGACGTCGAATTCGATTTCCAACGCCGCTTTGTGGTCTGATACGCGAAAAATCCCCAGCGTGAATTCCGTTCCGGGCATCACGGTGGCGTAGATGTACTCGATGTTGATCTTGGCGTTCGCCAGAATGCGGGCTATTTTCGCGAACGAGCCTGGCTTGTTCGGGATGGGAATGGCGATCACGGGCACTTCGACATAGGCGGCTCCGGCGTCGCTGAGCGCCTCTTTGGCAATCGGCAAGTTGTCGACCACCATGCGCATCGTCCCGACGTCTACAGTGTCGAGGACCGTGAGCGCTCTTATGTTCACGCCGCGTTCGGTCAGCGCCGCACACAAGTTAGCCACCACGCCGGCCGAGTTCGCTAGAAATGCCGAAATCTGTTGCTCTGCTATCGCGCGCAAAATCGATCACCTCGCGACGGGTCCACCCATTTGCCCGTCCTAACGCCAAACCCCAACAAGAATTCGCAATGTCCGCCTTGAAGCGCATTGCACGCCCTAAACAGCTTTGCCCGCCCTGCCCCAGCAGCGCGGGTAAGCCAAAGCATCGCCGAGAATCATAGCAAAACAGGCGGCACCGGGCAACGGTTGCGATAAGGGCTCAGCCTGCGTAGGCTGTGATCTGGAAAAAGGGCATGGCGATGCCCAATTGGCGGCGGATCGGAGCACCGAATCAGAGCCGCGGGCGCTAGCCCTCGGACCATCCGCGGCAGAATGTCACCCTGCTGGCGCCAGGTGCTCTGATAGTGCCCGCCAATACTGTCACGGACCGCGGCTGGATACCAAGATTGACCATGAACGACTCAAAGGAATCACTGGGTGCTGCGGTGGCCAAGATACCGAGCGGCTGTTCCATTTTGACGGTGGATTGCGACGGACGGCGGACGGGCGTGCTCGTCTCGTGGATTCAACAGGCGTCGTTTGAACCGCTGCGTATTACTGTGTGCGTCAAGCATGGCCGGCCGGTCGGCGCCTTGATCGATGCCGAGCCGCGGTTTCTGATCAACGTGATCGGGGAGGATGCTAGTTCCCTGTTCCAGCATTTCGGAAAAGGGTTTTCCTTGGAGGAGGACGCCTTTGCTGGTGTGGAATTCGAGGAGTCGCCGTTCGGGCCAATGTTGGCGGAAGGGATCGCCCATCTGGGATGCAGTGCGGTTCAGCGGATCGACGCCGGGGATCACGACGTTTATCTGGCGGAGGTACATTCGGCCAGCGCAGCCGATGCGTCCAAACCCTACGTACACCTCCGCAAGAGCGGTTTTTCCTACTGAGCCGCGGGCTTCAGCCCGCGCGGCGCCCAGGATCGCTGCAATCTTCGGTTCCGTAAGGCGATACGCCTGACCGCTACCAATTCCAGTGACGCAACGAACGGTGTTACCCATGCGGACGCGGGCCGGCGTGGTTCAACCTGCTTTCGACTAGCCCGATTGGATCTTTCTTGTGGCGATTGTCGGGCGAATCCCCACGGCCGCGCGGGCTAATGTCCGATGCTCCGGGTTGTCGTTGCATCGAAGGGCCTTCAGTGCCGCTACGCAAGAAATGTACTGCTTTAGCGTGATCGTTCGGGCAAATCGCCGGGCATTCCCAAGTGCATCGCCCGCGCGTGCAGCGTCACGTTGGAAGCCTCACTCGGCACGGCCGCTCGCGCCACCAGCGCAAAACACCAAATACAGCACACCACCAGACATACCGTTAGCGTTAGTCGTTGAATCATGCCCGCCGCTTTCTCTACAGGTAAATGGGTCGATCGTGTCTCTTCGCCTCAGGCGATTGCGCACTCGGAAGGCGGGATTATTGGCGCCGATGATCGCATGTCAACGACGCCGCGACGGCATTTTTTGCGCGTTCAGGTAAGCTTTAACTCGGCGGGGTCGAGGCCTGAATTTTGGCAGTGGGCAAGCAGCATGCCGACGTAGGACGCTTGAATATGGGGCGAATCGTTCAGCCCCATTCGCTCCTGCACGCCGCGGATCGCGGTCTCATCTGGTCCTTCAATCTCGACGAATGACCCGATCCATGGGGGCGTGTCCAGTTCAATCAGGCACCCATCGAGCGACCATCGCTCCCGCTGCTTTTCAAAGCGAATCAAGACCGAGTATCCCAGGCGCTTGAAGATCTCAGCACACGCCGCGCCATCACCCAAAGCGACCTCGAGCTCCTCGCGCCGCTTTAGCGGGCCAGGAATGACGGGGCCTTTGAACGTAAGCGTCGCCTGCTCCGGCAGTGAGGCTGAGTCAAACGTAATGGTGCGAATGCGGAGTCCGCATCCCGTCACCTCCGGCCGGCCGTCTTGCAAGTCGTAAATGATGTTGGTCTCGATCCCCTTCGAAACGATTTGCGCCCCAGCTTCGACGAGTCTCTCGCGAACCGCGTCGTGAGATTCGACCTTGAACTTGGCTTCGAGTTCCACCGGCATGGGGGAAAGTCTTTCTAAGTAAA
>CAZYXP010000266.1:0-4109 GCA_964651325.1 uncultured Phycisphaeraceae bacterium
GCGGGATGTGGAAACGGAGCGGTTCGCCGCCACCGCGCCACATCTCGACTCTACCGATGGGGCGCAACGCCTGCTGGGGCAAGCAATTGAAGCGGAGGTCGCCGACTGGATCCAGCTCCACGCCGATGTTGTGGATGACTCCGGGCGCCGCCAGCAGGTCGTCCGCAACGGCCATCACCCGACCCGCACACTGGTCACCGGCGTCGGGCCGGTCGACGTGACGCAGCCGCGAGTACTGGATCGGCGGATCGTCGGACAAGATCAAGACGGCCAGGACGTGGACGCCGCCGGACGGCCAGTTACGCGTTTCAACTCGAAGATCCTGCCGCCGTACCTGCGGAAGACCAAGGCGATCGATGAGTTGATCCCGTGGCTCTATCTGAAGGGCGTGAGCACCGGCGACTTCGCCGAGGCCTTGCAGGCGCTGGTGGGTCCGCAGGCTGCGGGATTGAGCGCGACGACGATCACACGGCTGATGACAGCCTGGCAGGGTGAACACAAGAGTTGGAGCCGCCGCTCGCTGGAAGACAAGCAGTACGTGTATTTGTGGGCCGACGGCATCCACTTCAACATTCGTCTGGAGGAAGACCGCCAGTGCATTCTGGTGTTGATGGGTGCGACGGCCGAGGGCAAGAAGGAACTGATCGCCGTGGCCGACGGGCACCGCGAGAGCGAGCAATCGTGGTACACGCTGTTGCTGGACTGCAAGCAGCGCGGGCTTTCGGTCGATCCGAAGCTGGCGACGGCGGACGGAGCGTTGGGGTTCTGGAAGGCGTTGCCGCAAGTGTGGCCGACGACGCGGACGCAGCGATGCTGGGTTCACAAAACGGCCAATGTGCTGGACAAGATGGCCAAGAAGGTGCAATCCGGGGCGAAGGCGAAGCTGCACGAGATCTGGATGGCCCCGACACGGGCCGACGCCGAGCAGGGCTTCAACCACTTCGTCGAACTGTACGAGCCCAAATACCCCACGGCGGTCGATTGCCTGAAAAAGGATCGAGTCGAGTTGCTGACGTTCTACGACTTCCCGGCGGAGCACTGGCGGCACTTGCGCACCACGAACCCGATCGAGAGCACGTTCGCGACCGTGCGGCTGCGACACCGGCGGACCAAGGGTAACGGCAGACGTGCGGCGTGCCTGGCGATGGTGTTCAAGCTGTGCGAAAGTGCGTCCCGCCGATGGCGGCTGTTGAACGGCGCCAAGTTACTACCGGAGGTGATTGCCGGAGTCCGCTTTGTTGACGGTGAACGAACCGAGAAAACCGCCGCCTGATCACGCGGCATCAACGACATTTGACAATAGCTCCTTAGTTCGACTTTCGCACTTTTGGAGGGTCTCCGGTGAGTTCTGAGTAGACAAAAACGAGCCATCCAGGCGATTCGGTCTATGGGTGTACGCGGCCATCCGCATGGAGGCGGGTGGCGGACCGAAAGAGCATGGAGGCTCGTGATGACTCTGGTATCGACGTTCGTGGAGTTGGTCCGACAACTTTCTTTGGTGATGACCACGCCGACCTTCAACACCTTCCTGGTAGTCCTGACGGGCTGGGTATTCGCCCGACGACGCACGGTCACCGGCGTCATCCTGGCCGCCGATGCCGTCAGCACCAAGCATCACTCGTCCTTCCACCGGTTGTTTGCCCAGGCCCAGTGGGACCTTGATGATCTGGGTCTGGCGGTGTTCCGCCTCATCATCCCGTGGTTGCCTGACGATACGGTGATGTTGGCGCTCGATGACACGCTGGCCCGCAAACGCGGGCGCAAAGTCTACGGCGTGGGCATGCATCACGATCCTCTGATCAGCACCCGCAAGGTGCCGCGGGTGAACTGGGGCCACAGCTGGGTGGTGTTGAGTGTGATGGTGCGTTTCCCGTTTTGTACCGAGCGGTATTTCGCCTTGCCGATCCTGTTCCGTCTGTACATCAACAAGCAGACGGTCGCCAAGAAGGGTGGATGGTATCGCACGCGTCCGGAACTGGCCGTCGATATGCTCTATACCCTCTGCCGAGCCCATGAAACCCGGCGTTTTCACGTGGTGGCCGACTCGACCTACGGTGGACAGAGCGTGCTGGGCGATCTGCCGAACAACTGCGACCTGACCTCTCGACTCGATCTGGACGCACGGTTGCACGAGGCCCTCCCGGTACGCCGGCCGGGCACCAACGGCCGACCCCGCAAACGGGGCCGGCAACTTCCTACGCCACGTCAGATGCTCGCCGGCCGAGCCCGACGTCGAACGCTCAACATCTACGGACGACACGACCGGGTACGGATGGCCGATGGTGTTGGTCGCGTGTACGCGGTCCCGGATTGTCCCTTGCGAATCGTGGCGGTCGAGCCCTTGATCGGCGGACGACGGGTGCAGGCCTTCTACTCCACTCGGCACCAAGCGTCGGCCGAACAAGTGCTGGTCTGGTATGCCATGCGTTGGTCGATCGAAATGGCGTTTCAGAACAGCAAGACGCATCTGGGCTTCGAGCAGCCGCAGGGTTGGACGCGCCGCGCCGTCGAACGAACCGCGCCCACCGCCATGCTGTTGTACACGCTGATCGTGTTGTGGTTCGCCAAGGTCGGACATCGTCACCACCACCCGCTGCACCGCCCGTGGTACCGCACCAAGCGTCACGCCTCGTTCGCCGACATGCTCACCACCTTGCGATGCCAAAGCGTCCGCGAACAGGTTTTGTCAACCCCACTCTCCGGACGGGGCTTGCGAAAACTCAGGAAAACCCTATTGCTCGCCGTCCAACAGGCGGCATAAGTGCGAAACTCGAACTTAGAGAATCACGGAGCCGAAGGCGCCATGTGGACCATCAACCGGTTTTGCACGATCGTCGCGGACGCGGTGTATGCCGTTCTGTCCGCGGCGCCGGCGTGGTTCACGTTGACCCTCCTGTCCGTTCTGCTCGGCGTGGCAGCGCTCGTGGTGATGCGCTACCTCTCGAACCAGGATGCCATCGGGCGGATCAAGGACGACATCAAGGCCAACATGCTGGCCATGAAGCTGTACAAGGACGAGCTGGCCGTGACGTTCCGGGCGGTCGTCCGGGTCAACTTCGGCGCCGTCAAGCTATTGTTATACATGCTGCAACCGATGGCGGTGATGGTCGTCCCGCTGATGTTCAAGGCGGCACAGATGGCCGTCCGTTACGAATGGCGCCCCCTACACGTGGGCGAGACCGGCCTGCTGACCGTCCGGCTCAACGACGATGCCCCCGCCGACGGGTACGACATGACCGTCACCACTCCGGAGGGCGTCGAAGCATTCGACCGCGTTCGCATTCCGTCGAAACACGAGGTCGTGTGGCGTGTCCGCGCCGACCGCCCCGGCCGGCATCAACTGGCCGTGGTCGCCGGTCAGGAGGAGTACGCCAAGGAGATGGCCGTCGGGAATGAGGCCGGGCGGGTGTCTCCCCGCCGGCCGACAGCACGCCCGGATTGTCGGGGCGCCTAGCCACAAGAGAGGAACCGGTTCGACAGTCGTCCGGCAAGCCTGCGGTAAGCGTTGACCAACTTGCAGGTGGTTATCTACAGATTACAGATGATACTGGAGAAGGTATTCAGTATAGAATAAAGGGCAACACAGCAACAGATAATCCTGCAAGCGGCAATATCAGAATACAACTATATGACCCAATTCAAGTTGCTATAGATGCTACTTCTGATGCTGCAGTTACTGGTTCACCTTATGCTAACCTTGAGAGTGCAACTACAACTGATGTTTTTGCATCAGGCGTGGCTCTAGCAGCTCAGGCAGCAAATGATTATGGTTGGCTTCAGACACAAGGTATCGCCACTGTTCTTACAGATGGTGTTATTGTTCTTGGTTCTGGCGTAATCATTGGTTCAGTAGCAGGTAGCGTTGCAACAGCAGTAGAAACAGACATACTTGAGAGAGTTGGCATATGCTACTCCGACATACGGGGTAAGGTAAAGGTCCAGGATATCTTCTTCCTCATCATCATCCTCATCGGAAAGAGACAGCTTCTTGAGCGATATCTCAAACCCGGCTGTCAGGGCGACCTTACCTTCAAATACGCTGAATTCCTTTGCGTTCACATTTCTTGACTGCGCCGCGGTGCCTATAGTAACGTTTTCAACGCTCGGGT
>CAZYXP010000267.1:0-4102 GCA_964651325.1 uncultured Phycisphaeraceae bacterium
GTCCGGGCGCATGAGCACGGCCATGGTGGAAAAATAGCCGCCAAACGACCAGCCGTAGACGCCGACCCGCTTGAGATCGAGTTCCCGATAGCGCTGCCCCAGCGATTGAAGCCCGGCCACCTGATCTTGCATGGCGACCTTGATGAGATCGCCCTTGATGACACGTTCCCAGTCGCGCCCGCGCGCCGGCGTGCCACGGCCATCTATAGACACGACGACAAATCCGTGATCCGCAAACCACTGCTGGCGCAAATAGCCCATGGGGTTGGCGCGGACGACCTGAGCGTGCGGGCCGGCGTAAACGGAAAGCAGAACCGGATACTTTCGGGATTTGTCAAAGTTGCGCGGGCGGACGATCGCGGCGTGAAAGCTCGGATTGTCGCCAACCGTGGTCAGTTCGACGTTGGGGAGAATCGGCGATGGCTCGGCGTTAGATTGAAGCCGGCCGATTTCCGAGCCGTCGGCGCGATGCACGGTCCGCGTGAACGAACCGTCGGCATGGGTGAACGAATGGACGTAGGTCTTGTGGTTTCTGGAGAAGACCATGCTGTGCAGGCCCGGCTCTTCCGTGATGCGTTGCAGGCCGGCCGCGGGCAACTCGGGCACGAGGCGGTACAGGTGCAATTGGGTGGGGTCGTCCGAGCCGCGGAGGAAGATTTGCTTGAACATGCCGTCGGCAGCAAAAACACTGGCGATACCGCGAAACGGAAACGCCGCAGGCGTCAGCGCCCGATCAAGTGAACCGTCTCGTCGGCGCAGTTCAAGTTGCCAGGAACCATGGCGCTCGGTGGTCCAGAGAAAAGCGCTTCCATCGGGCAACCACCGTGGCACCGATTGGTCGAGGTTGATCCAAGCCTCGTCCCGCTCGACCAAGAGCACGGAAGTCGAGCCCGTGTCGAGGTCCACGGCCAAGACGGCCTCTTCCGTCTGCGTTCGGTTTTGGACGACGAGGGAAAGCGGGGCGTTTTCTTCGTGCCATTTGACGCTGGCAAGATAAGGGTATCGCGCGTGGTCCCAATTGACCCACACCGGCGATCCGCCGGTCAGGGGCATGAGGGCGAGCGAGACCTTGGCGTTTTTCTTGCCGGGACGCGGATAGGGCCAGCTATGAGGCTCTCGTTCCGGATGCATCGCGTCGGCGATGTACATGGTCTCCAAGCCGGTGGTATCGGTCTGCTGGAAGGCGAGGAGGTCGCTCTTGGGCGACCACCAATAGCCGGTGTGGCGCCCCATTTCCTCTTGCGCAACGAACTCCGCGCGGGCGTGGGTTACGTTGTCGGTGGCCCCAAAAGTCAGTTGCGATTCTTTGCCAGACTCGATTTCGGTGACAAACAGCTCGCTGTCGCGCACGCAGGAGACGTACTTGCCATCGGGCGAGAATTTCGGATCAAGCGGATAGCCGAATTTGCTTTCGAGCTGTTTGACGTGACCGGTGGATCGATCGATCACAAACAGCTTGCCGGATAGCGGCACGAGAATCGCGGCTCCGTCCTTGCTCAGCCGATAGGACACGATGCCCCGCGCGGAGATGCGCATGCGTTCGCGCCGGGCTCGCTCCTCGACTGAAAGCGACTCGTCGGAGCCGGCGAGGATCTTATCCACCGTCAGCAGCAGCCGCTCTTTGCCCGTCTGCGTGTCGAACTCGTAGAGGTCTTGCACAAAGCTCCGGGCCTCCGAGCGGAGAAACAGCACGCTCTTGCCGTCGGGCGTGAGCTTGATCGAAGTGGGTCTTCCAGCAGAAAAACGCCGGGTGGCCGCGTAGTCTCGGAGGAATTGATCGGACGCGATGCTCTTGGGGCGATGGTTCGAGTTGCCGCCCCATCGGGCGCCGCCCGCGGACGTGCAACCGGCAATCCCCATCAACACGATCATGCATCCAAAGGTACGCATTTTGTTCCTCCCGGAAGGTAGTCACCACCAAGGCACCAAGACACGAAGAACGCAGTGTATGAGGAAAACGCCGCAGAATCCAGCAGGGCGCTCGGGGATCCGAACCGCGCCCGTAAGGAAGCGGCTCTTCCCACGCCACCGCGCGACCATCGCCGATCGCCCTTGTGACCATGCGACTATGCGGCCATCGGCCATGCGCCATGCGACCGCGGCCACTCCCTTACGGTCGGGGTTCGGATAGGTGTCCACCAGGTTCAACGAGGACACTACCGCAGGTCAAAGAGGCTGTTGTCGTCGGCCTGTCCAAACCAGCCGAGCGCGTGTTGCTCCGGGTCGGTCGGATAGAATCCGCTGTGGTGGGTGAACGTGCGCTGTGGCCGGTCCACGTGGCCATCGACCCATCCGACAGTGGCGTGCTCGTTGTGTCGGAAGTGGATCGACGGATCCGTTCGAGCCGTGGGGAAGCCGGGATGGAATCGGGGCTCGGCGAAGCTGTATTCGATCAAGGCGTCGGCGGCAAAGGCCGCGTCGGTGAACATGATCGTCGCCGGTGGCCGTGCCACGCGAACCACGGGAACGCCCGCGCGATCGTTGGTCACGCTGTAGGAGCCATCTGCGGCGTAGCTGCTCTGCACACCGATATACGCGTTGTTGTACCCGTACCCGCCGTTGCCCCGCTCGAATCCGCCCTGCTCCATGCCTATTTCCGCCGACGCAAACGTCGGGCATTGGCGAATTGCCCGACCGGGGCCGAGGTAGTCCACGAGCGGTCCCCGCGAAGAATCAAACGGGCTGTCCACCTGCTCGCGATGCCCATGCCAGCGATCGAGGTTGTGCAGAAAATCTGACGCGCCCGGGCTATAGATGCCGCTGAAATCCTCGGCGTATAGCGTATTGGCCAGCATGATTTGCTTGATGTTCGAGCCGCAAATCACGGCCTTGGCCTGCTCCCGCGCCTGCGCCAAACCCGGCAAGAGAAGGGACGCGAGCAGGGCGATGACGGACAAGACGACGAGCACTTCCAAGATGGTGAACCCGCGCTGAGCAAGAGCCGACCGGGTAGCCCATCGATTGAGACATGGAATCACGCGTTGGCTCATGGTCTCGGCCCGATCACTCTTTGCATGGCCAACGCGGCGTCGATCGGCGTGACGACGCCGTCTTCGTTTCGATCCAATGCCGCGCACACGACATTCCAAGAGGCTGATTCTGCGCCGGTACATTCTTGAATGCAAGCGATGTCGAACAGGTCTATGTCGTCATCCCAATCGCAATCACCGAACGAGTCGATGGCGACGTCGGCCACGGCGTCGATCTCAGCGGATTTTTCGCCGAACGGGCCGTTGACCCGATTCACGGCGTTGGTGATGCGGATGAAATCAAAACCCGGCAGGTTCGCGGGCAACCCCGTGATCGGGTCCTGCGCCCAAGCGATGTCGAATCCATCCCCCCCACCGGAACCGGGCGTGATTCCAACAGCCGCGGGGTTGTCGGGGACCACGTAAAACTCCTCTGCGAGGGCGAACGGATCGTCGGCCACGTTGTCGGCGTCGAAATCGCCGAGCACGATTGTGGGTGTGTAGTCGGCGTATCCGAAGATCGCCTCGATGCCATCTGGGGCGCCGGGGTTTTCGACGACGACGGGGCCGAAAACGTCGTCAGGCAGCAAGAAGCCAACTGTGGTCCATGCGCCCCCTTCGCCCGTCGGAATCCAGGAAAGCGAGGTCGGCGGGACGGGCGTGCCCGCATCGTCGTCCCAAACTTGCTCGAAAACGGCGGCCGCGGGTTCCGGAAGATGGCTTCCGGGGATCAAGTACCAACCCTCGCTCTCGTCGATGAACCCGTCGCCGTTTTCGTCGAGCGCGATTTCGATGGTGGCGCACTCGGCCCAGTGCCGCGCGGGGTCATTGCCGAACCAAAACGCATTGCCGAACACGATGGCGTCGAGGCCGAAGGGGTTGAGCGGATCGTCGGCCACAACATGGTCAAACGCCAGGATGATCGAGCCGCCGAAGCCGCCGAGCGTGACCACCGAACTGTTGTCGGCCGCTTCGGTGCCGCCGCCCGCGGGCGGGCCGAGCGCGGCAAGCGGGTCGGAAAACGCAGCGTCGTTGACGAATTGCCCCGGAGCCGGGGCGTAGTCGATGAGGATCGCGGCGAACGGGCTCGCGTGGGCCGCGGTGGCGCAGGCGATAAGGGGAAGTAGGGCGAG
>CAZYXP010000268.1:0-4057 GCA_964651325.1 uncultured Phycisphaeraceae bacterium
ACCCTGGAGGGGTCGGCTTGGGATCATGCCGTACACGCGAATCGGATTGAGACGCCCCCTTCAGGGTCGGACGGCCCGGTAGCGGTGCGAACCGGGGGCGGCGCTGCGCTTTGCCCCCGGCTACTTTGGAGCAGGCCTTCAGCCTGCATTCGTCGCCGCCGATCCTGTCGGGGATGGGATGCGGTCGTGCATGCGATCCTGTGATGTATGCGATCCTGTCGTGCATGTGATGCGTTCGTGCATGCGGAATCGTCAATCGGCGGAATAGGTGGTGATGATGATCACGCCCGAGAGGGCTACGATCGCAGCGACCGCCTTTCGTCTCGTAAAGGGCTCTTTTAGGATTAGGGTGGCGAACACAAGTGCCAGGATTGTCGATGTTTGGTTCAATACCGCCGCCACGCCCGCCTGGGCGTACTTGAAGCCGGCGACCCAGAAGATCATCGCGAAGTAGGTGCCGAGGACCGCGGCGGGAACACTGGTCCACCACACGCGCGCGGGGCGGAAGACCGAGAAATAGCGCGCGCGATTTGGTCGGGCGGCCATCCACACGATCAGAATCATTGAGCCGCCCGCCAGGCGAAGCGTGGACGCGAGGATCAGGGGGAAATCCTCCAGCACGGGCTTGGCAACCACGATGCCGACGGCCATGAACATGATGGCCGTCACGCCGAGCACCATGCCCCAAGCCACCTGCCGGCGCGTTTGCCCGAATGGCGGTTTGTGCGCCGAACAAAGCACGACCGCAACCAGGATCAGGCCAGCCCCAACGTATTGAAACGTGGCGATCCGCTCGCCCAGAAAGAGCCACGCCACCACGACGACTGAAGGCGTGTAGGAGCATTCCGCTATCGTGAGCAGCCCCACGCCGAGCAGATTCAGGCTGTAAAACAGCAGAGTGTCCGCGACGGCGATGCCGATGATGCCGCTCAAGATGAGGATGCAAAGGTCGCCGGGCGGGGCTGTTAGCACCATGCTCAGATCTTCCCCGGCGAACACAAGCGTCGCCAGCAACAGGACTAGGCCGATCGTGTTTTTAAAGGCATTCAGCGCCAGCGGATGCAAGGTCTCTCCGCTCCGCTTGAACAGAACCAAGGCCAGCGACCAGGTGACGGCCGCGGCAAGCGCTGATATTTTTCCGATCCAAGCATCCGGCATGAAGCCCAATATAGCGACGGCGCTTGCAAGCGACACCGATTAAGGAGCCGTCGGGTGCTACGCCACCAGCCGAGACGACCAACCACTGGGGTAGCGTACGGGGGCCGAATTCGGCAATCGAATAGTTAAAATGGGTAAAGTGGCGGCTTCTGTATTGCGCAAGCGATGCTCGGTAGCGTCCTAAGACACCGAGATTTCGCTTGCTTGTGGTTTTCTGTGCTATTATGCTCGAACTTGTGGCCGGAGTCAGAACCGTCTTCGGCCATCAAGTTGGTTGCCCGCGGCGCCTTTGGCCATCCGTTTTCTGGCCATTCGTCTTGGCGGACAGGTGACCATTGTTCGCTCACGCGTCGGCGCTAGTCAATGAAGCTTCTGAAAGAGCTTGCTGTGTTATCTTTGCCCTGCTCGCGTACAAAGGCGGGCTGTGGATTTGTATCAGTTCTTTGGTTTTGCAAGGGAGAGACAAGTCGATGAAGTTACGTTCGCGAATCGAGCAATGCCGGAAGAGACGATGGATTCTTGTTGGTGCCGCGGCTGTGATGGCCCTGGTTTTCTGCGTGCCTGCGGCACGCGCTGCGTCGGGTCGTGATCGGTCCCAGTTGCCCAACGCGATTCCAGCTAATACCTCGCTTGAGAACGTGCCTTCGGTTGACTATGGAGATGGTCAAGGCGAACGGGTCAGCGTTCTTGTTCATTTCGCCCCGGCGATCAATCGTGGGGCCGTGCAGCGGACCAACGTAAAGACGTTCAGCCAGCAGCGTGGCGCGTATCAGAAGTACGACTACAGTCAGGTATTGCCCAGCGTCGTGAACATTCGAGACCTTCCGCTATCGCAGCTTCCGGCGTTGCGCAAGATGCCGGGCGTGGTTCGGGTGGAACGCGATAAGATCGTCCACGCGTACATGGACGATAGCACGCCGCTCATTCGTGCGCTGCAAAGTCAGATCACCGGGGCGGGGCTCAGCGCCAGCGGCGCTAACGTGCGTGTCTGTATCGTCGATACGGGCATCGACTCCGACAATCAGATGTATGCCGCGCGCATTGATACGGCCGCCGGTCGCGATTTTGTCAACAATGACAACAATCCGGAAGATGACAACGGGCACGGCTCGCATGTCGCGGGTACCGCCGTGGGCGGCACGGGGATTTCGCGGACGGTATGCGGCGTATCCCAGCCCTTTCAGGGGGTGGCCCCCAACGCGACCTTGATCGGCGTAAAGGTTTTGGATGCCACGGGAAACGGAACGTTTTCCAACGTGATCGCGGGAATCAATTATTGTGCGGACCAGACCGGCGCTGGAGGTCAGGCGGACATCATCAGCATGAGCTTAGGGGGAGGAAATTTCGCGGGTACGTGCGACACGGACAGCGGTGCCGCGGCGGCCAACAACGCCGTCAATGCCGGCGTGGTCGTTATCGCCGCATCCGGCAACGATGGCTTCGCTAACGCTATGGGAACGCCGGCCTGCGGGTCGCAGGTACTCTCTGTAGGCGCTACGTATGATGCGGATTTCCCCAACTGTGCCAATTCATCCACGTCCTTCAATTGGGGAATCTGCGTTGACAACAATCCCACTGTGGACAGCCTGGTATGCTTCAGCAACAGGAGTGATTTTCTCGACGTTGTGGCGCCGGGGTGCAATACGTTTTCAGCATCCAACGCGGCTGGAGGGACGAGCATCACCTCCAAATGCGGAACCAGTATGGCGACGCCGCATGTGGCGGGCCTTGCCGCGCTGATTCTCGGTGCCGATCCGACCCTTACGCCCGCTGAGGTGCGGCAGATCATTCGCGATGGGGCGGTCGATTTAGGCGCTACCGGTTTTGATCGTTCGTTCGGTTTTGGGCGTATCGATGCCATCAATTCGCTGCAGCTGGTCGGACCGGGCTGTGCGACCAACGCAGATTGCGACGACGGTGATCTTTGCACCACCGACGTTTGCTCGGCCGGAGCCTGCTCATTTACGCCGATTTCTTGTCCCGCCGGTCAGACGTGCACCGGGGGCATCTGCGAGGGGCAGGGCGCGTGTTGCCAGGGTACGAGTTGTTCCATTGAATCGCCGTCGGCTTGCGCCGGCCTCTCGGGCTTTTACCTGGGCGATGGCACAGCCTGCGGCAGCGGCACCGCCGGCAATCCGACGGTTTACCAGAGCGCGCCGGGCGTCGCGATTCCCGACGGCGGGGGCGCGGGCAACGCCGCGACCGACACGATCAACGTGCCCGACTCGGTGGTCATCGGCGACATCGATATCGACTTGAGCATCACACACACGTGGGTGGGCGACGTGACGGTTACGGTTTCGCACCTCGGCACGACCGTCACTGTGGTCGATCGACCCGGCGTGCCCGCATCCAGCTTCGGATGCAGCAACGACAACTTCAACGGGATCATACTGGACGACGAGGGGACCGGCGGCGCGATCGAATCGCAATGCTCTCTCAATCTTTCGTCGCCACCGAACTACACGCCCGCCCAATCGCTCTCGGCGTTTGACGGGATGGATTCCGCCGGGGCGTGGGTCATCACCGCCTACGATAGCGTTTCCGCCGACGGCGGTACGCTGGATGTCTGGTCGCTGCACATCGACGGTGTAGGCAGCAACCCCTGTACGGGCGGCTGCCAGACCAACGCCGACTGCGACGACGGCGTCTTCTGTAACGGCGCCGAGACGTGCTCGGGCGGTGCGTGCGTGGCGGGTACGGCCGTGGACTGTAACGACGGCGTGGCATGTACGACCGACTCCTGTAACGAAGCCACCAACGCCTGCGACAATACGCCGAACAATACGGCCTGTGACAACGGTCTGTTTTGCGATGGTGCGGAGACCTGCAACGCGACGCTGGGTTGCCAGGCGGGAACCGCCGTGGATTGCAATGATGCCGTGGCCTGTACGACCGA
>CAZYXP010000269.1:0-4049 GCA_964651325.1 uncultured Phycisphaeraceae bacterium
GGCTACGTTACCGACGCCACCTGCGGCGTTGGCCTGTGCCAGACCACCAACACACCGAGCACTTGCGTCGCAGGCGTGGAAACGCTTTGCCAGGCGGGAACGCCCCAAGCGTCCGATATCATCTGCGATGGTGTGGACAACGACTGCAACGGCACAGCCGATGACGGCTACGTGACCGACGCCACCTGCGGCGTTGGCCTGTGCCAGACCACCAACACACCGAGCACCTGTGTCGGCGGCGTGGAGACCCTGTGTCAGGCAGGAACACCTCAAGCGTCCGATATTATCTGCGATGGTGTGGACAACGACTGCAACGGCACAGCCGATGACGGCTACGTGACCGACGCCACATGCGGCGTTGGCGCGTGTCTGACGAATAACACGCCCAGTACCTGTGTCGCTGGTGTCGAGACGCTCTGTCAGCCGGGAACGCCCGGGGTCGATGACGTCACCTGCGACAACGTAGACGACGACTGTGACGGGTTCATAGACAACGGCTACATAGCTCCTCCGACCACCTGCGGCGTCGGCGCCTGTGGCTCGACGGGCCTCCTTGAGTGTCTGGCCGGCGGCGTGACCAACGACACATGCACGCCGGGCCTGCCCACGGCTGAAGTTTGCGACGGGGCTGACAACGATTGCAACGGAACCATTGACGACGAACCTGCCGCATCAATCGCCTGCGACGACGCTTTGTTCTGCACAGGCGTGGAATCCTGCGTCGGCGGCGCCTGTCAGGCTGCTCCGGTCTGCGGAAACACGTGTGAATCGTGCAACGAGACCGCCGACGCCTGCGACTGGTGCGTGTTTGATCACAATCAGAATGGACTGACGGACGGACTCGATTTCGCGTTCTTCTCCGGTTGCTTCGGTTTGTGCTACAACGCTACCGACGCCTGTGCCGCCGCAAACTACGATGGCGATCCCAACAACTGTGTGGGGGGCGGTGACTTCGGTGCTTTCAGCGGATGCTTCACGCTATCATGCGGGTCCTGCCCCTTGTGCTTCCCCGGTGGCGGCGGTCGCGGCGGTGTGGCCGAAACGCATGGCTTGTCGGCGACCGTCGAATTGGTGGCCGTCAGATCGCCGGCGGTGTCTGATTTTGCAACCACCCTTCCGGCTAACAATGTCCCGAATGGTGCCAACGACTTCTTCTTGGAAGTCTGGGCCAATCGGTCCGGTGCCGAAACCGACAAGCACGGTTTGGCATCCGTGTACGTCGATGTGCAGTTCGAGCCGGGCACGCTTAGGGTCCATGAAATCCTGCCCAGCGAGGCATTCACAACGTTGTCCGGCGGCGCGATCGACCCCGTGGGTGGCATGGTTCGAGACTTGGGTGGATGCGCGCCGCTTGGTGACGGGTCGATGGGAATCGGTAGCACCTGGGTTCGCGTCGCTACACTCCACATGCAACCTCGTTCAATCGGTTTCACGCGAATCAACCTGATCCCTGCGGCTGAGCCGTTTGGTGTTTCGCTGTTCGGTCGCTTGGGTGACCTGAGCGTCGCCGATGTCCAATTGGGTAGGATCGTACTTGATCTGAAGGATTCCTCCGTCAACTCCGCGGACTTGAAGTCACGCAGGCCTGCACGGAGCGGTCGATGACAAGCACGTTTAAAAAGCGAGCCATGACGGCAAAACACGGAGGCCCGGAGCAGCGGATGGTACGCCGATCTTGTATCGCCGCGCGCTCCTGGCAAGGCCGAACCAAGCCTCTTCCTGGCCATTGGATGCTGCTTGCGTGGCTCATACCGGCGTGGGGCGCGAACCTTTCGGGCCAGGTGGAGGCGTCGCCAACGGGCTTCACAGCTGCGCTGGAACTGGTGGCTTTGGACAGCCCCGGTGCGACCGACACCTCGATTGCATTGCCGGACTCCATCTCCGCGGTTAGTCCGGGGGCAACGTTTTTTCTGGAGCTTTGGGCTCAAACATCGGACCTCAACGGCTTTGCACAGGTCAGCGCGGACCTCGCCTTTGACCCGGCCGCGATGAGCGTGACATCGCTCACGTTTTCTGCGCTGTTTGATCTCTTTCCCAACGGGGTGATCGACAACGTCAGCGGCCTGATCGACGACCTCAGCGGCTCGCACACGCCCGCGATTCCCCCGTGCAGTGATCAAGTTGGGGTGTCGCCGAATTGGGCTCGTGTGGCGATCATCGAGATGCAGGCGGCCAACGCACCGATGGCGGCCAACGTGCAGTTGGCGCCTGCCAACGATGGCACGCATTTTGTAGGTACTTGCGGCAGCGCGGTCGAACCCGCGGTTGCCTTTGGATCGCTCGTTCTGGGTGTCGGAACGGGTATTCCGACGGTCTCCCAATGGGGGTTGATCGTCCTGAGTTTGATGTTGGTGACTACGGCTACGTTGGTCTTGGAGAGCAAGCCGGTTTCCTTAGGCAGGTCGGGCGTGGCCCGCGGTTAAGCATATGCCGTCGTCCCACCCTGCATCGGGATGGAAGAATACTGTCAGGAACGGATGCCACGCGCGGGAACAGTCGCCGTGGTCGCGGATAGGAACCGCCAAGTATGGTCGAGGGGGGGGAAGATTAAGATGGAGAATAGAATCATGTCACGAGAGAATAGAGTCATGTCACGAGAAGGAGAACACCGATTACGCGTTCGTTCCGCATGGGTCGCGTCTTGGATCGCTCTTGCGTTGCCGCTCAGTGCGGTCGCGCAGGTCGATGTCCGCGTGGTAACGCTGCCGTCCGCTAGCGTCGTAGACGAATCCGCGACGCTGCCCGCATCGCAATCACTCTTCGCACGCGGGGATACCGTTTTCCTCGAAGTCTGGGCTCAGACTGCCGAGGCCAACGGCTTTGCTTCCATCGGTGTTGATCTCACTTTTGACGCGGCGCGGCTCACGGCGGGTGCGATCACTCATTCATCGATCCTTGGGATTTTTACAAACGGCGCTGCTGACAACGTAGCCGGATCCATAAACGATCTCAGCGGTGCCCATGCCCCGGCCACGCCCCCATGCGGCGATACCGTCGGAGCCGCCCCAAAATGGGTGCTACTGGCAAGCATCTCGATGGTTGCCGACGCGGTGGGCAATGCCGCCATTGGATCCTTGGACTCGGGTAGCGCGATTTGGGTTAACTCGACGTGCGGCAGCGTCACCGCGCCGACCGCCGTGTACGGCGCAACCACGATCACCATCGCCGAATGCGGCAACGGCATTCTCGAAACGGGCGAGTCGTGCGACGACGGCAATCTCCTTCCCGGTGATTGCTGCAACGCGACCTGCCAGTTTGAAGCCGCCGGCTCGGCATGCGGCAGTGCAGGAAACACCGTCTGCGACAATCCAGACACCTGCAACGGAGCAGGCGTTTGCCTGCTCAACCACGAAGCCAACGGCTTGGTTGTCGACGATACCTGCGGCGTCGGATTCTGCCAGACCACCAACACGCCCGGTGTTTGCGTCGGCGGGGCTGCGACGGCCTGTGTTCCGGGCACTCCGCTATCTGCGGATGACGCAACTTGCGACGCTGTCGACGACAACTGCAACGGCGCGGCCGATGAGAACTATGTTTCAGACAACACCTGCGGCGTCGGATTCTGCCAAACCACCAACGCCCCGAGTACCTGCGTTGGCGGTGTTGAGACACTCTGCCAGGCCGGAACGCCGCTCACGCCCGACGACGCCACCTGCGATAGCGTCGACGACAACTGTGACGGGTTTGTGGACAATAACTACGTTGCACCGCCCACCTCGTGCGGGCTTGGCGTTTGCGCGGCCAGCGGACTGCTGACCTGTGTGGCCGGCACGACCGTCGACACCTGTGCCCCAGGCGCCCCGACCGGCCCTGATGCCAACTGCAATGGAATCGACGAGAGCTGCAGCGGCACCGCCGATGACGGCTACGTTTCCGATGCCACCTGCGGCGTTGGCGCGTGTCTGACCAATAACACGCCGAGCACCTGCGTCGCCGGTGTGGAGACGCTCTGTCAGCCGGGAACGCCCGCGGCAAGCGATACGACCTGCGACGGCATCGACGACGACTGCAACGGCGCTGCCGATGACGGTTATGTCGCCGACGGCTCT
>CAZYXP010000270.1:0-4029 GCA_964651325.1 uncultured Phycisphaeraceae bacterium
GGCCTTCAACCGACGTTGTATTGTCGGCTAGCACGTTGGCGATTGGCGTTATGTCGTTCGGAGCGATCGACACGATTGCTTGCAAGGCAAGTTGTCGCAGCTCCTCGTCGTCACGGTTTTCGTCTGCAACCAGCGTAGCCACCAGCGGCGGCACGACGCCTTCATCCCCGACTTTGCCAAGTAGCTTGGCCGCACTTCGGCGCATGTCGGTGTCGGAGTGGTTGACCAGCTTGATCAGCGGCTCAAGGGGTACCTGCCCACAAACCTCTCGCCATTGCACGGAATCGGTGCGGTCGAAGATTCTCTCGACGGCCCCAAACGACGCATTGGCAATCATCGGGTTCGCGTGTCCCAGAAGGTAGAAAAGGTACTGTAGAGACGATATGTCACCCGCGTCGCCGAGTGCCTGGACAGCCGTGAAAGCGACCATCTCATCTTCGTCGCCGACGAGGCTGTTCAGCGACCGCAGGGCTTCGGGGCCGCCGATCTGTCCGAGACTTCGGGCCACCGAACACCGAACCCACCCATTAGCCTGTAACGACGCGGTGAGCGCCTCGACTGCCGGTCCACACTTGATTTGCCCCAGCGCTTCGGCTGCGGCGGCAGCGACATTAACATTTACGTCATCCAGCGCTTTAGTCAGCGTTTCACCCGCAGAAGTGCTGGCAATCAAGGCCAAAACGTCAACCGCGAACTTTCGGACATCCTTATCGTCGTCACCTAGCAATTTCCCCAGGTGCGCAACTGATGGCTCTCCGACGTTACGCAAGACCTCGCACGCGGCATTGCGCAGCGGAGTGTCTTCGCTTCTAAGGGCCGGCAACATCGCCAGAACAACCGCCTCACCTTCAACTTTGCCGATCGAACTTAGCGCATCCACAACCGGCTCGCGGATTCCTGCGGATGCATCGCTCAGCAGTTTCGCGAGAGGCGGTATAGCCAGTGAATCACAGAGGTCACCTAGGTCCTCAACGGCAAACCGGCGCGTGGATTCATCGCTGCAGGACAAATCTTGAATTAGTTGATTTAAGCGTTCTGACACAGTACACCTCCAATGGCCTTGCGACCTCCACGCGCCACGTCGAGCGGCTTGCGATAGGCAATGTCATCACCCAGACGGACCATCTCGAACATTGCGCTGATTCTGCCCACAGACTCCGAGTGTCCCAAGAAGATGTAGCCACCCGGGACCAGGGCGTCATAGAAACTACTGAGCACCTGCTTCCGCGAGGCATCGTCGAAGTAGATCAACACGTTTCGGCAGAAGATGAAATCATAGTTGCGGTAACGTCGCATGGCCGGGCGATCCATCAGGTTCACTTGGGCAAGCTTGACCATGTTCTTGATTTCATCGACGACTTGATACTGTCCAAGTTTCGTCTGGAAGTATCGACTCAAATACTCATCCGGTACGTCCTTGACGCCACGGCTAGAATAGGTCGCTCGTCTTGCGGACGCGAGGACCTTGGTGTCGATGTCCGTGGCGTCCAGCTTGATCCGCCACTTGCCGAAATCATCGAGACACGCCTTCAGGATGATCGCCAGCGTGTACGGCTCGTCCCCCGTCGAGCAGGCCGCACTCCAAACATTCAGTGTGTAATCGCTTGACGCTCGCTTGGGATCCGCGATGTCAGGTAAAGCCTGGTCGGCGAAGCACATCAACTGCGGGAACTCACGGAAGAAGTAGGTCTCGTTCGTGGTGACCGAGTCTATGAAAGCCTGCCATTCTTCGCCGGACGAATCTTGGTATCGTAGAAACCGGTAGTACTCTCTGGCGGTGTCACAGCCCACCTCCGGCAGGCGCCGCGCAAGGCGCGTTTGCAGGAAAACCCGTTTTCGATCTTCGAACATGATCCCGGTCTTTTCATAGATCATATCGCGAAGGAGTTCGAATTCTCGTTGTTCAAGTTTCATTGGTGAATCAACTCCTCCCTAAGCAGGACAGGCCAAAAGTTCCACAATTTTCTCCGCGATATCGTGGCAAGGAAGCACATGCTCGGCACCGCCCCGTTGAATGGCCTGGGCTGGCATCCCGAACACCACGCACGTGCTTTCATCCTCGGCAATGGTCGAACCGCCAGCCTCGCGAATCTGAACCATGCCGTCCGCCCCGTCCGCCCCCATCCCGGTCAGCAGCACGCCGGTGACACGCGAGTGGAACACCTCTTCCGCGGACTTCATCATCACATCTACCGAAGGAGTGTGGGGCACGTCACTTGGATGGCTTACATAGCGGACAATGGCCCCGGCCCCGACAGCGCGTTTGGCGAAGACCATGTGTTTTCCGCCTCGGGCCAGGTATCCGTGTCCGGGCCGGAGAAGGTCGCCACTCTTGGCCTCGCAGACGTCGATCTCGCTGGCCGCATTAATACGACTCGCGAACGGGGCGGTGAAAGCCACCGGCATGTGTTGAACGATGACCACCGCCGCGTCGAGGTCAGCCGGCAGGTAGGGCACGATTTCCATGATCGTCTTTGGACCACCGGTCGAAACGCCAATCGCCACGACTCGAGTTGCGATACCATCTTCACGCTTCGAAAGCCGCGCACCAGCATTAGTCGGGGGAGCCTTTTTGCGAAGCTTACTCCCCGGCTGGGACTTCGCCGCCTGCTTGACCTTCGCGATGATTTCGCGTCCTTGTTGATCGATATCGACGGAAATGGTTCCCGATGGCTTGCCGATGAAGTCGACCGCCCCGAGTTCGATGCACTCGAAGGTGGTTATCGCTCCCTCTTGGGTAAGCGAGCTGAGCATGACCACTGGCCGGGGCGACTCCATCATGATCGTCTGCAGCGCGGTAATGCCGTCCATCACCGGCATGTTGATATCCATGGTCACCACGTCGGGCTCATGCTGGTGCACCAACTCGACGGCGTCCTTCCCGTTGCGCGCAGCCCCCATCACGCGGATAGCGGGGTCGCTCTCCAAGATCTCCTTGATCTTCTTGCGCATCAGGGCCGAATCGTCGGCTATGACTACGGAAATATCTCGCGACATTGTTCTTCTTCTCCGCTTATTCAGATGTTTTCGATCCGCCGAATCGTGTTACTGAGTCTTTGCTGCTACACGATGCGGTATGTTTCTCCGATGCTGTCCATAGCCACTTCACCGGTGTCTAGATTGAACACCATAGAGCGTGGTCGATCGCCTAGTACATCCTGCCCGACAACGCGGACCATTTCGATTTCCAACCCATCAAGGACGGATCGCAGATTGCGTTTCCCGATATCCATCTGTTCGCTCACTTCAAGACCGAACATTTCTGCACCACCGGCCAGTTTCGCTACCATGAAGGTCCGAACGCCGCCCATAGCCTCCAGCTCAGCGACCATCGCTGGGATGGCAATGTCCGCATGAGCCCGCGGGTTTTCGCTCTCCGCGCCCTCGCCCGGCTCCGAAATATGGGCCAGACCGCCGGCCTGTAAACAGGCTTCATATACGGCCACACCAACACACGAGCCGAGACCCGAGGTGGTCAGGACATCGGGAGCTGTACCCACGACGTATTCGCCCATCCGCACGACGATTCGAGCACCGGTTGTTTTGTCCCTCGTCACACTTTCCACACGCCTCCCCTAACCCGCCAAACGGCGCGGGATCTCCAAGGACGTTCTGACATCATCCTTCGCGTAGCAACAGTGCGACAGCTGTCGCAGCCCAAGCCGCTCCGGAGAGAACAGACTCTCCGCACCGCCGAGAAAGAGAACGCCACCATTTCGCAGTGCCTCGACAAACCGTACGTGTAAAGCACGGCCCGCATCCCGTTCGAGATGGATGGCGACGTTGCGAAAGACGATCAGGTCGTAGTAGTTTTCCGGAAACCGCCCGGTCAGCAGATCATGGCACCGAAACGTCACGCGGTCGGCAACTGCTTCGCATACCCGATACTGCTTGCCTTGCCGTTTGAGGAATGACCGACGCCGGACCGCACTCAGCCTTTCCACCTCATTCTTGTCGTAAACTCCGCCCCTGGCCTTCGAAAGAGCGACCATGTCGATATCAGTCCCGACAATCCTTGCCTTGCGATCG
>CAZYXP010000271.1:0-4017 GCA_964651325.1 uncultured Phycisphaeraceae bacterium
CCACGACGAAGATGGCGACGGAGATGGGCATGGAGACGGCGACGATGCCCAAGATAGTGGCGATGCCGAAGATGATGATGACAGCGACGGGGATAGTGACGGAGACGGTCGCAAGATCAAGGTGGATGGCTCGTTTCTCGCCGTTACTCTAGTCGATTTCGACCTGGACGACGTGACCTACAGCATCGACGACGGGAACGGCCACCTGTTCAGCTTCTTGGTTCCTGCAGGCTCATTCGAGGTCAGCGGCAATCCAGACCACGGCAAGTTCAAGTACCATGCCCATCCGGAAGACGGTGTTGAGATCAAGGCGGAGTTTGATTTCGGCAAGTGTGAGTTCAAGTTCGAGGCGAAAGATGTTGATGGATTGGAGCTAGTCGTGGGGTCAGACGTAGCCTTTTCGCTCCAAGTAGGTCCGAACATCGGACTGGAACTCTTGACGATGGAGGACAACGGGGATCATCTCAAGTACAAGGCACGCCCGAAGCCGGATTGCTGTGCCGACGGAGATGGGCACGATAGTGATTCGGACGTCGGCGAACACGACGGCCACAGTGATTCTGATGACGACGGCGAAGCAGGCGGCGTCGATGCAAACGGTGGCGGCAAGAGCGAGGATCTCTCGCTCGGCGCTAGCGAGCCGGGTGGTGCCGGCGGCATCACTTGCGGCGTGATCTCGCCCGCCATCTTGCTTCTGGGACTTGTCGGGCTCAATCTCATGCGGCCACGAAGGTCGTACCTGCCGCGACGCACCCGATAGGCGTCCGAAGTCTGTCCTACGCGCCCCGGTGCGGTCGCTACCTCGACCGTGCCGGGGTGATTCTTCTACGCTGACGCCCATTTCGAGCCCCCCCGAACAAATCCTCCTTGCGGATTTCACCGCGTCGCATACGCGACAACCCTTGCCGAAAACGACCGCCCCGATTCTAATTGACCCTACACGGCTGGTGTCGTGTTACTTGAAGGTGTGCGGACTCGCGTGGCCGCGCGGGCCAAAGCCCGCGGCTCGGGTGGGTCGCACAGCCGAGGGCGGCTGTGCTACAGGCGGCCTCGTGGCTCACTAACGAACGACTGATTACTAAACTCCGATAACTGACGGCTGAACGCTGAAGGCTTCCCAAGAAAGGCACTGAAATTGACCATTGCTAGCAAGACGCTGACTCTGGGGCATAGCCCCGACCCTGACGACGCCTTCATGTTTTACGGCTTGGCCGCGGGCAAGGTCGATGCTGGCGCCTGGGCGTTTGAGCATGTCCTGCAAGACATTCAGACGCTGAACGATCGGGCCATGAAGGGCGAATTGGACATCACAGCCATCAGCATCCATGCGTACCCGTATGTGGCGGATAAGTATGCCCTTACAGCTTGTGGATCGAGTATGGGCGACGGGTACGGCCCGATGGTTGTGGCGCGCGAGCCGATGTCGATCGAGCGCCTGCGCGGCCTTAAGATCGCCATTCCCGGGAAAATGACCACGGCCTACCTCGCGCTGAATCTTCTATTGGGGGCCGACACTTTTTCGCCGACCGTGGTGATGTTCGATGAGATTTTGGGCCAAGTGGCCGACGGGCGCGTCGACGCCGGGCTGATCATCCACGAAGGGCAGTTGACGTATGCCAATCACGATTTGCACATGATCGTGGACTTGGGGGCGTGGTTCAAAGAGCAGACGGGTCTGCCGTTGCCCTTGGGCGGCAACTGTATTCGCCGCGACCTCGGGGGCGCGATGGAGGAAATCACCGCAATTTTGAAGCGCAGCATCGAATATGGCTTAGCCCATCGAGATGAGGCGGTCGCCCATGCGCTGCAGTATGCACGTGATATGGGGCATGATCTGGCCGATCAGTTTGTAGGCATGTATGTCAACGAGTGGACGGTTGACTACGGTGAAGTGGGTCGCCGCGCGATGCGTGAATTGCTAAATCGCGGCCACGCGGCCGGGCTGATTCCGCAAGTGAAGTCGATTGATTTCGTGGGTTAGTGGATGGCGGGGCGAGCCGGGGGTGACCGACAGCCATGGCGGTGTTCGAATGCGATTGCGGCGCACGGTACCGATTTGCCGATGAGCATGTAGGCAAGCGATCCAAGTGCCAAAACTGCGGCATCTCTGTCGTACTCGAAGATACCAGCGGCCCGATTCCAATCGCAGCGGGAGACGAGGTACCCAGCGGCCCTGCTGCGATGACACAGGGCAAGATCGTCGCGCCGCCGGGAAGCCCCGCGGCCGCGGGTGTCTTGTCGATCGAGCACGGCGCGGTTCACGGCACCATCGTGCCGTTTTCCAGCTACGGTGCGGACGTCCTGTGGACGTTTCTGTTTCCTTCGTCCCCGTCCAGCTTGATCATCTTCCTGGTTATCTGGGGCGCGATATGCGTGATCGAATGGGCGGTCAGCTTCGTCTGCATGTTTGTCGTAGTGTGGCTCCTGTTCATGATGTGGTATATGGCGTTTCTGATGGCGATCGTCGAGTCGGCGGCGGCGGGGGATCGCGATTTGCCCACGGTCAACATCGATACGGAAATACTGGATGAGATCGTTCAACCTCTCGGACGCTGGATTGCGAGTTGGGTGTTCGTGATGGCGCCCGCGGCCACGTTTCTGGTCGTCTCGTTCGTTCAGGATGTCATTACGATTGATGACGTGATTGGCGTGCTCGCGTCTGGCGTGTCGGGTTTCTTTCAGACGGGTGGGACGCCGCTACTGCCATTCACGGTGTTGGTCGCGGTGGGGCTCTTCTTTTGGCCGATGGTATTGATGTGTGTGGCGCTCGGTGGCATCGACAGCTTGGTGCGGTTCGACTTGATGGTTGTTTCAATTCTTCGAACGTTGCCGGCGTATGGTTTGATGCTCCTGCTGATGGCGGCCGCGATCGTGCTGGATTACTACGTACGCTCCGGTCTTTCGCAACTTGTCGGATCGGCCGCGGGTGGAGTTTGGACCGCCGGCGCCATGGCGGGGGCGCTCCCACTCATTGTTGGGGCGGGCTTTGGGCTTTATCTGAATATCGTCCTGATGCGCCTCATCGGACTGTATTATCACCATCATAAGAAGAGGCTCGCCTGGTGGTGGGGGTAAGCAGGCGGCAGCGAGCATGGGTTCCTACAAGAGCAGCACGGCAAGCAACGTGACGGCGCCTAGGAAACTCGTGGCCACGCCCTTTGCATACTTGGGCACCTCGAGAATGTCCCGGTCAATGATGTCGTTCTTGCACCACTTGGGCAGCGATCCTACGCGAAAGACGCCGAGGCCAAGAAAAAACGCCGAGAACCCCCCGAGGACGGCCACGAGTGAGCAGGCAAACGCAAGGGATCCGCTTTGCAAGAACATGGCGGCGAATTTTGCTGACCCCGCGACGCAGCCGATCACAAACGCCCGATCGATCCATTCGTTGACTTCGCGCAGCTCGATTCCGAGGTGAGTGAGCTCCGCCGCCCGCATGCGCCACTCCTTGGCGACGAAAACGGCTCCGCATTCGGGGCATTGAGGTGAAATCGCCCCGGCCAGGTTGTATCCACAGTCAAGACAAAATGGCGCGATGGTGTGCCCTCGGTCCGCGTCGGTTTGCTTGCGGTCGCGCAATAAGTGGGAAAGGTCCGAGGGCATGGGGTGAGCGTATCCACTATCCTCTATCGGTCGGCGGCGATCCGCCTTCGGACGGTCGTCGGGGCGACCCATTTCGGCAACGTGCTTAGGCCGTCGCCGCTTCAAAGTTGGCCAGCTGTTGTGAAACGCCCGCCTTTCCGACCAGAATCAGCGTGTCGCCCGTGTCCAATGCCGTATCGGGACCGGGGCTGAACACGGTCTTGCCATCGGGACGCTTGATGGCGACTACGCTTACGCCGAGTTGCTCTCGGAGTTGACAGTCTTTGAGCGTCTTTCCGCAAAGCGCTGATTGGGCGGCAATGATGTATTCGTCCATCTCCAACTGGACTCCCTCGGCGGCGATATCTACAAAATCCACGACGTTGGGCCGAATGAGAATATCGACCGCGCGCGAGGCCCCAATCAGTTGGGGGC
>CAZYXP010000272.1:0-3990 GCA_964651325.1 uncultured Phycisphaeraceae bacterium
TGCGACACGCGTTGGAACCCCACGTGAAAGGCTGCGGCTATGAACTCCGCGCATGCCCCCCTCGAGACGATCGCGGTCCCCTCTAGCCGAACCGCGCCCGTAAGGAAGCGGCCCGTGCCAAGCGAGTCTTGTGTCTCCTCATCGCGCCTGCCACGCGCCGCCGCAACATTGGCCCTCTCCGTTGCCCTACTGCTCTCAACCGGCTGCGCCCAATTCATCTCGCTGGGCATGCGCCCGGCCATTCGCGAAGGCGTCGAGCCCCAAAACGGCGGACGCTACTATCTCTACAAGCCTACGAACTACGATTCAACCCGATCCTGGCCATTGATTGTGGTGTGCCACGGGGCCTTTCCCGATTCCGCCAAGAGCCATATCCACAACTGGACTCAAGCGGCCGAGTCCAAGGGGTTTCTGGTGGCCGTCCCCAAACTCAAGAGCCCAGGCGCCAGCAGCACGAAGAGGGCCGGGAAAGCCCTATCGCGGCTCCGCACCGACGAGCAACATATTCTCAACACGATTCAGCATGTGCGTGCGGCTCATCACGTTTCAATCGATCGCATATTCATTCACGGTTGGGCTGGTGGCGCGATCGCGGCCTTGCACACCGGACTCAAACACCCGGATCTGATACGCGCGATTTCGGTGGTGCAGCCCAAGTTTCAGTCTGCTTTGCTTGCTGACGTCGAGCACATCGTGGACGCCGATCAGCCGGTGTTTGTCGATTACAGCGGCACCGATGGGATGACCGGCGGACACGCCCGGCGCTTGTTGGACTGGCTGCGCGAAAACAAGGCCTACGTTCAAGAGCACAGCATTGGCCCCGCCCGAGCGGGCACCGTAGACCGAACCGTGTCCTTCTACGAGAACACCATCCGAAGCGGCCTGTGGATTCGTATCAAGGCCTACTCGCAAGAAGAGGTCAACGGCTTGACTGTAAGGTTCAGGATCACGACGTCCGGGACACCAACTCAATACCGATGGGAATTCGGTGACGGGGATGCGTCACGCGTGGCGGAGCCCATTCACAGCTACTCGCAACCGGGAACATACCGAGTTCAAGTAGGCGTTGCGACCTCTGATGGCCGTCGCGGCCAACAAAACGTCAACGTCGTAGTTCCCCACGCCCACATCAAACGTACGAAACCGTAGAGTGGCGATGGGCTGACTCCGAGGCGCGGGCCAACAAAAACGGGGTGCCGGATCCTTGACGCCGACACCCCGGGTAAGAGTTTCTCTTTTTGCCGCCCCATTGGATGAGGCGCGGCGATGTCAATCGCAACCTTGCAAGCACTCCTGCAAGAAGCCCTGTGCCTCCATGCCGCATTGCATGGGGTTGCCGCCCCCCTCAATGCAGGCCTGGAACATCTGCACGGTCTCCTGGGCACACGCGATCGGACACGGAAGCGGGCCGGGGCCGCCGCAGTTGAGTTCCAAACATTCCTGGACGGCCTGTTGTGCCATGGCAAGACATTCTTCGGGTCCGCCGCCGGCCATCACGCAGTCATGGAATGCCTGCTCGCCGGCCTGTTGGCATTGAAACTCGCATGGTGGTTCCATGCCGCACTGGTTCTGCAAGCATTGGAATAGGAATTGCTCGCGGGCCTGCAGGCATTGCTGAGGTCCGCCCCCGCCGGCCACGCACTCTTCGAACATCACATCGGCCGCATGGTGGCATTGAACGTCGCACGGCGGCTCATGGCCGCACTGGTTGATCAAGCATTGATGCAGGAATCCCTGAGCCTCCTCGGCGCAAACCTCCATGCTTCCGCCGCCCGCCACGCAGGTGTTGTAGACCTCTTCAGCTCCTTGCCCGCATGTTTGCTCGCACGTTGGCCCCTGGCCGCATTGGTCTTGCAGGCATGCCTGGAAGGCCTGCTGCGCCTGAATCTCACATTCCTCCACGCCACCGCCGTCGTTGATGCACGCTTGGAAGACTTGTTCGGCGTGCTGCATGCACTCCAAGTGGCATGGTGGAGTTACACCACAATCATTCACCAGACATTGATTGCGTACAGCATGTGCCTCGGCCGCACATTCATGCACGCTTCCGCCCGCCTCCCGGCAGGCGTGAAACGCCTCAATCGCCTGGTGAATGCACTGTATGTGGCACGGCGGTTCAATGCCGCATTCGTTGATCAAGCAAGCATGAAACGCCTCCGTCGCCACGCCCGCACACGTCAGCGGTTCGCCGCCGGCCTCTATACAGGCCGCAAAGGCCTCCTCGGCCTGCGTGTGACAGGCATCGGGACACCCCATCAAGATCATCGGGCCGGTCATGTGCTTGGCGAGCCTACGATCACCCTGCTCGTGGAGCAGCGAACGCGGCGCTCCCACGGCGCTCAAACCAAATCCACATACAACCAACGAAACCATTGCGAATCGTGTCACACGCATGAGTAGGAACCCTTCCAAAGAGTCAAAAACAGGAGCCAACACCAGCTTTCACCAACCCCAACGGCCTGCATACCAAGCCACCCATCAAGCCAAAACGTCCGGGCCAACGAATTATTACAAGAAATTCCGCCAAGAGCATCTTCATTTCCCGACATTCGCTGAGTCGCGGTCGTTACGCGTCGCGGCATTTGAAGCGTCGCACTCTATCCGTTGTCTGGACGAGGGACGGATGTTCCAACGCTCAGAGCCCATCCGATAGCCCCGAAGAAAGCCGGGATAGCGCAGCCCGAGCGTCGCTGTCGCCTGGATTGATTTGAATTGCGCGTTGGAACGCTACTCGAGCACGACTGGGCCGACTAACGCGCTCATAGGCCACCCCCAAGTTGTAGTAGACCCCTGGGAGATCGGGTGCTACATCTATTGCAGCCTCGTAATGTGGGATCGCCTCGTCGTGCCGCCCCGTGAGCGCCAGCACCTGGGCAAGATTTGCCTGCGCTTCCGGAGAATCGGAGCATGCTGCCACCGATCGTCGGAACATTGCCTCCGCGTCGATCAGCGAGCCCTCTGCCGCGTGCGCCACACCGAAATTCATGAACGCCAGCGCATTCAGCCGAACTTCGTCCACAAGCGGCAGATACGCGACCAAGAGCGCGACCATGGCGATCACGCCGGTCGAGGAACGTGCTCTGCAGGTGGCATTGTTGGGGACGGCTCTGTCCGCCGAATCGCCTGCATCGCTCCGGAAGGCTTGGCGATCGGCGGGCGCAGCGTCGCACGCACGGCATTCGACGTTCTTCGAGCGAACGCGTTTGAACAAAGCCTCCGCGCCGACCGCCGCGAACGGAATCAGCAACGGCACCAATGGCAAGCGATACCGCGCCATGACGTAGAAAACCGCCACTGCAACGACCATGGAAACCAGAAGCAAGTGATCGATCCAAAGCGTCCGCCATCTCGACCGCGTATGCCAAAGACCCGCGACCGCCAGCGATAGCAGCGTTCCAAAGTGCCAAAAGCGAGACAGCCAAGCGAGCACCGGTGAGGTTTCGCGCACCACGTACAGACTCTCGACGTCCGCGATTTCGTACGCATTGAGCACCAAGCCAAGTTTCAGTCCGATAAGCCCAAGCCACTGCCCGGGCGAGGCCGCGATGTCTTCCCACGCGCGGCCCATCCAATACCGGGAAACCGCCCGCGCCGAGAGCGGCCGACCTTCGGCCCGCTCGGCCAAGGCCGTCGCATCTTGACGTTCAAACTCGGGCGTTTCGTGACCACGGACTAGCGGAACATACCTGCCTGTCGCGGTTTCGCTGTTGCCGATGTAGAAGTTCGGTCCTGCCTGAAATGTTGACACGGAGAATTCCCCGGCCACCACTGCGTTGCGGACACCAACCGGAACAAGGACCAGCGCCAAGCCCATTGCAAAGGTCGCGCCGCGAGCCATCATTCTTGGAAGCGGCCGCACGCCCCCGCTCCACGCCGACCAGCCCAGCAGAAGCGGCACCCAGACGATCGCGTTTTCTCGCGTCAGGATGAGCAAGCCCAACACGACGCCAACCGCCATGCGCCGAGACCATCGCCGCGCACCGCTCGAGT
>CAZYXP010000273.1:0-3964 GCA_964651325.1 uncultured Phycisphaeraceae bacterium
ATCATGGGAAAACCCATGGCCAGAAACCTGCTTCGCGCTGGGTATCCGCTACGCGTGTTCAACAGGACCGAAGCTGCGGCCGATGAACTGATCACCGCTGGAGCCCACCGGTGCCATTCGGCGGCGGACGCTGCGAGCGGCGCCGCGATCGTGATTTCCATCGTCAGCGATTCTCCAGACGTGGAGGAAGTCTACCTGGGTGAAAAGGGCGTGCTTGCGGGATTGGGCGCGGGCACGCTCTGCATTGATATGTCCACGATCGCGCCGGCCGTGGCTCAGCAGGTCGCTGCGGCCGCTGATAAGAAGGGGGGATCCTATCTAGACGCCCCGGTTTCGGGCGGTAAGACCGGGGCCCAGGCGGGCACGCTTGTGATCATGGTGGGCGGCGAAGAGGACGATGTGAAGCGAGCAGGACCGATCTTCGATGTGCTTGGCAAGACGACCGTGCATGGCGGGCCCGTCGGCCATGGGCAGCTCATGAAGCTCTGCAATCAAATCCTCTGCGGGCTCAACCTGCTCGCCGTGAGCGAGGCCGTGGTGTTTGCAAGACGCGTCGGATTGGACGTAGCGACTATGCTGGAGGCCGTCTCCGAAGGGGCGGCGGGCTCTTGGGCGGTAAGCAACCTCGGACCCAGAATGCACGAGCGGGCGTTCGCGCCCATGTTCATGGTGGACTTGCAGCAGAAAGACCTGCGCATCGTGCTCGACGCGGCCGCCAAAGCCGACCTGCCCCTACCGGGAACGGCCATGGTCTCCAGTTTTCTTGCGTCAAATCAGGCGGCAGGTGAGGGACGGGAGGGCACCCAGGCGTTGGTCAAAGTGCTGGAGCGTTTGGCGGGTATGGCTGCCGAATAACAAGATGAGGCCTGTTTCGAAGCCATCAAGACCCTGATCGACCGCCGTCGCCCCACCGCTACAGTCCGCGCGGTCATTGTGATGGAACGCCTAAGTACCGAAGATCCGCGCATAAAAACATCCGGCTCCGTCGTAGCAAGCTACGACTCACCGGATGTTCCTTCCCCCTCCGGGGAAAGGAATACTTGGTCCCGTCCTTGGGGCATGATTTTTATCCAAACCAATCGAAAGCCGCATTCCACTCTGATCCCCTACCGTAGTCCCTTCATCGAGCGCGAATGATCGTGCTTTCCCAGGTCTCCTGAAATCGGGCAAGCTTGCACAGGTCCGCTCTGCAGGTGCGGGAATCGTACGCGGAGTGTTGTGGCGCTGTCAACGGCAAGCATCCCACTTTCCCATTTTTTTTCCGAGGATGGGCGCGTGGGGAAGCTAAGCGAGTCTTGAGCCGAAACGGTTCAATCTCACTTAAGAGTATACGGTGTGAGTTCTCGCCAAGAATCCATTCAAATGGCAGATCAAACGGAATCCGCGACCCAAACCTCCTGGATTACTGGCTGGCTCGGGTGAGTGGGTGGAGAACTGGCGGGTCTTGACGCGCGTTCCAAAACGAAAAGAGAGTGGCGTAATCAGTTGGCTCGACGCCTGAAACCGCCTGGGCTGAGTCGGAACAACGCTGAATTGGCGAACAATTCAAGCGTTCCGCTGCAAATTGTGGCAACAGCGTTGATTTTTCGGCCCATTTCTTTCGATACCAGGATAACGAGGCAACCAATTGGGATGCTGAGCCTGGTTGTCTTGCGCGGTCGCTCGAGCGGCCGGTAAGGCGACGGCGGCGATTCTCGGAGCCCCTATGTTACTTACATACGCTCGAAACCCGGACGCTCACAATCGGTTCGCGCCGTTTGTCCAGATAAGCTTGATCGTCCTCACGTCGCTGCATGGCGGTTGCGTTCAACAGGTAGGCAGCATCGGGCGGATGCGTCCGGCGGCCTCTCTTAGCGATGAGATTCTTGTCGGTGGCCCCCCCGGCGCAGTCGTTCGAGGAGAGGAGGCACTTCTTTCAATTACCGCGCCCGGAGTGTATCGCCTGACGCGAAACCTGGTCGGGGTTGCCGGTCAGAGCGGCATCGAAATCGCGGCAAGCCACGTTACGGTTGACCTATGCGGGTTTTCCTTAATCGGGACGCATGGGTCTGGCCATGGCATTATCGTGACCGCGCCCTGCCAAGGCCTTCGCATCGCAAGCGGCTCCATCCACGATTGGGGACGGAGCGGCGTTGGAGCTAACCTGGCCATGCACAGTATGCTGAACTCCTTGCGCGCCGAAGGCAACGGCCTGGACGGGCTCACCGTGGGCGTGGGCAGCATCGTACGATCATGTGCCGCTACGCGCAACGGGCGCGACGGGATCAAGACGGATACAAGCTGCATCGTGGATCGCTGCGTGGCGACGCGCAACGGGCACGTCAAAGAGGGCGGTCAGGGCATCGACGCCGGCGATGCCAATCTGGTGACGAGCTGTACGGCCTACGCCAACAGGGCCTTCGGGCTCTATGTCGGATCGGGTGCCACCGTCAGGGATTGCACCGTGCATGACAATCATGCCGGCGGAATCGAGACGGAGCCAAGCTCGGTGATTTCGGAATGCACGGTTTCGCGCAACCGGGGTGATGGCATTCATGCGGGCCAGGCAAGCCGGGTACAATCGTGTACGGTATCACTCAACGAAGGCGACGGCATCGAAGTATCGACAGCCTCGCTGGTGGTTGGCAACGTGTGTGCAGCCAATGGCACGCAGTCGGGAAGCGGCGCGGGAGTGCGGGCGACGGGATTCGCCAATCGCATCGAGTCAAATCACCTGGCGATGAACGGCCACGGTCTGGTTGTGTCCAAAGATGGCAACGTGATTATACGAAACTCCGCCGTCCTCAATGGAGCCGAAACGCCCAGTGACTACAACATCGCCGAAGGCAACACCGTCGATCGCGCGTACAAAATTCCCCCAACGAATCCACGGACGACGATTGACACTCCCTGAGCCGCAGGCTCCCCTCTCCTGAGCCGCGGGCTTCAGCCCGCGCGGCCTCCAGCGCGCGGCACACCAACCGTACATCACTCACCGTGCGCAACCCGCTCACAACCCTCTATTCAATCTTGGTGTCTTCGTGCCTTGGTGGTTCATCCTTCCGCGCGGCACCCCGAGGACCGCCGACATCCTGATTCGCCTGCCGCGCTAGCCCGACTGCTTCTCCAGCTCCTCCTGATAGCGCCGCATGACCGCCTGCCGCGTGATCAGGCCTTCAACCCGCGTCCCGTCCTTCTCATTGACTACGGGGAGCGATTCCACGTCGCTGCGCGAAAACTTGTCCAAGACCACATCGAGCGTTTCACGGTTTGTTACCGTCGGAACATCGCCGCGAGCGAGTTCACCAACCACCAACAGCAGCACGGCTTCGGGCTCGAGCAAGGCGACGCGCACATCTTTGCCGGTGACCAAGCCTTGATATGCCGATTTGTGATCCACAACAACGAAGTCTACCGCCCCGGTTTCACCGGCTTTTTCGATCAGGGTTTGAAGCGGTTCATCGGCGTGCACAAGCTGAACGGGGGACGGATCGACGTCATCGACGAAGATCTTGCGCATGAGCGTCAGATCATTGATCGAGCCGATCCGAACTCCGCGGCGGTGTAGTTTGAGCGTGTAAATGCTGTCACGCAGTAGCGCCTGAGCGCCAAACGTCGCGACGATGCAGGCAAACATCACCGGCAAAATGACTTTGGGCTCGCGCGTGATCTCATAGAGCATGACAATCGCGGTAAGCGGGGCGTGGGTTGAGCCCGCCACCATCGCCCCCATGCCCACCAACGCATAGGCACTGACGCTCACATCCGAAATTAGCCCGAGACGGTGCATCACCATGCCGAACGACGCCCCCAAGGCCGCTCCCATCAGCAGCGACGGGGCAAACACACCGCCGGATCCTCCGCTGCCAAGGGTGAGGCACGTTGCGGCGGCTTTGAACATCCACAGTAAGAAGAGGCTGCCGGACGTCGAAGCCAGAAACTCCTTCGATAAGAGACTCTGAATCGCGGGATATCCGTTTCCGAA
>CAZYXP010000274.1:0-3893 GCA_964651325.1 uncultured Phycisphaeraceae bacterium
TCCGGACCGTACTCCATCGTGCGACCGAGCGCGCGAACGCGGCTGATGATCCACTGATCCTCCAACCAGTAGGTCGTCTCTCCCCAGCCCTGGACGCCCGGCGGGTTGAGCAACTCGTGCCCGCCGATACGCAGATCATCCACCAGCCGATCCATCTGCGAGCTTTGCGAATTCTCGCTGAAGATGTGCATGTCGAGCGTCCGAGCCACGCCCACGGCGTGCGCGACAGGTGAACGAATCTCACTGCCGATCGCCTGTGTCGAGAACATCGCGCTCGACATGAGAATGCGCTTGACCAGCGGGCTGATCTGAAAACCGGATTGCACGAAACCGTTGGCGAGGTCGTTGATAATCGCGTCGGACGGTGCACGATGCACGAAGTGTTCGAAGAGGTTTCGGGCCACGTACAAGGCCGATTCCGGCTGCGCGAGCGTAAGCTCAATCATAGAGAGGTAGTCGTAGTTGGCGGGTGTGGCGCGACTGGAAAAAATCGTCTTCGTCGTCTCGTCATGGTTCAGGATGTCGAAGATCGGGCGGGCGTTTTGGTCGTTTTCGCGAAGCAGTGTGATGCCGGTAAACGCGCGGGCGCTCTCTTTGATGTCGGCTTCGGTGTTGAGCAGCGCACGCCCCAGACTCGCCGACACGCAGACCCCGCTGCCGCCCTAGGCATCCGCAAACAACGCCTCGGCATCGAGCTTCTTGATCAAGATTTCCGCCGCCCCAAGTTCTTGGCCATCCGCCAACTCATCCGTGGCCGACGACCAACGCCGCCAATCGTCATCCAGCCGCAACATGCGTGACGCCTTTCCCGCCGTAAAAGGCAGCACGGGCGCCATCAGCGTCGTCAGCGCACGCGCCGTTTGAATGCACACGTTGATCGCCCGACCACACGCGTCCATATCCGTCTTGCGCGACATAAACGGCTTGGTAACATCGAAATAGGCATTGCCCGCGCGGGCCAGCGCCATGACTTCAGCAAACGCCGCCTTGAAGTGGCAGGCCTCGTACGCTTCGGCGCTCGCCGCCATAGCGGTGGCACATCTGGAAAGCTGCTCTATGTCGATGTCGTCTCGCGAGCCGCAGGCCGGCACCTTGCCGTCAAAATACTTATGAGCAAAAGTAAGCGTGCGGTTGAAGAAATTGCCCAACGCGTTGACCAACTCCCCATTGTTGCGCGTGACGAACTCGTCAATATCAAACGTCGTTCGAGCGTTTTCCGGCGCGATCACCGTCAGGTAATACCTAAGCGGATCGGGATCGAACGCCTTGAGATACTCCTCGATCCAAATCGCGTTGCCGCGGCTCTTGCTGATCTTCTCTTCGTCTTGCCCCGGAAACTTGATGTTCATAAAGGAATTCGACACGACGTTGTGCGGAAGCTGATACTCCCCGACCGCGCCCTGCAAGTCATCGCTGTCGTGAGACGCCAGCAACATCGCCGGCCAGGTGATCGCGTGGAAGACAATGTTGTCTTCCCCAATGAAATGAACGACCCGACAAGCCGGATCCTTCCACCAACGATCGAGCCCATCCTCGCCTTCGCCCGCCTCAGCGCAAAGCGCCGCGGTAAACGAAACGTAACCAATCGGGGCGTCGAACCAGACGTACAAAGCCTTGTCCGCCGCGTCTGGATCGTCCAACGGCACGGGTACGCCCCACGTCAAGTCCCGCGTCATCGCCCGTTCAGGCAGCCCCTCCGCCTCGATTCGCCCCAGCGATTGGTTCAACACCGTTGCCCGCCACGTAGCGCCGCATTGATCCGCATCGTGCTTTTGGCTCAACCACTCGACCAGCTTGCTCTGCAGCTGGTCCAGCCGAAGATACCAATGAACCGTTTCTCGCGTCTCAGGCCGGGTCTCCGTCAGTTTGCTGACCGGGTCGATCAGGTCCAAGGCGTCCAAGCTCCGCCCGCAACCTTCGCACTGATCTCCAAACGCCTGATCGGAGCCGCAATGCGGGCATCGCCCCCGTACAAATCGGTCCGGCAAGAATTGCTCGGCCTCCACATCGTAAAGTTGGTTCGACTTGCGCTTGGTAAACAGCCCCTTTTCGTGAATCTTCAGAAAAAGCGCCTGGCAGAGGCGTTCGTGCGTGGCCACGTAATCCGGCTGATGGGTCCCGCCGAACACGTCAAACTCGATTCCCAACCCAGAAAAGTCCGATCTCTGCGACCGATTGAAGTGGGCGGTCAGCGATTCGACGCTTTGCCCCTGCTCCCGAGCGGTTTTCAAGGCTGCCACGCCGTTATCATCGCTGCCGCAAATGAACCTCACCTCCGCCCCAGAAGCGCGAAGATAGCGAACATAGGTGTCCGCGGGAAGATAAGCCCCTGCAATATGGCCCACGTGGAGTCGGCCATTGGAGTAGGGAAGGGCACCGGTTACGAGATATCGCTGCGTCATCAATCACACCTGGAAAACGGAGCCGCGCCGGCTCGGGCAATTGGCCTGAAACCTCTTCCGCGATTCTAGCCGGTTGACCTCGCGTGACAAGAATGAGCCTCAGAATGGGCCTTCAAGCGACGATAAGACCAAGTGTTTGGACGGGGCTCGCTTTGCGGCGTATAATGAATACGCGGTTTTTGGGCCGTGCTAGCACCGGGTGTGACCGGTCGCCCCAGAAACCAAGGATGGACAAAAATGCTTGCTCTAACGCCAATGGCACTTGTCGCGCCGGCACTACCTCTGCTGGGATTTGGCCTGCCCGGTGGCCCGGAATGGATCATTATTCTGGTGGTCGCGCTCCTCATCTTCGGCAGGCGTCTGCCCGATGTGGCTCGTTCTATCGGAAAGAGCATTGTCGAGTTCAAGAAAGGCATCAACGAGGTCAAGGACGATATTCAGATTCAATCCACCGACGCGCCGCCCAAGCAAATCGGCCAAGTACCAGCGGGCCAAGTACCAGCGGGACAGGCACCCGCGCAGCTCCAAGCGGCCGCCAATCCGCCCGCCCCAAGCGCACCGCCGCCGCATAACCCAGCGGTCGGATCTGGCCCAGCAGTCTCTCCTGCCCCGGCCGATCCCTCAGCATCCAACGATAACAATCCCGGCTAATACCGCGCCCCCCATGTAGCACAGCGGCCCCCGCTGTGCCGACCGTAGCACCGCGACCCCTCGCTGTGTCTGCGCCCCCACCCGAGCCGCGGGCTTTAGCCCGCGCGGCCGTGCGAACCCGCCTATGAACGAGTGACGCGACACCAGCGCCCACCCAACCGAGGGCGGCTGGGCTACATACGCGCGCAACAAACCCTCAAGAAATGCTTGTCGCGGCAAACAGGTGCCGCCGCACCAATTCGTTAGTTGGAATCGCCGCGCTCGTGAAGATTACGAGGCTTCATGGTCTCTTCGAAGGCTTCGTCGAATGAATAGACGTCTTCGAAATCTGTCTCAGTGTCCCCGGGCTGCTTCTGCATCATGTCGAATTCGATAAACCCAAAGACAATCCGACCGAAGTCCGCGGTCCGCCGAACATTCCAAGATTCGAGCACGGTGCGGGCCAGCATGCCCCACCGCTCAAGCGCGAAGTCGCGCAGCCCCCAGCACAACTCACGACCCGTTACATGGCGATCCAGGTTCTCACATCCACCGGCCGCCTCAACCGCCTCGAGAACCGGTTCGGGCAGATCGTCGTTCTCGATACGTGCTCGGAAATCCGACCAATCCATCTGGTGTGAAATCAAGAACGCCTGAATCACTTGATGGGCGTCGCTCTCGGGTCCGTGTACCCGCTCGGCCGCATGACTTAGCCCATCACGCACGAAATGGAAGGCTTCCTCGCTGAATCGCCCTACGCTCTTGATCATTTGATCGAAGGAATCTCGGCTGCGGTCTACCATACGTTGCCATCCTCAAAGATCATCTCAGCCCTCGGGAATAGTCCACGTAGCACAGCGG
>CAZYXP010000275.1:0-3862 GCA_964651325.1 uncultured Phycisphaeraceae bacterium
ACGCGATCACATGGAACGCGATCACATTGCGCAAGGCGCGAAAAACCTTGTCGGCGTGGACACCCCTACGTGCTCTAGGGTCCCGGCACGCCGCGGCCGGGGGTCCATGGCAGACCGGCTTCGTCGAGCTTCCGCTCCAGCTCGGGCAACGCCGTCTCAACCAGTAAATCCAACTTGCTCCTAAGCGCTTCGAACTCGCTCTTGGCAATCGCGAACATTTCGCGGTGGGTGGCGGTCGGGCCGTAGAGCGAAGACCCCAAGCCGCCGCTTGCAGACCTTAGCCGCCTCGTTATCGAGACTGGCCCCTGAGCGTTGGCGAAGTCTCGTTTCGGATTGCCGATCAGTTCTTCCTTCATGGAGGCCAGTTGGCGCTCCATGGCGCGCACCTGCTCGGCCGATCCGGGGTCTCCGAGTGTCGATCGGTCGAGCGTTTGCCGAATGGCCTTGAGGCGTTTGGCCGTCTCGTCGAAGACCCGTCTCGCGCCGAGTACCGAACGCTGCAAGGAATCATAATCGCGTCCGTATTCGGACCACTGTTCCGGCGTCATGCCGGGCAGTGTGCCGCCGTCGCGCAGGGGGATAACGTTGAAGCTCTGCGATTTGCCGAAGTCGGTCCATTTGCCCTCCACTCGCTTGGACAAATGCACCGTGTACGCGCCTGGAGCGACCAGCATGCCGTCGTCGGGGTTGCGTGTTTGGGGTCGCTCGGGGTTCGGCTTGGCCGGAGGCCGCCAGGGACGCGTCGTGGGATAGGTCAAGCTCCACGCCACGCGATGAATGCCCTTCTTCACCGGGCCACGAAGATGCCGGACCACGTTGTTGGAGGCGTCGCGCACGGTAAGCATGATTGCCGGCTTCTCCTCAAGCTCTTCTTCTCGGAGCGCATCCCAACCGGGAGTCGGTGTGTCACCGCCCTTCTTGACCAACTCCTTCTCTTTCTTGCTGCGTTTCTCTTTGCGCGTCTGGATGGATTCTTTCAGATAGTAGGTGAACACGGCGCCAAAGGGTGGATTCGGAGCGACGAAGAAGGCGCCCCCCTGCGATGCCTTTTGGCCGTATCCAAGCGTCGCGCGGGGTATGTACCACCAGGCATCACGCACGGGGAAAAGCTCGGCCTCTTGTTCGAGCACTTGGTCCGATATCTCGCGAAGCGGGGAATAATCGTCGAGGATGTAGAAGCCTCGCCCAAACGTCGCACCGACAAGATCGTTCTCGCGTTTTTGGATGGCGAGGTCGCGGAATGAAATGGTGGGCGCTTTGCCGCTGAGTTTGATCCACTTCTCGCCGGAATTCACCGTGAAGAACACACCGAACTCTGTGCCCAAGAAGAACAGCTCGGGTTTCACGTGGTCTTGTACGATGCGCCACACGAGATGTCGCTCGGGCAGATCACCGTTCATCGACTTCCACGTGTTCCCGCGATCGGTGCTCTTGAGCAAGTAGGGCTTAAAATCGCCTGCTTTGTGGTTGTCCAGACAGACATAAACGGTGCCGGCGTCGTGCAAGTCCGCTTTGATGTCGTTGACAAAAGCGTTTTCGGGCACCTGGGGAAGACGCTCTATCTTCCGCCACGTTTCTCCGCCGTCCTCGGTGATCTGGATCAAACCGTCGTCGGTGCCGGCGTAGATCAATCCTTCCTGAAGCGGCGACTCGGATAAAGACGTAACCGAACCAAAAACCGACATGGCCATGAGATCCCAGAGAGAGTCGAAGCTCCAGACGCGCCCCATCATGGGCTGAGTGTAGCGGTCCACACCGCGAGAGAGGTCGCCGCTGATGGCGCGCCACGAGTCGCCCCGATTGTCGCTTCGCCACACGCGCTGACTGGCGAAATAGAGTCTGGCCGGATCATGCGGGCTGATGAGTATCGGGGAATCCCAATTGAATCGGTCGCTTTCCTCGCCGGCGGCCGGTCGCGGTTTGATCGAGACGATTTCTCCGGTTTTGCGATCGTGGCGGACGATGTTTCCTTGCTGCGACTCGGAGTAGATGATGTTGGGATTGGTGGGGTCGATGGCCGACTGATGACCGTCGCCGCCCACAGTGAGCCTCCAATCGGAATTGCGAATGCCGTGTCGGTTGTCGGTTCGCGACGGGCCGTGCTGCGTGGAGTTGTCTTGAGTGCCCCCGACGACGTTGTAGAAGGGCTCGTCGTAGTCGACGGCGACCTTGTAGAACTGCGTGATGGGCAGGTTTCCGATGAACTTCCAATTCTTGCCGAGATCCCAGCTTTCATACAACCCGCCGTCCGAGCCGGCGAGCAGATAGTCCGGGTCGCTTGACGAGAAGGCCAGGGCGTGGTTGTCACTGTGTTTGTGCCGTTCTGTGACCCTGCGAAAATGCTTGCCACCGTCGTCGGTGACGTTCATGCGGACGTCCATCTGGTAGACGCGATCGAAACGGTGTGGACTCGCAAAAAGCTCCTGGTAGTAATGAGGGCCGGTCCCCCCCGAGATGTAGTCGTTCTGCTTCTTCCACGACTCACCCGCATCGGAGGAACGGTAGAACCCGCCCTTGCGGTGCGCGAGTTCGATTGTCGCGTAGATCACGTCGGGCTGTTGGGGCGAAATCGCCAGGCCTATGCGGCCTTTGTCGCCTTTGGGAATGCCCTTCTTGAGCTCGCGCCAGGTGTTTCCGCCGTCAATCGACTTGTGTATTCCACTCTCCGGGCCGCCGTTGATCAGGGCCGCGACGTTTCGGAAATGTTGGTGTGTGGTGGCGTAGAGGACGTCGGGATCGCGAGGGTCCATGCGTACCTCGTTGACGCCCGTGTATTCGCCCTTCGAAAGGACGTTTTTCCAAGTCTCACCGCCGTCGGTGGTCTTGAACAGCCCGCGATCACCGCCGGGCGACCAGAGCGGCCCCTGGGACGCCACATACACGACGTTGGCGTCGCGCGGATCGACAATGATGTTGCCGATGTGCTGTGAATCTTTGAGGCCCATGTTCTTCCACGAGCTGCCGCCGTCGAGGCTGCGATAAACGCCGTCGCCGTAGCCGACGTGGCGCCCGCCGACGTTTTCACCGGACCCTACCCAAACGATCTCCGGATTGCTTGGGTCAAGCGTGATGCAGCCAATCGAGTAGGACGCTTGACCATCGAAAATCGGTTTCCACGTGGTGCCGGCGTTCGTGGTCTTCCATACGCCGCCGCTGCCCACCGCGATGTACCAGGTGCCCGGCTTGTTGGGATGGATCACGATATCCGCAATGCGACCGGACATGAGCGCCGGGCCGATGCCGCGCAACTCGAGCCCCTTGAATGTCGCGGCGCTCATCGGGCCCTTGTCCTTTTCTCCGTCTTCCTTCTCGACCTCGGCAAACGCAGGCAGGGCAAACAGACACGACAGCAATAGATAATTAGGGAACAGTCTCACGGATTCCTCCTTTGATGCGGTCTACGCTCCCCACGGTAGGAAAGCTTTGTTCGATTGAAGCCGGCCATCCCCCCGGGGCTCCTTTCGGATGCTCCAATCCAGCACGCTGAATTTGGCCATCCGTTGCCGATCCGGTTGATTGCTTACCCCCCCCACACCCCGGAACATTCCCCCCCACGGGCCCCCTCGGGGCTCACCCACTACGACACGAGCTGCGGCCACTGCCGCCTGTGCGGACGCCTCAGCCTCCACCGCCGGCGAAGGTTGGGCTGAATGCCGACGTGAGGTCGGCATCTCCGGGCCCGCACGCCATTGGCGACACGGTGCGGCTGGATGTCCGGCTGCAGGACAGCGACGGTGATTTGCGGGACTTTGCCAGCGGGGACGTGGTGCTGCTGGACGACAAGGGCAACGAGATCGCTCGTGTTCCCGTAGAGGTTAACGACACGGGGAGGGGGCACGCCGCCGGGAAGCTCGACTGGGCG
>CAZYXP010000276.1:0-3813 GCA_964651325.1 uncultured Phycisphaeraceae bacterium
TTAAAGCGGACCGCGTCGGAAGGTCAAGAACGTATGGCGCGGACAAGTCGTTTGGCGGCGCGTGCGCGGGAAGCGGCACGGCAATCAGAGCCGCTGGCGCAAGCCTGCGGACCACGCGACACAGGATGTCACAGGGCTAGCGCCCTGTTGCTCTGATAGGTCCGCGAAGTGTGGGTGGGATTCTAAGGCCGCTGATCACCGGAGTTGTTTGCTCGGGCGGACCCACCGCCGCCGGCTTCATCGGAGTCTTCCCAGATGTTATTGATGCCGTCGATCCACTGCTTGCGGCAGCAGCGACCCGATTCGTCAAAATCGATGAACACCTGCAAATGCTTGCCAGGCCGATCGTACATCCATTTGTTGCCCAGCCGCGCGTTTGGTTCGCCAATCAGCCGCGTCACATCCGCCTGAGATGACGCGCTCTCGCGGATATAGTTGAAGTTTTGATACGCGAGGAGATCCTTGCAGCCGACCGACGCCATGACGACGATGCCGAGCACGCATGCTCCCAACCGAAGCAGGTGCCGCGGCACGAACTGCCGGACGTGCCGCGAGACAAAGTGCCGGTCGTGTCGCGAGACAAAGTAGTTGTGCAACATGATCCGCTAGCCCCCTTGAAAAACGCGCCAACTCAAACCCTGGCGAGCTCTCGGGCCGAAGCCGCCCCTCCGGCCAACGCCGCGATGCCCGCCATACGTTGTGACAACCCGCAAACGCACCGGTTAGGCCAATCCTACAAACGATCCACTCGTTTACGAATAAGCCGCGTCAGCCCCGCCGAAACACGCGCGCCGAATCGACACACGCCGCTAACTGCCCAGCCCCAGCGAGTTCCCCGTCTTCGGGCGTCCTATAATACACTCATCGGAAAGATGATCGCCCAGGGGTGAATTGTAGGTAACGCGCACCACGAACTTCCCCGCGGTCGGGAGGGTCTCTCGGGCAACGCCGAGCCGGAATTCGTACATCTGGGATACCTGATTCCAGTAGGTTTCCTGTTGCTTTTTCGTACCGATTTGTATGTCCCAGGATTCGAGCCTGCGCCCCCTCGGATTCCCGCTCGCCGGTGTGTGCTCGTAAAGCTCGACGCGCACATCTCCGGCGATCATCAGCCCGGCATTGTCCAGCGAGTTGATCGCCTGAACCAACAGCTCGATTCCGTCGGGGATGACGTCGTCGTCGAAACTCTTCACCCGCGTAAAGGGTTGTACAATCTCAATCCTGCTCGGCATGAGTAATTCGAGCATTTGTCGCTTGGCGGCGTCGTCAGTGGCCACGCCCGGCGCCTTGCAACCCCCCGCCACGCTTCCCAATGCAACGAGGCCGATAAGAACAATGCGATCAAGTTTTCGCAACAAGGTAGCTCCTCAGCTGCAACAGTCCATTCCCTTCGAGCCCAACCTCAAGTGTATCGCTTGGCTCAAGCAGGCGTCAAGCGACCCGATGCAGCCACTCCTACAGACTCTCTCAGAGCACCTGGCGCAAGCCTCGTGACATGCTACCGCGGAATGTCCGCAGGCTGGCGCCAGCGGCTCTGACTTGGCGTACGCATCCCGAAAACGGGTCTCGGACTCGCCTCTCGCCGCGGGCCTTTGAAATTTCGCTAGACCCACGTTACTGTCTGGCCGTTGCATTGAAACGGTGGCAGGCCCAAGGTCACGCCGCCCGAAATCGTTACAGGGCAAACCACCGAATATGAAACGCCCCAAACGCAAGGCCCAAGACAGAAGACTTCAATCATGGCCAACACACTGGTAACCGGCGGTGCCGGCTTCATCGGTTCCCACATCGCCACCAAGCTCGTCGAACTCGGCCATCGGGTCCGCGTTTTCGATGATCTTTCCAGTGGAAAAACGAGCAACATTGCCCACCTCGGCGACCGCGTTGAGCTGGTCCAAGCGGACATGCGCGACGCCCAAGCCTGCCTCGACGCCTGTGACGGGATTGAATTCGTCTTTCACGAGGCGGCGTTGCCTAGCGTCCCCAAGTCGATCGACGAGCCCCTCGCTAGCCACGACGTCAACATCAACGGAACGTTCAACTTCCTCATGGCAGCCAGGCAGCAGAAGGTCCGGCGATTTATCTACGCCGGCAGCAGCAGCGCCTACGGAGATAGCGAGTTTTCCCCAAAACACGAGGGGTTGCCCACGTGCCCACTGAGCCCCTACGCCGTGCAGAAACTGACCGGCGAACACTACGCCTCGGCGTTTTACCATTCTTGGGGGCTACAGACGCTGACCATTCGTTACTTCAACGTCTTCGGCCCGCGGCAGGATCCCCACAGCGCATACGCCGCAGCGATCCCGGCCTTTGTGAGCAGCATACTCAAAGGCGAGGCCCCCACTGTCTTCGGCGACGGCGAGCAGACGCGGGATTTCACCCATATCGACAATGTGGTTCACGGGAATATGCTTGCTATGAACGCGGCCAAGACGTGCGGGGAAGTCGTAAACGTCGCGTGCGGTGACAAAATCACGATCAATCAGGTCATCGACGAAATCAATCGAATGCTGGGCACAAGGGTGCAGCCGAATCATGTGGCCATCCGTACCGGAGACATCCTCCATTCATCGGCCGACATCTCACTGGCGAAACAGTTGCTTGGGTATACTCCTCTTCTAAGCTTTGGAGCAGGCCTGGAGCGAACGATTGATTATTACAAATCACTATTGGCGTAACCCAATGCGTGACGGCGTACGAAAAATGGGGCGTGGACATCCTGCCCGCACCCTCGACGGGGTGCATGCAGGGTTCGCGGCACCGCCACGACCGACGAAGTGTTTCACCGCCCGGAGCTTTTCTATATGACCCTCGACGACCTGCAGCAACTGATCGACCGAATGTACAGCGACAAGGATCGAGAACGCGGCGACGCGGCCACCTTCCTTTGGTTCAGCGAGGAAGTGGGCGAACTGGCGGCGGCGCTGCGAGAGGGCCCGCGCGAAAACCTCAAAGCGGAATTCGCGGATGTCCTGGCCTGGCTGATCACGCTGGCCAACATCCGCGACGTCAACCTGACCGAAGCCATGCATGCCAAGTACGGAACCGGGTGCCCCGGCTGCGGCCAGCTCGTATGCACCTGCGATTCCAAACCGTAAAAACCGAACTGCGCCCGTAAGGAAGCGGCTCTTCCGATGCCCCCTCCGCACCGTGTCCGTAAGGAAGCGGCCCACCGGCATCGCACACCATCCGATCAACTCACCCCCGCCATCCCCCGTAGAGCAGGCTAACGCTTCGTTGCAGCGTCCGCTCGGGCAGCCCCTACAGCGGAGCTACCCGCTGCCCTACGCCTTGGTCGCAAACACGCCGCGCGGCCTATCGCGCCCTACCTCGGTCGCGGTAGCGGTGCTGCCGCCGATCGCCGCGGCTTCGACCTCGCGGAATCCCCTGCGCCGGGCTACAATGCGTCAACGTGAGCCCCCTTGCGGGATCAACAGGAGATCCGCCCAACTCGGGAAACAACATGCCGGAACTAACCGTCACATTGAGCGATGGAACCGCGTCGCGGTATGCCCTCTGCGAAACGCCGATCGTGGTGGGGCGTGACGCTACCTGCGAAGCGTGTATCGATGATCCGAGCGCTTCGCGGCGCCACGCCCGGTTCCTCAAGACGCCCGAGGGCTTCGTCGTCGAGGATCTGGGAAGCAAGAACGGGACCCTGATCAACGAAATCCCCAGATCCGCACACACGCTACGCCACGACGACCGCGTGCTCATTGGCTCCACGTTGATTGTCTTCCACGATCACGAGCAACAAACCCGCAGCGAAGTTGTGATTGCCGACGAAGACGAACCCACCAGCCACGCCACGCG
>CAZYXP010000277.1:0-3781 GCA_964651325.1 uncultured Phycisphaeraceae bacterium
GGAGTTTTCGGATTGCTTCGGGCGGTGTGATACGGAGTCGTATCTTGAGGTTTACGTGGAGGGTCAGAACTCGGACTTGCAGCGAAAGAGTGCTAATTGGCGTGCACGGCGTGTGAAAGCGGTTTCAGGGAAACCAAGCGTTGTCCGCTGCATGGCGGCGCGCGGCTTGCGCCCGGGCAATCGCATCTAAATTATTATCGGGGTTTCCGGCCATGGAACGGCGATTGTCGCGAGTGGTCCGAAGGCTCTCGCGGTGGTCCGTCCGTGTTCCTGAGCAACCAGTCCACTTTTGCGAATTAGATGCGATTGCCCTGTGGCTTGCGCCATGAATTCCAGAAATGTGTTGTAGAATGCGATGCCACTTGATAGCATTGGAAGTGAGCTGTAGCGTTCGCCGGGTCGCCGCAATCGATCTAGCAACTCGTCGCCCATTCCGGTTTTGGGCCGGAACGCGCAAAGCGTCTTGCGGGTAGCCGGGCGAGACCGCAGAACCGGTCGGTGCGAACGTTACGGGGTCATTTCGAACGTTTCGTAACGTCGTGTCTCTTCGTGCAATTCGCAAACGGCACTCGCATCCGATCGTGGCGTACGCCGCGATAGGGAGTGCCGGCTCCCGACAACGCTACGCTACACAACGTGTCGTGGTCGGAGCACCGAGGCACTTACTTGGTCTCAGCGCCTTTGCCGGCGATCGTGCCCGTGACGGAGTTGTGGAGTTGCAGGGATAATGGGCGGTTCCAACGACAAATCGCGAAACGGGTTCAATCGACCGTGGGATGCCCTACGGGCGTTTCTGACACGATTGGCGGGGTCGGCACCGGGTGCGCCCGGCAATCAGAGCGATTCGGCACCGGAGTTTCTCGGCGATGGTGGGACCGGCGGGAGCCGTGTCGGCCGGAGCTTACGTTTCATCCAGTGGTTCAGCGCCACGACGGCACTGTCGATCGCGATCTTCGTTTTATCGAATTCGCGACATGAGCGTAACGCGATCATCGATCAGTTGCGCGAGCGTAACCACCTCAAAATGCTGGCTGCCAGGGATCACATCGAGGATTTCGTCGAAGGAATTGATCTTTGCCTGCGGGTCATGAGCAAGTACCCACAAGTCTTGCAGGAATCGGAGGAAGCCGACCACTACCTTCATGCCATCTATAAGGCAAACCATGACCAGAACCAATTGTCCGAGGTGTACGTCCTCAAGCCGGGGTTCGACGGCACACATCGGCCGTTCAAGACTTTTGAAGACGCTGACGACAAGTACGCTGCTGACGAGCACTCATTGGAGCGCGAAAAGGAGGAATACGCGGTGCAGGTCGAACACCTCCGCCGGTTTGCTGAGGATGAATCGCTGGCCCTATTGATCAGCAAGCCTTTGGAGCTTTGTGTTGGCGAACAGGGGCGAGTGCTGTCAGTTCCGATTCGCAATGGCGGCCACTTCCAAGGCATCGTAGCGGGCATGGTGGCGTCGGAAGCCTTCTCCAGGGAGTTGGAGCGAAGCAGCAAGACCAACGCCGTGCTGCTGACCGGCGAAGACGGGAGCGCGGTGGGGTGCACCGATTTCCCACCACCGATGTACGCCTGGTTTCAGGATCGATTCAGTCAGGAGGGAGTCTCCGGATTCTACAAAGAGCGCGGTGAGTTCTTTCAGGCCGGCACGTTTGCGGCAATGTGGACCGAGGCGGACTTTCCAGACGGTGCATCATGGCGCGTCGCGTTTCTGTATGATGAGACGAACTGGTTGGCGACCCTAGGCGTCAAGAGGGACGTGGCCGGATGGGGCACGGCGGCGTTGGTGCTGCTGCTCGGCGGGGCGGTCATCGTGGTGTGCCGGGCGATGCGCGCGCTCGAACACAGCGAGGAACGCGCACGCAAGCAACTCCTCGAGGTTAGGCATCTCTACAACACCTCGCCCGTGGGACTCTGTTTCTTGGACCGCAGGCTGCGATTCGTTCGGATCAATGAAGAACTTGTGGCGGCCAGCGGGTGGCCCGGACCTAAGCATATTGGGAGAGCGTTTCGAGAGGTGTTTCCGAATATCGCGTCGCAGGTCGAGGCGATGATGGACGGCGTCCTGGCGACGGGCGAGGCGATATCGCATGTCGAGGTTCATCGGGTCACGCCGTCGCGGGAACAATTGGTCTGGTTGATGAGCTTCCACCCGATTCAAGCCAACGAAGGTTGCGTGCTAGGGATGGGTGTCGTGGTCCAGGACATCACGACGCGCGTGCGGGCCGAAGAGCAGGCCCGACAGCGGCTTGCGGACCTCGCGCACGCGACGCGATTGGGCACGATGGGTGAGATGGCGACCGGCTTGGCGCACGAGCTCAATCAACCGCTGGCCGCGATTGTCAATTACATTCAGATGTGCGCGCGGCGGATTCGGTCGGGGCGATCGGACATTGAGGCGCAGCTTGATGACATCGAGCAGGCCACGGTCCAAGCTCGGCGGGCGGGTGAAATCATCGAACACTTGCGTCGCGTCATTCGTAAACGAGAGGCCCGTGGCGCCCCGGCGGATATCAACAAGATCGTTCGCGAGGCGGTGGACCTAATGGAGTTCCAGACGCGCCCGAGCGGTGTTGCGCTGCACTTTGAATTGGAAGAGCGCCTTCCTCCAGTGACCGTCGAATCCATACAGATTGAGCAGGTCATCGTGAACCTGATGCGAAACGGCGTGGACGCGTTGAAAGATACGGACGTGCGCGATCGACGACTCGAGCTTCGGACGACGAAAAACGCCAGCGGCGCGGTGCAATTCGCGATTCGCGATACCGGAGCGGGCCTGACCGCTGACGCGCTGAAACGTATCTTCAATCCGTACTTCACAACCAAGCCCGAGGGCATGGGAATGGGTCTGTCGATCAGTAGGTCGATCATTGAGGGACACGGCGGCCGTTTGTGGGCGACGCTGGAATCGGGTCGCGGAACGACGTTTCAGTTTACGCTTCCAGTCGACGAGAAAGGAATAGAGCATGCAACCTGAGGGAACGGTATGCATTGTCGATGACCACGACGAGTTTCGAAACTCGCTGCGCGGACTGCTTGAGCTCTCTGATTTTCGCACCGCATCGTATTGCAGCGCTGAAATGTTCTTGGATAGCTACGATCCTAATTGCCCGGGCTGTTTGATACTCGACATTCGAATGCCGGGGATGAGTGGCATTGAGCTTCAGGAGAAGCTCGCGCGCGAGGGCGGTGCCACGCCGGTGATCATCATCTCGGCACACGGCGACATTGAGACGGCTGTCCGGGCCATGCGTACCGGAGCAATTGATTTCATCAAGAAGCCCTATGACGTAGACCATCTCTTGGACCGCATCCGGAAGGCCTTGGAGTTGGACGCCAGGGTGCGCGAGGACAAAGCGCGTAAGACCGAGGCGGACGCCCGCATCTCGCTGTTGACGCCGCGCGAACGTGAAGTGATGCTGTGGCTGGCACGCGGTCAAACGCCGAAGGAGATCGCTTTCGGCTTGGGCGTCTGCCGCAAGACGATTGATGTTCACCGCGGCCACATCAAGACGAAGCTCGGAGTCGATTCGATGATCGAGCTTGCGCGGATGGTTCAAGACTCGGGTACTGCAAGCCTGCCGCCCCCGAAGCCTTAGAGACTCGTCGCTTTCCGGGCGCCGGTGTCGTTCCTCACGGCGCCGTCCTGGTTCCGTCCGAGCATGCTATCTGCGTCAAAACCACTTTGAAGATCCGTTGAAGACCCTGGCCGAGGAGCGCGCGGTCCCGCTGAACACGCTTCGGCTCAAGTTCCTCATCGAGCGTCTGTTGGCTC
>CAZYXP010000278.1:0-3771 GCA_964651325.1 uncultured Phycisphaeraceae bacterium
GCGTGATGTTCGGCAATCCCGAGACCACGCCGGGTGGTCGCGCGTTGAAGTTCTACGCGTCCGTGCGGCTGGACATTCGGCGGATTTCGTCGATCAAAGAGGGGGACGTGATCGTAGGCAACCGCGTTCGGGCCAAGATCGTCAAGAACAAGGTCGCGGCGCCGTTTCGTCAATCGGAATTCGACATCATGTTTGATTCGGGGATCAGCGCCGAGGGTGACTTGATCGATCTGGCGATAGAGGAAGACATCGTAGACAAGAGTGGTGCGTGGTTCAGTTACAAGAGCGTGCGGCTCGGCCAGGGTCGGGAAAACGCAAAGCAGTTCCTTCGCGACAATTTGGATGTTTGCGAGACCATTCGCGCCGAGGTGTTGGAAAAGCGCCTGCCCGCGTCGAGCGAGAGCGAAACCGGCGAAAAGGGAGCCGCCGCGCCGAGCTCAAAGGGCAAGCCGTCCAAGGCTCCGTCCAAACCCACGACGGCCGCGAAATCCACGGTCAAGCGCAAGAAACGAGCCTGATCCGTTCGCTGGCGGCCTTGATCGGTGGTTTCGGCAGATCCAGTCAATCGCAGCGTCAAGTGGCGCGTCCGGTAATCCGACAAATACTCGGCAGGCCAGTGGGATTGTGCTGCCCCATGGTTGGGGTGCGTCCGCTGCCTGGTCGGCTAGTCAGGATGCCAAGCCTTGTCCACGGTCGCCAGCGATGTGAACGGTCAGGTGGATGTCCCTGCTGCCCACGATGGTGCAGGACTTCGGGACACCGCGCGGGCCCAAGCCCGCGGCTCGGTGTGCTTGAATCTTGGCTGCCCCGGGGATGATCCGTCGATCCCCGTCGTGCTTGTGGGGCCACCTCGCGATTCCGTTGGGGGCATGTCGAGTGTGATGGGGCAGATGGCGTCGCTTGAGATGGGCGGTCGCTATTCGTTTGTTCCGTTCTATGCCACCAGCGCGCCGGCCGGGCATGAACGCCCGTGGTCCAAGGTAGTAAGACACCTGCTGCACCTCTACAAGCTGCGCGATGCGATTCGGGCATGCGGGGCGGGCATCGCCCACATTCATACCTGCAGCGGAGTCTCGTTTGCTCGATCCATGGCGGATTTGCTCGTGGCGCGCCACGAGGGGTGCAAGACGGTGCTTCACATTCACGGCGCCAAATTCGATGAATTCTTCGCTTCGCGGGGGGCGGTCGGTCGGAGGATGGTGGCTGGCGCCATGCGGCTTTCCGATCACGTGGTGGCTCTTTCCGAGACGTGGCAAAGGCAACTTGCGGCCATGTCGCCGCGTGCCCGGATCATCGTCATGGAGAATGCAACTGCGATTCCGGACGAGGCGGCCGCTCCGCGACGCGAGGGTCCGTGTCGCTTTCTGTTCTTGGGACGCATGGATGCGTGGAAAGGAATCGACGATTTGCTGGATGCGGCGCAGCTTCTCACACAAAGTCATGTGTCGTTTCATCTCACGCTGGCCGGTCCGCCCGGAACGGCCGGCGACGCGGACATTCTCAATGGCAAGATCGCAGCGCGCGGATTGAGAGGGGTCGTGGATTACTTGGGGCCGGTGCTCGGTCTCGACAAGGATCGGCTTTTTCGCGAGGCCGACGTCTACGTTCAGCCCAGCCACAACGAGGGTATGCCGATTTCCCTGCTGGAAGCGCTGGCTTACAGTTTGCCGGTGATCGCCACGCGAGTCGGGGCCGTTCCTGAGGTGCTTCAACATGGGCAAGAGGGCTTGCTCGTCGATGCTAGAAACGTGGCATCCATTGCATCAGCGATGGAAACGCTGAGTCGGGATGGCGGCTTGCGCGATTCCATGACTGCGGCGGCGGGGCGGCTGGCCCGCGGGCGGTTTGGCTTGAGGCGCCTGGAAACCGATTTGCTGGCGATCTACGATGGTCTGTCTGTCGTCAGCGATTCTTGCGCGTCGGTCGCACGGCCCGCGCAAGCCCCCGAGGTGTAGTCGGGGCGCCGGGGGCAGCGTAACAGGGGTGGCCGATCGGATTCTCAGGCGGTTGCGTCGGGCCCCGCTGCGGAGGCGAGCGCCTGTGAATCGGTAGCCGTGTTGATGTGCTTCGCGACGGACGAAACCTTGCGGTAGCCGAGGTAGTGGATGATCTCGAACACTTCAGACCAACTCGGGAACGGTCTGTCGTTGATGCGCTTGTACTCGTCAATGGCCATGACGAATTCGAGCAGCTCCCCGGTGATCTCGCCTTCCTCGGCCGCGCGGCGGATTTCGCCGCGTCGTCGACCCGGTCCGCGTCGCCGATCCATGCCCGAGCGACGTTCCGTTGCTTTGCCACGGGGGCCCGAGTCGCGCCGGTCGGAACTGGCCCGACGATCTGGTCCATCGTATTGATCTTGCATGATTGGTGAATCGGAAAAACTCCCCAGCGGCTTGATGATCGTCAAACGGTTCGCGGACCTTGTTGGGGTGCCAATAACCCCGAGCGACGGGGATAGAACTTAGGGTGTTTGCAAGCCGCATATTAGCGAACCGTAGGGCAGGGCTGCCGTTGGGGTGGGGTGAATATTTGGGTTGTTCGTGGGATTCGTTCGGCTTGCGGTCGTCGGGATTTCCAGGGCGGGCCTAGTCCGAGAAGGATAGCCCCGGCGATTTGGCGGCGTCCCGGGTGGGGATGCGAATCCGGTCCAACGCCGTATAATGCCCTGCTTGGATTACGAACGACCCAGACGTAGTTGGAGTCAGATCATGCCGGATCCATCATCGATCGAGAGTACCCCAGACGCGCGGTCGGATCGTGTTAGCGGGGCAGGGGCGGGTAGCGCCGACCACTCCGCCACTGAGCATGGTGAGGGCGCGCGCCTCGCGGAAGCTGCCGGGGACGGCGCGGACCTTTCACCGGCCGGGGAATCCGACATTTGGACCGGCCGAACGCGGTGGAAGCATTACAGCGGTCGGATTGCCGTTTGGGTGATTGGAAGCGGCGGAGCGATCGTGTTGCTCCTTCGGCTTTCGGCCGCATGGGAATGGATGTCGGGGTGGATGGCCTTGTGGGCCGGCGTCGCGCTGGCCTTGCTTTTGGCGATCGTACTGCTCGGTCGGCCTTTTCTTTCGATCTTTGGCCGGCGTTATCGTCTGACCAGCCAGAGGCTCTTCATCGAGAAGGGAGTTCTGAGTCGCACGACCGATCAGACTGAGCTCATCCGGGTAGACGACGTTCGGATTTACAAATCCCTGTTCGACCGGCTCTTTGGGCTCGGGACGGTCGTCGTTCGATCGACCGATGCCAGCGACGCAGAAATCAGGATAGAAGGCATCGCCGATCCGGATGGCGTAGGCGAGACGATTCGATCGCGAATGCGGGCGATGCGCGGAAAATCGCTTTTCGTCGAGAGCCTGTAGCGGCTCAACGTGGCTAACGCGGTCGAGTCGATCGGGCATCGCGGCCCGGAGCGTGTTTGGGCCCGGTCTCGTCGCGTCCCCTAAGGTCCAAAAGGATATTGTGGACCGTTCGCACGGCTGGATCGCGACGCCGGCTTGCGCCGATGTGATCCACAAACCACCGCGCTGGCAACGTCGCGATTTCGATGCTAATATGGGCGGAGTGGCGCCCGGAGATGCGTCCGGTGGATATGGCAAGGACATGGTTCGGATATGGCGGATCGAACGAAGAAGAAAGACACGCAGATTGAAACCGTTGAGCCGCTTGGTCCGCGCGTTCTGATTCGCAAGGACGAGGACAAGAAGGTCACCAAGGGCGGGATCGAGCTGCCGGATTCGATAGAGATTCCGACGATCACCGGGCGGATCG
>CAZYXP010000279.1:0-3764 GCA_964651325.1 uncultured Phycisphaeraceae bacterium
GATTCTTCGCGAGCGCCAAGACGATCCAGACCGCGGCCGCCATAACCCACCTGTCGGTCTGACCCCACCAGCACGAATCCAGCCAGATCGGCGGCGCCCAAAGGGTAAGATGGAAGGCGGCGCGCCCCGCGCGCATCCCGAACATAAGCGCGGCAAGCCGCAAGACTCCCAACGCCAGGATGATGTCAGCAATCAGGGCCGCCGTTTGATAGACCAGCCTTGCCACGGCCGTGTTGGCTACGATGTTCGGGTCAAGCCACCGGTGGATTTTTCCGCATGCGTAGATGATGTACATGCCCAGCGGCGGATAGTTGGCGGGTTGACTCTCGCCATGGTGGACGAACGACTCGCCGAAACTCAGCCGGACAGCGATGTCGGGCTCGGGCGGTTGCGTGTAGACCGTAAGCAGTCCGGCTTGCGGCGAGGCGGCTTGCCGTCCCCATTGCACATAGTTGCCGTGATCAGCGGGCCAGCCGTAGAGCGACATGCCGGGCAGGTTGAACTCGGGGCTTGAATGGAGCACGACGACGATGCGGAAGGTCGTGCCCGCGATCAACGACAGCCACAGCGCCCAATGCGCCCTGCCCCGCGATGGACCGCCGATGCGTTCGTTCAATGCTGTTCAACCCATTTCTTGGGCGGACGCGTGCTCGCCGCTGATCAATCCCGGTGAAAACTCCGAATGATCTCGCTGGCTTTGTTCGAGGCGAGGTTGAGCGCGCCGAGGGCCTTGCTGGCAGCCGTGCGTAGCGTCAAGTCGGGCTCGTTGCGGGCGATGTCGATCAGATTCGTGAGTTGCTCGTCTTCGAGCAGGCTGCCATACGACTTGGCTGAGGTCGCCAACGACTCGAAGGCGACAATCCGAAGCGCGTCCGAATGATGCTCTGAGAAGCCCAGCGTGGCAAGCCTGATCTGAGCGTCCTTGTTCGCTGACATTGACAAGACATTGGCAATGGCGGTCTGAAATGCCTCGTCGCCGCTGTCCAGCGCCGAGATGAGCGCGGGCTCGGCTTGGGTGAAGTCAAGCACGGTTCGTCCGTCGATCGCAATCGCCAGCAGGGTCTTGGCGGCTTCCATGGCCATGGAGCGCGCGAGGTCGCCATCCAAACGCCTCTGGCCGGTGCGGGCTTCGATGCGCCCCATCGCGCTCAAGATCGCGCCGCCATCCGCCAGACCATGTACCGCCTCTGCGTACGCGTCGTTGTCTGCCGATTGGTCGGCCTGAAGCGATTGCGTCGCCTTGGCAAGCACCACCACCGGTGTCTTCGAATAATTCGTCTCGGATCGGAGTTGGGCCAGGGCGACGTTCAGACTCGGTTCCACGACGTCCGTGGCCAACACGATGCCCGATATCGATTGCAGCTCAGCTCGGGCTCGCCCGAGCCCCCGAAACACATTGGTTTCGCCGATGACCAAGCGGTTGCCCTGTCGCAACTCGCCTACGATTCGGTTCAGATTCGCTTGGTCGCCGTCGACGACGAGAATCGATTCTCGACCGGTGAGCATCAACGCGTCCGAAAGAATCGGTATCACATACTGTGAACCTGAAAAAGGCGATCGGGGAAGCGCCGCGCCCAACGCCAGCGCCGCGCGGGTACGCACGACCAAGTCGGGGAACTGAAGCGCCGCGGCCAATGGCTGACGCGCGCTGCCCTCGCCGATCAGGGAAGATTCCCGCGCCGTCACGCGGAGGGCTTCGATCGCCCCAAGGGCCACGGATGAATCACCGTCGTCAACGGCCCGCGCGAGCATTTTGTGGGCATAGCGCGGCCCGGCAGCCCAGGTGAAGTACAGGGCCCGGGGGAACGACGCCGGTCGCGTGGCGTCCGCTTCACCCATGCGCGTTGGATCTCCATCCTCCACGTCCAGACCGAGGCGGGCCTCGCGACGCGTGTTCGCGGCCAGCCAAAGCGAGATTGAATCCGCGTGATCGTTTTGGAGCTTGAGGGCTTCCCCGCAACATCGCATCGCCATGACCGGTCCGAAGATTTTGGTCGGCACGGGCGTCGCCGCCAAGGTTTGCGAATCCGCGTCCCAAAACCAGACGTTGGCCTCGGGCAGGCGCGTGTCCGCCTTGACCGACGAGGCCTCGTCATAGAACTGCTCTGCGAGGCTGAGGAAAAGCTCTTCCGCCGGTCCTTGCGTAGGTCGCCCGCGAAGCTCAGCGATGCGCTCAATCGCGACCACCGCCGCGGACTTGGATTCTTCCGGTACTCCTGAGTCGACTGCGACCGCGCGCAAATAGGGCACCGCCTGTGCGTAACCGAGTTCACCAAGCGCCTCAATGACAGCCAAGCGCACGAAGTCATCCTTCACCTGTAATGCGGCCGTCAGCGGGCCAACCCCGGATTTGCCCAGGGCCGCTAGCGCCCTTCGAACCGGGAGATGGAGGTCTTGCTTGTCGGTGTTTGCCAGGGTGGCCACCAGCGCCGGAACAGCCCACTCCCCGGAATCCACCAGGCGCCGTCGGGCTAGATCCTGCTGCTGCAACGTGCCGCCGAGTTGGGCGATGTTGTCACGAATCCGCTCTGGATTCTTCCGTGTTTCGTATTGGCCGATTTCCAAGAGCTTGAGCACCTGTGCGGCTTTGTCGGAAATGGAAGAATGGGCGATGATGATTTGGAGCGTATCCACGCTACTCTTGTCGCGGTCGGCCACCTTGAGGATCGCAACGGGGTCGAGATCCGGATGAGCGAGCAGGGCGTCGGCGTAGGCCTCGGCGACTCGATACCGGCCCATTCGGGCGTAATGCAGGAAGTCCGCGAACAGTTCCGCAGGGTTGGCATCGGGATGATCCGCGACGCCGGCGGTGCTCGGCTGCGCGCGTAGCGAGTCGGCGTCTAAAAGGGACGCGGGCAGGATCATGGCCAGCCCGAGGGCAACCTGTCCGAATCCGGAAAACAAGCCGGTTGAACGCATCGAATTCTCCCAATGCTAAGGGGGGTAAGACTCCCCGTGGCTGCCAGCGGAAAATCCCGGGCCGCCCAAGGTTGGAACTCTCTCCGAGGCTCAGACCCCGGTCCCTCGCGAACGAATCATCGACCGGCCCTATCACCAAGCCAGGTACGCACTCAGGCGCGGCCCCATTTAGAGGCTGCCCCCGTGGTTACGCGGCCTCCCGACCAAACGGCTCACGGATCCACCAATCACTCGCTCTTTTAGAAGATGCCAGTATAGGCAGGGACGAAAAGGCGTCAACGCAAACTTCACAACCTGAATACGCCCGCAGACCTGAATGGCACCGCAAGGCATAGCGTTGCCCCTAACCGGGGCGTGGCCCTGCCGCGGTTGCCGCATTCCTTGAGCGAAGGATAAACTCAACGCGTTTTCAAGCTGCGGGCTCGACGCCACTCCAACCGGAATGGCGCTGTTATTCCCGATCTCTGCTCGTCGCCAAATATGCCAAACGACGTGCTAGATATTCTGAATGATTGCGATCGCACCGGCCGCTGTGACCCCCAAGAGGCCTGTCTGAAGCACTTCGAGTCCGGTCGTAAAGCAGCCCGTGGCCTGTAGAATCAAAGCACCGCTGCAAAAAAGGCACATACTACGCATGATTCGAGCGCGTTTCATCGAGGATCTCCCTACGTTGGCTACGGTCGATTGAGTCCGAGCGCCCAAGCGGCAGGCTCGCCGAGCCTGACGGAGCGCGGGTGGAGTGTACCCCGGCCGCCGAGGCCGTCAAACTCACTTGCTCCTGTGCCTGTGGTCCGTGACAGAATAGGCGGCTGTGCGTACGCAGGCTGAAAGCCTGCTCTATAGTA
>CAZYXP010000280.1:0-3760 GCA_964651325.1 uncultured Phycisphaeraceae bacterium
TCGACGCAAAGCTCGAGCCGGCGGGATCCGCGGTCGGCTTCGACCTGCGGGCGAGGACCGCCGAAGGGCGCGTCGCGCCCACCGCCATGGTCGACCCAGAGGAGGTCGCGCGCGCAGCGGCCCCGCGCACGATCCTGATTTCCATCATGCACGCCAACAACGAGGTGGGCACGATCCAGCCCATAGCCCAGATTGCACGGATGGCCCGTGAGCGCGGCATCGCAATGCACTCGGACGCGGCCCAAACCTGCGGCAAGATTCCGGTGGATGTCGATGAATTGGGAGTCGATTTTCTCTCCATCGCCGGGCACAAGCTGTACGGCCCCCAGGGAATTGGTGCGCTTTACATACGCGATGGCATCGAGCTTGAGTCATTTCACCTCGGTGCGGGGCATGAAGGCGGGCGACGGGCCGGCACCGAAGCGGTACAGGCGATTGTGGGGCTCGGTGCGGCCGCGGCACTGGCCGGTGAGGATGGCCGCAGCGACACCATTCGCGCGTGCCGCGATGCCCTGTGTGCCGGGCTCCAGGCGGAACTGGGAGATCGAGCCGTGCTTCTGGGGCATCCTGAAAAGCGGTTGCCCAACACGCTGGCCATGGGTTTCCGCGATGGCATCGGCGCGGATATTTTGGCCGCGTGTCCAGAGGTGGCGGCATCGACCGGCGCGGCCTGTCATGCGGCGCAGCGGAAGCGCTCTGCCGTGCTGGCCGCGATGAACGTGCCCGAAAGGGTTGCGTTCGGCGGCGTGCGGTTCAGCGTGGGCCGGTTTACGACGCAAGAGGAGATCGAACGCGCGATCCCACTGATCGCTGACGGCGTGCGCCACGGCTCGTAAGCGTCAGAGCATTTTCCTTCTCTTCTTGTTCCGAGCCGCGGGCTTCAGCCCGCGCGGAGCCCAGGTTTCCGGCAGCGCCAAGCCGCGTTGAGGCCGCGCGGGTGCCATGGGCAAACTTGTCAGCCCGTGTTCCCACGAGACCAGCACGGGCAAGCTGGCGCATGCCCATGCCATCCCAAAAACTTGGTTGTGACGATGCGCTAGGCCGGTGCCCTGGGCGCTGGAACGGGCTGGTTTACAGCGCAAAATCGTCACAAACCCGGAGCGCAGGCATCTTGCCTGCATCATCATCGCGGGTCGTGCAGGCTGGAAGCCTGCGCTCCGAACGATGTACTGTTAGTCCACAACCCTGTGGCCGATGAATCCAAAGGAATCGGCATCGCTGCCTTCAGGAACATCCACGAACGACGACGCCAGCGACGACAACACGAAGGAAAACTCGAAGGTACCCGTGACCGTGTTGATGTCGTCTCCATCAAACGTGCCCGACGCCGACATATCGGCATTGGCCACATCGCCGACAATGGCCGCGAATGCCGTGATTTGGCCCTCAAACGCAAACCCCTGAGAATCGGCCGTCGCCGCGCCGAAGGTCGCGGCGGCGTAGGTCAGCCCCGACTGAGACGTGTTGTGCTTCGCCCCGTCAAACAGAATCGTCGGCCCAAAGATTTCCGCAGCGATCGTGTTGTCTTCAATGGATGCCAGCTCGCCGTTAGGTCCGAAAACTATCGTCGCAAATGGCGCGCCCTGCCCCGTGGCGGAGGTCCGGAAGAACTGCCACCGGCTGTCGGCAAATGAAATCACGCCACTGCCCAGGGTGGTTGCGACGGCCGTGCCGTCGGGCAATTCCACTGTCACTGTGGAGGGCAAGCCATTGTTCTTGCTGCCGCAGGCGGTGAGCGTCAGCGCCAGTGTACCTACCAAGATGCATTGAATCGCGCGTGATTTCTGTTGCATGAGTGCCAAATCTCCCTTACGCCGTTTAACCAATCGATCCGAAAGCCCTAGGCCCACGCATGCATCGGATGATTGGCCGTCGGGCTTGGACGCAAGGCGAATTCGTCTTGAGCCGGCTTGGTGCGATAAGACAGCCCCTCAATAGAAGGTACGCGTCATCCCCATAATCCCACGCCGCGTGCGGAAGCCGCTTGTTGTTTATCAACCCAACTTGGCGAAATCGATTTTGGAAGAATCCGAAATGACAGGGATTTTCATCGGTTGTGCATCGACATACTTGGCCGCTGACCCCGTGTTGAAGAGCACGACACGATCGTTCGGGCCGATCTTGCCATCGGCCACGAGCCCTTCCAAGGCGACCACACAGGCGGCCGATTCGGGGCAGAGCGAGATGCCCTCCGCGGCGATCGCTTCGCGCATCGCGTTTTGAATCCGCCCCTCTTCCGCGGCAATCGCGCACCCTCCGCTCTCGCGGATCGCATCCAGGATCATGAAATCGCCCACCGCCCCGGGAACACGCAGCCCGGTGGCGCAGGTGGTGGCATTCTTCCAGGGCTCGGCAAACCGCTCGCCTTGATCAAACGCACGTACGATCGGCGCGCAGCCGCTGCTTTGGACGCTGATCATGCGCGGCATTTTGTCCGAGCGCAGCCAGTCCAGCCGGCGCAGCTCGTTGAACGCCTTCCACATGCCGATCAACCCCGTGCCTCCGCCCGTAGGATAAAGGATGACGTCAGGAAGGCTCCATTCGAATTGCTCCGCCAACTCCAGGCCCATCGTCTTCTTGCCCTCGATACGGTAGGGCTCCTTCAGCGTGGATAGATCGAACCAACCCATCGGCTCGGTGCCCGCGCGCACAATGGCCCCACAATCATTAATCAGGCCATCGACCAGATAGACCTTGGCGCCCGCTACGAGGCATTCATATTGATTGACGATCGGCGTATCGTGCGGCATGAATACGTACGCCTCCATGCCCGCCCGGGCGGCATAGGCGGCCATCGCGCCTCCGGCGTTGCCCGCCGTGGGGATGGCTACCCGCTTGATGCCGAAGCGATGGGCCATGCTGATGGCCATCGCAAGCCCCCGGCTCTTGAAGGAGCCGGTGGGCAACTGCGATTCGTCCTTGATCCAAAGCTGCTTCAGGCCAAACCGTCGAGCCAACCGCGGCGTTTCGAGTATCGCCGACATGCCCTCGCCGAGCGTCACGGGATCGTACCCATCCGGCAGCGGCAACAGCTCCCGATAGCGCCAAAGCGTCGGCTCGCGCCCGGCGATCGTCTCCGGATTGACGGCCGCACGCACCGCATCGAGATCATAGCGCACCCAGATCGGTCGATCGCGATGCAACGTCGCGACGCCATCCGGCGCTAAATGCGTGCCATCGATTGCGGACTCGAGAAAGGAAACGAATCTACTCATTTACTGCTCCGCCTTTCGCAATGAATCCCCCGGATCGCGTCCCGGGCAAGCCCTACTTCAACCCCATGCTTCGTAGACCCCTATTGCGCCTGCGCCCCCAAACGCTCATGTGTGTCGCCCACGCCGCTGCTGCAGGGCGAAAAAGGCCACCTCGGCCAAAAAAAACCATCGACGTGGCCCCCGTATTTCCACGGAAGCCTAGCGACAAAACACGCATTCTACCACATCAAAGACGATTTCGGCGCGATCCTGCCGAACGGTTGCGGTCACACTGGAAATTCTGCGTTCACAAGGAAAAAAGGGAACTTGAGGAGTTGGCGTCATCAAGAGAAACGTCCGATCATAGCTTGTACAATCGTGCGGGGCTCCGTAGGGCCCGGCATGATCGCTTGGATCGCCGTGCCAAGGGATTACGTGGTTGACTTTTCGCAATGGCGGTTGCAGAATGCCGCGCCGGTAGCGTACTGGCGAACTGCAGGGAGCCCGTTAAGAACGTCTAAATGGCTGTCTATCACTCACTCGGATACCGGGGCCATCGGGTACCG
>CAZYXP010000281.1:0-3738 GCA_964651325.1 uncultured Phycisphaeraceae bacterium
CGGGTCGTGCAGGCTGGAAGCCTGCGCTCCGAACGACCTTGCGCTGTACTCCTAGGCTCTAGCGCTGTTGTAAGCTTGCCTGCACGGGGTGACCCAGCCACTTGTAGCCCAGCCGCCCCCGGCTGGGCGGTTACCCCCGACACAGCGGAGGGCCGCTGTGCTACACATGATTCCATGAAAGAGGGCCACCCATCTAATCCGCGTCCACACCGCCCTAACCCGGCTGCTTCAATCGAAGCATGACGAAGGCGATTAGAATCACGATGTCCAAAGCCACCACGCCGCCGCCAACGAAGAAGCCCATCCAGGAAAGTCTGGGTTTGTCATTGACGCGCTGATCCGCACTGTTGAAACCGAGTATAGAAGCGACGATGCCGAGGGTCGCCGAAACGGCCAGGCACGCAAGCAGCGCCATCGCATAGCTGTTTTGCTTGTAGACAATCTGCCGCAACGCGTCGTTGTAGTTGCGCATCGCGATCGTCACCGCGGCGGCCATGGGCAGGATGGAACTCAGGGCTGCCGCGGCCGCGAATCGGGCCTGCACATCGAACCGTCGTAGCGAGCTGAATCGACTCATTGAACCGCGCCCCACGAAAAAAGCCTCACACACCAAGGGTCATCAAAGCGCGGCATCGCCCCATGATCCCGCAAATTAGCGCCCATGGCTGCCGCCACACGATGTCCCACCACCAACGATCTATCGTCACATCTCGGAGGCACGCTGTTGGAAACCGCGTCAAAATGACGCTTGCTCCGCCCGCCGGAATCCCTACTCCGATCGCCAGAAACGCGGCGAAAACAGAACCACAATGGCGAACAACTCCAACCGGCCTAGCAGCATCAGGGTACTCATCACCAGTTTGCTCGGGGCCGAAAACCAGGCATAATTCTGCGTCGCGCCCACCCGCGCAAACCCCGGGCCGACGTTGTTCAGCGTCGCCGCCGCCGCCGTCGCCGAGGTGGTGAATCCGGTGGCGCCGCCTTCCAAGTGGTGGATCGCGGCCGATCCGACGCAAAACAGGACGACAATGCCCAGGATGTAGACGAGCGTCCCTACCTTAAGATCGTTGTCAATCGGGGATCGGCCGATTCGAGTGCTTCGTACGACGTGCTGCCGATAGGCGTGCTCCAGCTCGGCCAGGATCACCTTGGCCGCGATCAAAACCCGGACTACTTTGATGCCCCCGCCGGTAGATCCGGCACAGCCGCCGACAAACATCAGGCACAGCAACGTCCCTTTGGCGAGAAATCCCCATTGATCGAAATCCGCGCTGCAAAACCCGGTCGTCGTTTGGATTGAAACTACCTGAAAGAGCGAATCACGAAACGTGTGAAACCACGAGCCGTACGACACGCCACCGGGCGGCGATCGCATAAGGCTGAACATCACCAGCCCGGTGGCGACGATGATGATGCCCAGATAGAGGCGCAGCTCCGGATCGCGCAACACGTTGCGGTAGTCCTTTTGGATGAGCCTGTGAAACAAGCCGAAGTTGGTGCCCGCCAGAAACATGAAGAGGATAATCACCAGATGCACCGCGTTCGAATCGAAGCCGGCGACGCTGCTGTCGAGGGTGCTAAAGCCTCCGGTGGCCAGGGTCGCCAGCGTATGGCAAGTGCTATCGAACCAGGTCATGCCGCAGAGCCGCAGCGCGACGATCTCGATCACGGTCATGCCCGTGTAAATGAGCCAGAGGATGCGCGCCGTATCCTGAATACGCGGCGTGACGCCCTCGGGCGTCGGTCCCGGCGCTTCGACTTTGTAGACGCGCCGCCCGCCGACACCGAGCATGGGCAGCACGGCCACAAACAAAACGACGATGCCGAGCCCGCCGAGCCAATGCGTGATCGCCCGCCAAAGCAGCAAACCCCTCGGAAGCGTGGCCAGCGATTCGATGATGGTGGCGCCCGTCGTGGTCAACCCGCTCATCGCCTCAAAGTAGCAGTTGACGCCGCTATCGAAATTGTGGGCGGAATCGGCGGCGCTGTCGCGCAGCAATCCCCAGATATAGTACGGGGAGGCCGCAAGCGCGGCGCCCACAATCCAGCTCATCGCGACCAGCAGGAGTGCTTCACGCTGCCCGAGCGTGCTCCGGTCTTTTTGTGGAATCGCCAGCAGCCCGAGTGACAGCAGAATTCCGCATCCGGCGCTGATGAACAACCCGGGGACCTCTCCCGAAGCCTGCGAGATGTTGAGCCAATGCTCGATTCCCGAAAAAGCGCCCACGCCGAGGATCACCGCGCTGAGCACGCCCATCAACAGGCCCAGATGCCGACAGACGATTCTCAGATCGACAATCATTTGGCTACGAAGACCTTGCGTAATTGATCGTGAATGCCCCGGGGCGCTATGACCAGCAGCGTATCGCCCGGCAGGACTTGGTCTTCAGCGCCCGGAACATAGACGCGATCGTCACGACGAATGGCGGCGATCATCGATTGAGGGGGCAGTTTGATGTTGCGTAGCTCTTTCCCCAGGATGCCGGCCTTTTTGTGCGGATGGATTTCGTATGCCTCGGTCGATTTGTCGGCGAATTTGGCGACCGATCGGACGGGCCCAAAGTCAATGACACTAAGAATGGCGCTGACCGCCACTTGACGCGGGCTGAACGTAAAATCGATCTTAACGTGCTCAAGAAGATGGATGTATTTCGTTCGCTGAACGACCGCGATAACAAGCGCGGTGCCCAGGGCTTTGGCCTGCGCGCAACCGAGAATATTGTGCTCGTCGTCCTCGGCGGCGGCGATGAACACGTCGGCTTTGTCGATTTGCTCGTCGGTGAAGGTGGCCGAATCCGTTGGATCCGCGACGAGAACCGTCACGTGGGTTAGCTTATCGGCCAACGCTTCGGCTCGAGCTTGGTCATCGACGAACAGCCGAACCGAGAAAAACTTGCTCTTGAGGCGTCGAGCCAGCCAGACCGAGGTGGCCCCGCCGCCCATGATCGCGATGTGCTGCCGCTTCTCCTTTTCCTTGCTGAACAGTTTGCGCGCCGATTCGAAGCTCTTGGTTTCGCCGATCACAGTTACCCAATGGCCTCCGCGGATTACCGTGGAGGCCTGCGCAATGTGGGGGCCGTCTTCGTCTTCCACGGTCGCCAGGCGAACGGAAGGAGGTAGCGTTAGCTCGGAAAGTTTCTTGCCTTCAGCGCTGGCCCCGGACATTACCTGCAAACGCTGCATGAGCAACTGGCCACGTGAGAAGTCTTCCAGGGCAATCGAGCCGGGGCTGCGTATGGCCCGCCCGATTTCCAGAGCAGTCAGATGCTCCGGGCAAAGCATTTCATCGACGCCCAAGTGCTTGGCAAACGGGGTCGAGCGAAGGGTGAAATTGGCGGTGTGGTGAACGCGGACCACGGTCCGCTTGGCTCCGATTTGCTTGCCGAGCGAAGCGGTAAGCAAATTGATCTCATCACTGTCGGTGGCGGCCACCAAGAGATCGCATTTCTCACACGCCGCTTCGCGCAGCACGTCAACATGGGCGCAATGGCCCACGAGGGTGCGCACATCCAGTACGTTGCTTACCGCGCGGAGCTGCCCCGCGGACAGATCGATAACCGTCACACCGTGCCCAGCCGTGGAAAGCACTTCGGCCGCGTGGTTGCCGACCTCGCCTGCGCCACCAATGATCACGTTCATCGCGAAAACCGTACTCGTTGAACCGCAGCCGTCAAACTGTGCTGATCCCAAATCAGCACAAACCGGGCCAATCCCAATCCGCTGGATGATACCCGCGCG
>CAZYXP010000282.1:0-3709 GCA_964651325.1 uncultured Phycisphaeraceae bacterium
CAGGGCATTCCCGCGCAGGTGGGGGTCACCAACGAGTTTCTGACGACCAGTCTGGGCGCGTTTGCCGCGGCGAATCTCGGCTTTGCGGTTCAGGCCGGTCGCGGGCATGGTGCCATCCTTGCGGATCCGGCCACCGACCTGAACGACGGCGTCTTTGTGCAGATCGCGCTGGTCGAAGATTTCCCGGATCCTCTCTTGCCATTGACGTTTATTAACGCCCCAGCTCCGCCGGGAGCCGGCATGCTGGATTTGGTCCAAACCGTAGTGCAATCGGCGGAACAGGCGACGGGATCCCGCGCGTATGATGAGACGATCAATCTCGCCCAGACGGGTCTGCGGGCGTTGCGCTTGAACCACCCGGACATCCTGACGTTTGGCGGCACGTTTACGCCGACCGAACCGCTTCACTTTGTAGAGCCCACTGGCCGCGTGGGGAATCCGCGCAGCGGTTTGTCCTTCGCCACGACGACGCGCACGTTCGAGTTGGCGATCGTGGACGCCAACGTGCGCAACAACAACTCGTTGGAATCCGGCGCCACCGACGATGTCGGCATCATTGTTGAAGTATTGGATGTGGAGGCCGGTTCGCCGATCGTCACGGGCGAGTATGTGTTTCTAAGCTTCACCGGAGGCGTGCAGGGGATGGACATCGATTCGCTCGACGTGCCCGGTGGCCCCAATGTCGCCAACATCATCTTCCTCGATCTCGATAACCTACATGATGTGCTTGGCATACGATCGATCCGGCAGATCTTCGCTATCGATTCCAACGGAACCGGCGAATTGGACCCCATCGAGGTCTACAGCTTGAACCCGATTTTTATTCCCGAGTGCGTCACCAATGCGCATTGCGACGACGCCAACGCATGTACAACGGATACCTGCGTTGTGGCGGCGGGCGCCTGTCAGCACACGACGTTGGCCGATGGCGCGGCCTGCGGCGATGGACTCTTTTGCAACGGCACCGACACGTGCCAGGCGGGTGCATGTGTCACCAGCGCCGCGCCCTGCCCGGGCGGCTGTGAGCAGTGCGACGAAGCCGCCGACGTTTGCAATCATTGCCGGTTTGATTTGGACAACGATGCGGTTGGTGTGATCGGTACAGGGGATTTCGGGCTCTTCTCGGGGTGTTTCGGGCTTACCCTTCTTCCCGCTGACCCGTCATACGCCGCGTGCGTGGGCATGAATTACGACGGATTGGTGGACGGAGCCACAGGTGAAATAAGTATTGGCACCGGGGATTTCGGTGTCTTCAGCGGATGCTTCGGGCAGTCGTGCGGCGCGTGCGCGACCTGCCTTCCCTAAACGTACTCACGGCGGCAAGGATATTCTCAGCCGCGCACTGTGTAATTGAGAGGACAAAAAGGTGGAACGAAACGGATTTTCGTCGAAGGTGCGGGCGTTTTCGATGATCAAGCGGCAAGGCATTGCGGCCACGCTGGTGATAGGCTTGGCGATGTGCTCTACGGGCCACGCCGCGGATAGACATGTGACTCGGCAAGCCAAAGGTCCGCTGGAGCTCGGACCCGGAGTTGAAATCCGATTGGTCGCCAAGAACGTGTTCAGCTTTGGGCCGGACGAATCGACCGTCGAGCCGGTGTCCGACGCCACCGCGTTTGGCGCCGGAGCCATCTTCTATGTTGAGGTCTGGGCGCAAACCGCGCACCCGACCGGTCTATCCGCCGTCAGCCTGGACATCAGCTATGCGCCGGCCGACGCCATCGTGACATTGAGCAATACGTTTCCGTTCACAGGCGGCATTTTTCACGGGTTTCTCTTTACGACTGGCGTGAATGGAACCGCGAACAACACGACGGGCGTTGTGGACGACCTCAGTGGTTTGTATCTACCGGGCCTCGGCTGTTCGGCTGATTCGACCGGTGTGGCGCCACTCAACTGGTCGCGCGTAGCTGTTATCGAAATGCAGGCCGTCCCTGCGTCGAGTCCGTCGATCACGCCGACCACCACGAATAACGGCGTCTTCGGGACCGCCGTGTGCGGTGCGGCCAACAGTCCGGAATCGGATATCACGTACACCGGCATCAACCCGCCCTCCGTCGATCTCAATTTGAATGTGGATGCCGGTACCACCAATGTCCAGCAGGGCGATACGGTCACGGTGACGTTCGATGCCACGAACATCAGCGCGCCGATCGACGGCGTTCAAGGCCTGATTCACTACACCAACTCGGCGCTCGCATTGACCAGCGTCGTACCGCGCGATCTGGGGTTGACGCTTCCCGCCACGGGCTGGAACTTGATTAATCAGACTGACCTATCAGGAGACGTGAGACTTGCTGCCATAATCAACGCGGCATCGATCTCAGCCGATGGCACCGTAGTCACCATGTCCTTTAGAGCGCTGACCGTGGGTACCACTAGCTTGACCTTTCTTGCGGACAACCCACCGGCGTTCCCGGCTTTCATCAACAAGGCCACCGACGCCGCCACGGCCGCGACGGTTCCCACAAATACATTTGACTCCGGGCCCATTACAATCAGCGGATGCAATGACGGCTTGGCGTGTACAACCGACACCTTCGACGGCACCAACTGCGTATTTACGGTCAATGCGGGTACTTGCTTGATCGGTGGCGTTTGCTTCAATCAAGGCAATGGGAATCCAGCCAACGATTGTGAGGAATGCAACGCTGCAACCAACAACATCGACTGGACCGCCAAGGCCAACGGCACGGCCTGCGCCGGAAATGGCGTGGGTGCCTGTACGGCGGCGGATAGCTGCCTGTCCGGCGTGTGTCAGGACAACGACGCGGCCGACGGACCCGCGGGCGTGGGTCTGTGCGGCGACGGCAACGATTGTACGCAGGACAATTGTCTGGCCGGTGCGTGTGATAATCCCAACGAAGCCAGCGGCGTGGCCTGTGTGGGCAACGGCGCGGGCTCCTGTACCGCTGCTGATACATGCAACGGACTGGGGGTTTGTCTCAACAACGACGTAGCCGATGGACCCGCCGGTGTGGGGCTTTGCGGTGACGCCAACGACTGCACGCAGGACAACTGCCTTGCCGGGGCGTGTGACAATCCCAATGAAGCCAGCGGCGTGGCCTGTACGGGCAACGGGGCGGGCGATTGTACGGCCGCTGATACATGCAACGGCCTGGGTGTGTGTCAGAACAACGACTTAGGTGACGGACCCGCGGGCGTGGGGCTGTGCGGCGACGCCAACGATTGCACTCAGGACAACTGCCTTGCGGGTGCGTGTGACAATCCCAATGAAGCCAGCGGAGTTGCATGTGTGGGTAACGGCGCGGGCGATTGCACGGCCGCGGATACGTGCAATGGACTCGGCGTGTGTCTGGACAACGACGTAGCCGACGGAGCCGCGGGTGTGGGGCTGTGCGGCGACGCCAACGATTGCACTCAGGACAACTGCCTTGCGGGGGCGTGTGACAATCCCAATGAAGCCAGCGGCGTGGCCTGTGTGGGCAACGGCGCGGGCTCGTGTTCCGGTGCGGATACGTGCAACGGGTTGGGGGTGTGTCAAAACAACGACTTGGCCGACGGACCTGCCGGTGCGGGCTTGTGCGGCGACGCCAACGATTGCACCCAAGACAATTGCCTGGCGGGGGCGTGCGACAATCCCAGTGAGCTTGACGGCACGCTTTGCAACGACGGCCTGTTTTGCAACACGGATGAAGTATGTACGGCTGGTGTGTGCGGCGGTGGCGCACCCAATGCGTGCGACGAT
>CAZYXP010000283.1:0-3672 GCA_964651325.1 uncultured Phycisphaeraceae bacterium
GTCGCGGCGTCACTTTTCGCACAATATCGCGGGTTTCCTTGGATCGGGGTTCGACGGAACGTCGGTCGAATAGGGTTACCCATGGGGCGAAGCAAGGAGCCGCCCATGCGTCCACCAGCGCGTTGATTCATGGTTGGGGGGCACGCAAGCCGAACCGCGCCCGTGAGGAAGCGGCCCAGGCCACGACAGCCACCGCGACTCCGCTCCCTCACGATCGCGGAATGGATAGAGAACCATCTGGAAGAAGCGACCAAGGCCGCTGCAGCTACCCCTGCTCTGCCACGTAACGCTCGCGAACGGACCAACAGCCATCTCCACGCCGCTCCCTCACGGTCGCGGTTCGGATCAAGAGCGTCCGCGTGACTCACTGCACGGCGCGGCTCTGCGAGCATCACTCCGTGGGCAGGGTCTGACAGAACACCCCGATGTCCGCCACGTCTTGCGGCGTCCAGCGTAGCAGCCTGCCCGGGGGCATCGAGGCGCCGGGGTTTCCGTGGCGCACCTTGTGCATCAGCTCCCAGGGATTGTTGGTTGCGACTGTGCCGAGGTATTCCGGAACCGGCCCGCCGCCGGAAAAGTCGATCGCGGTTCCGTCGTTGCCATGACAGTGGCCGCAGACCGTTTGGAACCGGAAGATGCCCTCTACCGAATCACCAACAAAGGCGTCGTTTTGATCCAGATACACGTCCGGATCGATCACGCCGGAACGCAGGAAGCTGACCAGATCCCAGATGTCTTCATCTCCAAGACCGGCGGCTGCCATGTCATGCCCGTTGGGCATCTGAGCGGGTGAAGACCTAAGAAGCCGAAACATCGCCTCCGGTTCGAGCGTCGAATCGGCCACGCCAACAATGCCTGTGTAGTGTGGCCCCGATCCGTACTGGCCCGCCACGCCCTTGTAATCCCAACCGTGACACTCCTTGCAGCGATGCGTCGCGGCTCCGGATTGGAAGGGTAGGTTCGGATAGAGATGGTGGGTCGTCTGCGGGGCGGGCAGGCCCACTACCGTCCACCAGCGATCGTACAGCTTGCCCCCGCGAACGGAATCGGCCGCTGCCAGCGCCGCCGGATCGACCGCGAGCGGGCCATCTATCGCGCTGACAACATCGAACGTGTCGTCCATCGTCACGTAGGCATCATCGTTTGAATCGAAGTAGCGGCAGGCATCTGCGGCGTCAAGATTGGACGCTCCGTAGCATTGTTGAAACAAGGCTACATCCAACAAGTCTACATCGCCATCCCCGTCGCCATCACCAGAAACAGCAAAGTTCATGCGGCGGGTTCCGAGATAGTAATGATCGCCAAAGAAGCCATTGAGATCGTTGATGGCATTACCGGCGGCGAAGAAATCGACCGAGCCCACGTCCGCAACCGGGGCTTGCCAGCGAACGGCGTAGTCAAAGGAACCGCCCCCCGCCGCCCAACCTGCGATGGAGGCGTCCACGCCCTGCTCCGTGTGAGTAACGTAGTTAGAATTGCTCGAAGCGAATTGGGATCGGGTCGGGTCGATGATCGAAAGCGTGCCCGCATGGCCTGTGCCCGCTTCCGCGCTGAGCTCAAACCCGGCGCCAACGCGATCGGGATCGCCGATGCGTACCGTAAGATCGTATACGGCCCCGCTACGGTATCGTTGGGGAAGCCCGAGAATCTCCACGTGTCCGGAACCTTGCTCAAACTCGTGGCATGACGTGCAACTCTGGCCGAGGTTCTCCGGGCCGCCGCTCCGCCCGGCACCGGCGCCGGTACGAAAGGCGAGCAACATCGGACCGCTCATCAGGATCGAAGCCGCGATCAGCGCGACAACCATGCGTCCGCGGCGTGGACGCCACCTGTTTTCCATGCTCGTTGCGGCGTTGCTGCCTGTTTGCACGTTTCCCCCTCCCAGAAGTTTGGACAAAGAACCGCTACCTTGAAGTGCCCGCTTCCTCGTAATTGTAGGTCTGCCTGAGCGCGGATCAACCGAGCGTTGGGAAAACGCGAGACTCGACCGGTCACCCGACCGGGCGATCAGTAGGCTTCTTCTCGGACGTGGGACACCAGCTCGACACGCCTAATCCGCGGGCAGCTTGGCTAGGCTTTCATTTGAACCAATCAGGACGAGCGTATCGGTGGAGAGAATCGCGGTGTCCGCAAAGGGAATCTCCAAGACCACGCGCTCCACGCCGGCCTCGCCGGCCTCGCCGCCCTTCTTCTCCAGGACGCGACGCTCGATGGCCACCAGATTGACGCCATACTTATTTCTGAGGTCGAGATCCTTGAGCTTCTCTTGATGAAACGACTTCGGTGCCGCCCGATAAATCATGCTGTGCCCTTCGCCCAACTCCACATACTGGCTCAGATTGGGAAGCATCAGGCGATGAGCCCAACGCATAGCCGATTCATTCTCGGGTTGGGCGACTTCAACGGCTCCCACGCGGAGCAATATCTTGCCCTGAAGCTCGGTCATCGAGCGGGCGATGATGCGCTCAACGCCCAACTCGTGCAACGCCGCCACGGTCAGCGCTGAAGATTCGAAATCTTCGCCGATGCCGACGATGGCCACATCGACCTGATCCACCCCCTGAGCCTTGAGCGCCTCGGGGTCCGTGCTGTCCAACCGCACCGCCAGCGTGACTTCGTCTCGCAGCCGTTCTATTGGCTTGGTATGGCGGTCGATCGCCATGACCTCCGCGCCCGCCGCAGCCAGAGTTCGCGCGAGCCGCTCGCCGAACCTGCCCAAACCCAAAATGGCAAACTTCTGCATGATCCGACGCCTCTCAATACAACTCCACCCACCGCGAGCCAACCTTACTTGCCCGAGCCACCCGCAGCCGCAACCGGTTACCCGATGCCTACATGCCCGACGGGATATTCATAGCGAACCGTCGGCCCCCGGCCCGCCAGCGCGATCAAGATCGAAAGCGGCCCGAGCCTGCCGGCAAACATGGCCACCATGATGACCACCCGGCCACCCGCCGTCAATTTAGGAGTCAGCCCCGTCGAAAGCCCCACCGTGCCGCACGCGGATACGGACTCAAACAGCGCTTCGGAAAGCGAGACGGGGTCGGTCAAACAAATCGTCAGTGTCACAACGCTGACAATGCCGCACATCACCAGCACGAGCACACCGGCGCGCCGCACGATGTGTTCGGCGACCGTGCGCTGAAATACTTCCGTACGCGACCGGCCGCGCAGCTGCGACCCTACCGCCAGCAACAGGACGGTCACGGCAAGCGTCTTGACGCCGCCGGCGGTCGAGGCCGGAGCGCCGCCGATAAACATCAAAATCGCTGCGAAGAAGAGGCTTGCCGAGGAAAGCGATTCCAGATCCATCGGCACGGTGTTGAATCCGGCCGTGCGGCAGGTCACAGACAGAAACGCAGCATCGAGCCACCGGCCCCACAGGCTCGCCTGCGATATGGCCGCCAGGCTGGATCCGGACGGTGCGGCGGGCATCGCCTCGCGTGCGATGGATTCAAAGACAAAAAACGCCACCGCCCCAATCACAAGCAACACGCCCGTGCTGACAAGCACAAGCTTCGTGTGTAGGCTCAGCGGATGCCGATCAGGACGTGCGAAGCCGGCCGCGCCTCGGCGGTGCCGCCGCCAGCCGTTTGCGGCGACACACTTGGCACGCCTCCACAGATCATGAAGCACCGGGAACGCCCACCCACCACACACGACTCTTCTCTT
>CAZYXP010000284.1:0-1766 GCA_964651325.1 uncultured Phycisphaeraceae bacterium
TCCTCGTTGTCGCGTTTGTCCCGATTCCCCGTCCGGTCGGTCTCTAGGAAATCGTAGCTGAGCTCCATGGGAATCTTGTCGTGGGCAAACACCCAGCTCGTGCCAAAACCGCTGCGCTCCTCGTCCAGCGTGGGCTGGAATCGCCGGTTGATCCGATCGTCTTGCCGCAAGCCATACACGCTGCCGGAAATCAGCTTGCCTTGGAAGAAATTCACACGCATGTCGTATTGCAGCAGCACGCCGCGATCGGTGTCGCGCCGCGTTCGCAGGCCGGTTCCATATTCCTCGAAGTGATCCTGAGCGAGCGCGAAGTTCAGATCGCCGGCAAAGGTGATGAACCCCGGATCGAGCACGGTGCCCGCCAGATTGAACCCGATGCGTTCCTCAAAACCCCATTCGCGATTGGTCTGCGAACCACGGCGCGCGCCCAAGAACCGGGGTGCCGTATCGACACGGTCGTAGCGGTAGTCGGTTTCGAGTTCGAGAAAAGCGTCCAGATGATCCAGGGTCAACCATCGCGTCTTGGGTGGTGCGCCGCGAGTCCCCTCGACCGACTCCTCGCCCCGTGCGGCGGCGCCAAGGCTACACGCGCAGAGTATCAGCGCGCCCCACCGCCTGCACTCAGTGCTTGCCCTACCTTTCACGTGCACGAATTCTTCCACTCACGCTCGCGCTTCCACGATCATCGCGAAAGCGCAAACCATTAGACGCCGCGCCCGCAGCTCGCGCGCAGGTATATGCGATCCAACGCCGCCTTGCAAGAATAAAATCGGCGTAGGGCCGCGACTTACTTAACAGGCAATCTCGGACCGCCCCAATTAGCCCCGATTTTTCTCGCCATGCGTACAAACTGATTGCGGGACAGGTGCGGCGCCAGGCGCGCCTCAGAGCACAAGACGCAAGCCCTGTGACATGCTGACCCGGACCTCCACAGGCTTGGGCCCGCGGCTCTGAGTCGTCGTACCCATCCCGCCGGAAGCGTCACGGACAACGGAAAAAGTTGACCGGCGGGGGATATTGATCTTTCGGAGTTGGCGCGTATCGTGGATGCGGGCCGATATAACCAAGCATCGCCGGCAGCGACGGGATAGAGTTATGCGCAACGTTTTTTACGCGTCCGCCATAGCGGCCATGATTGCATTAGGGTGTTCATCCACCACACGCAATCGGTTGAAACACTTTTTCTTCGAAGTCCCCGAGAACAGCAAGACGGCGCAGGTTGGCGAAGACGCCCCGTCCCAAGAACCCAAAGCGCCGGAATTGGTGCTGCCCGAGCCTAGGTTCGTCTCCAATCATCCGCCCTACATGAAGCGGGAGTGCGCCAATTGCCACGATGCCAACGCTCGCATGAACGTCCGCGATGACTTCTTGGACCGGTGCCAATCCTGCCACGCGGATTTTTTCTCTGACCGCGTCGGCCATCCGCCCGTGGCGGAGCGCGAGTGCTTGATGTGCCACCTGCCCCACCGCAGCGAGCAGCGGTTCCTCCTGGTCATGCCGGTTTTTGAGGTGTGCGTCGATTGTCACGACGAACCAGAGGATCTTAGCGAAGAAGCCCACAGCGGCGACAACGCCGAGCAATGCACCGCCTGCCATGACCCCCACTTCGGCACATCCCCGCTCCTGCGCGAAAGCTACCGAAAATCGCATGGCGGAGGCTAACAGGTAGCGCGCGGGCAGGTAGCGCGTTGGCAGGTGGCGCGCGGGGTGTGTCTAACAGGGAGGGCAGGGGGTTGCTCCGCCGCGCGCTATTGAGCTAGATTGGC
>CAZYXP010000284.1:1866-3643 GCA_964651325.1 uncultured Phycisphaeraceae bacterium
ATGGACGGAGCGTTCCCCTGCCATCGGCGTTTGCGATGGCGGGGTTTGTGACAGCGGGGTTTGTTACAGCCACCATTGGGGTTTGCCGCGGCCGTGGCAGGCGAACGCTGCAACAGAGCAACCCCCTGCCCTACCTCGCCTCTGGCAACCGCACTAGCTGCCCGCCAAGAACGCCGCCAATGACGCGATACCCCCGTCCGACAAGTCCTTTTTGCCCCCGGTGTGCGGGGTCGCGCCGAGCAAGAACTCGTCTAAAACGGTCGTGGTCGTCCCGGTGATCGCGGGTGCCGACAGGGCGCAGCCCCCGGTCCCGTCCGCGCAGTGGCAAGAGCCACAGCCGTTGCCTTCGTAGAGCACCCGACCACTGCCCACATCAGGATCGACGATTGGATCAGGCATGACGTCCGACCCGCCGCCCCCCGCCAAATCCACCAAGTACGCCGCCAGGTCTGCCAGCTCAACCTCGCCCAATTCCCGCGTCCCCCCGGTGTGGCCAAGGACGCCGGTAAGCTTGTCGGTAACCAGCGCGGCATCAACCCCCTGAATGGATGGGGCACTTAACGCACAGCCTCCTGAGGCATCATCACAGTGGCATGTCGAACATCCATTGGCTTCGAAGAGCCCTTGGCCCGCAGCGGGATCGCCTGCAGTCCCCTGATCCGGTGCGCCGTCCGGCGCGCTACCTCCGCCGGCGAGTTCGGCTAGGTAGGTGGCAAGATCCTCAAGTTCCGTTTCGCTGAGATCCCGCGTCCCCCCGGTGTGGCCAAGGACGCCGGTAAGCTTGTCGGTAACCTCTGCGGCCTCGACGCCTTGAAGCGACGGCGCGCCAAGCGCGCACCCTCCACTGGCATCATCGCAGTGACACGTACTGCAACCGTTGCCGTCGAAAACAAGTCGGCCATTGGCCCCATCGCCGGCGGCGGGAGGCATCCCACCGTCGGTTGCGCCACCGTCACCATCGCCATCGATGTCGATGTCGGTGTCTCCGGAATCATCGCCGGCTCCGCCACCCTGATCTGCGCCGTCCGCTGGCGCGTTCAGGTTGTCAGCGGCGTCCGCGACGGTGTTCGCCAAGTCCGTCAAAGTCAGATCAAAGGCGGATCGACCGGCGGCCGAGAGCGATTGAAACAGCACATTATTGAAGTCGCTGCCGCATCCGAAGCCGGCAGAACCGAGCAGCACTAGACCAAGCAAGCCACAACAGCCGAACGACAATCGATTCCTCAAATAATGCATTGAAGATGCTCCACACGTATGCCACGAAACGATCCCAACAATCCCGCCCCCTAGCCGCCATCCCCACCAGAGCGCCTGCGCATTACCGATGCACGTCAAGCACCGGATCAGGCGGCGGCTTGGTACGATCGTTTCCAAAACAGCCCTCGATCAGCGACGACTGTACCAATCCGTCTGCCGCCCGCAACCTTCGAGAACGGCAACGCCCAACCCGATCGCGACAGTGGCAAGAAAAATGGCCGGCGAGCCCGAGGGCGCGCCGGCCGTTCCTGTTGATGCTTGGGTTCCGCGAACCCCGATCGCGCGAAGGCACGATCGAGCGTCTTCCACTACAGTTACGGAATAGCCGCCGGATCAGGATCCGGGAAAGCGACCGCGTCCGCCAACGCGGCGAACAAATCCTTGATGTCGTTTAAGTCGGTGACGCCCGGGTTCATCGCCGTACCGAGCTGCCCGAACTTCACCTTGTGCCCGAGCTCGTACGGTTTGGCTCTGGCGAACGAGCCCACGCTGAAATCGCCGTCCACAAATATCAAGGTCC